>CAYMWV010000011.1:0-48250 GCA_964394395.1 uncultured Sediminispirochaeta sp.
TTCTCTCGGTGATGTTGAAACCCCCGAGGATGAACTCTCTCTCGGTGATGTTGAAGCCCCCGAGGATGAACTCTCTCTCGATGAGGAGGAGCTTGATCTTTCCGATCTGGAAGAAGCTACTGAACTTGATATGGATCTGGATGAACTTGAAATTCCTGAAATCGAAGAGAGCGATGTAGTCTCACTTGATGATCTGGAGGATTCGTTTCCCGAACCGGTAGCAGAGGATGAACTGCTGGTAGATCAGGAAGATGTTATTCCGATGACAGAACCGGAGAGTCCCGGCGAATCGGAGGATCTTGAAGAAGAGGTTCTTGATATTGAGGATGAAGATGAAGAACCGGAGGTAGCTCAACCCCTGGAATCTACCCCCATCGATATTGAGATACCGGAGATGCAGGAATTGGATGATCTTTCTGAAACAGACCCCGAATCTTCTACATCTGTTTCCTCCGATGATGAAGCATCAGAAGCGTTCGATGATCAAAAAGATTATCAGGTAAAGGATGCAGGAGAAAAGGAGGAGATCCCGGCTCATCTAAAAGAGGAGATTAAATCGGTTCTCAGTTACATGGATCATCTTCTGGAAAGCCTTCCGGATGATAAGATTGAAGAATTCGCCAATTCCGAACATTTTGAAGTGTATAAACGGCTATTTAGTGATCTCGGACTCAGCACATGAATTTGAATTCCAGTACCGGCGGTGGCCTTCTTGCCACCGCCCGTTATAGAAAGGAACAACACTTTCTGGAAGATGCCTCAGTTTCACTACACAACGCTTTTTCTGATCTTCCAAAAACCATTGATGCTCCAGCAATGCTCTTTTCCTCTTTTGCATTAAGCTATCAGGTTGAAAAAGGAGCACTTCTCTTATCCGGTATTGAGAAAGAGTCCTTAATCCATGTGGCTTCAATTGGATTCGACCTAACCACCATCAGACGTTTGCGTATTCCAGAATCACTTTTTTCTTTTTCTGATCCCCAAATCCTTGAGAAGAATGGGGTGCATGATCTTCGCCCCTATTTTTCAACCAGGGAATTTTCTATTCTCGATAGAGTTCTCATTATACCCGGATTCCATGGGGGATTACTTTCTGCCCTTATGCTAATAAGCCACGGTCCGGAGGCCCTTTTCCACTCAGTTCCACCTTTTCCCCAGGAGTTTCTATCCGCATTAGCTGATTCCTCCATTGGTATTGATAATCAGAAATCTTCAATTCAATGGACAATGGAAGAGGCGGAAAAACTGTTTTTGGAAATGCTGGATGAACATAAGCAACTGAGTACTGCCTTGGTTAATTGCGCATCTTTGCTCGATTTCCTAAAGAATAAGCATCCCCAGGGAAATCCATTTTCCCTTTTGCATCGGGGGATTACTTTCACCGCTTCACAGCTGCAGAAAAGTCTTCAGGTAATCCGCCTTATCCAACTCTCTGAAACAGAGGTTCTTTTCATCATGCCAGCTACTTCGCCCTCAAAAGCTGGAGCATTAATTCATCAAGCAATGTTGAGTCTTCGCTCCAGATTCGGTTCGTTAAAGGAAATCCCTCAAATAGAGATCTCACGTAAAACAGCTCCTGAGGATGGGGCTCTTCTGAGTGAACTATTCCCTTCTCTGGTGTAATGATAGGTGATTGGAGAGTTGAAACAGCTTCTGATGGAACTCCTACCCTTTGTAAAGATGGTAGATACATTCATTCCCGATACAATCCTTCTCGTGAAGCAGAGCGGTCAATTTCCCTTTTCCAACCTGGAATAGATAATCCAAAATGGATAATAATCATTGGTGAGGGTTTAGGTTACATCTGCGAAGCAATGCACCGCAAATTCCCTGATGCTTTCTTGATCCCACTCTTCTTCCATCCCCTCATTTCGATCCGATTGGACCAGCGGGTTCAAGATAATAGTTGCTATCAATGGTTCTATCAGAATGAACCTTTGACTTTGTATCACTTTCTCATTTCCACCATTCCTGACCACCACGCCGATGCAGTATCGATCTTTACCTGGCAAGCTTCTCTACATATCTCTCCAGAGGTCAGTTCCGTTGTATTGAAAGAAACTTCCCAAGCAATCACCTTTCTCGCCTCCAACAACGCCACTGTCCGTGGCTTTTCCGGAAAATGGCTTAAGAACTCCCTTTCATGGTTAAAAAGCAACAGTTCATCCCCCCCTCTGGTAGATTTCTCCACTAAAGAATCAGCTGTTTTAGTAGCCGCCAGCGGCCCAGAATTGAACGATTACCTGCCTCTGATAAAAAAGTTCCGAAAAGCATTTCTCCTCTGTGCCCTTCCCTCTTCAATCCTGGCCCTTGAGGCGATGGGGCTTGTTCCTGATATGATTCTTCATGCCGATCCAGGTTACTGGGCCCGTTTTCATTTATCCAAAACAAGTTCCCCTCCCTCTATAGCCGGGCCAGTTCTTATCTCAGCACTCTCCGGATCTCCCGCTTTTCAACATCTATCACCGACCTGGAAAAACCGATTTTCCGGTATGAGCTTCTTTTTAGAAGATGATTCACCATTTTCTCCTATCGATTCCCTGGACTCCCCTTTTCCACTCCTTCCGGCAAGAGGGACTGTTGCAGCAAACGCCCTTGATCTCTTTTTGTCAAAGGGTACGGGGCCAATCTTTTTTGTGGGGCTCGATCTATCAAACAAGGATCTGCAGAGCCATGTAAAACCCCACACCTTCGACAGCCGCTTTTTTAGCTCTACTGGCAGAACCGAAAGCATCGAAACGATACGCTTTAAACGGGCACTTTCCGGACCAGCAGGAAGTAATCTGGATATATATCGCCGTTTTTTTTCAACTCACCTATCACACAACCGCCTATTCCGGTTTTCCGACATAAAAGAGAATGTAATTGGCGGCATTATTTCTTATAGCCGGGAGATTTTTGTGGAGATGGCTGAACATCTTCCAAAGAGCGAGATGCATATTACCACTTTAGACCGGTCAGATTGTACCGCCCCTTCTCTGGATAATTTCTTTTCCAGAATAGCCCTATTGAGACGCTTATCCCGGATCGATTACAATAGTCTGCTTTCCAGAGGAAGTGGATCGCTCTCTCTGGAAGAGAAAAGGTTGCTGCGAGCAATCTTCTTAATTGGTGATGGTAAGCCATTATCAAAAGATAGGTTTGAAGAGATGAGTACCGCCCTTGAAAAGAGGCTTGACCATGATTAATGATAAGATTCTTGAACGAAATATGCTGGCCCTCTCCTCCCGGGATCCGGAATTATCAATTGCCCTGGGAAGGAGTTCGATTGAGGATACCCATTTTTGTAAAGCTTCAAAACGGGGAATGCTTATCCCCTGGACAAAGAACAATGGGCATGTTGGTCCAGTTCACTCAACAATTGATCCAGAGAAAGAGGGAATACGCTTTTATCAGCACCATAAAAAGAGAGGTTTTTTGATCTTTGCAGGATTTGGAGGAGGATACCATGTTAAACCGTTCCTCGGAGATGATTTAATTTCTGGAATGCTGATTATTGAAGCGTCTCTTTCCTATGTAAAAATGGTTTTTTCTCATTTTGATCTTACTCAAATAATTCTTGACTCCAGGGTCTCTTGGCTTGTAGAGGCAGATGAAGAGACTATCCATACAACGCTACTGGAAAAATACATTCCTGCAGTTTCCGGAAACCTCCACTACCTCCCCTTAAGCAGCAGGGCAGGCAGAGGAGATCCCTATTTTGAGAAGGTCCGGAATGAAATACAACGCAGCATAGAAAATTTCAGCGCCGACTATTCCGTCCAGAGTTACTTTGGCAAGCAATGGTTTAAAAATACCATTAAAAATCTTCCAAACGCACAGTCAGCTATATCAACCATCTCTTCAATACGGAAAGCGTATATAACAGCTGCAGGACCAGGATTAGAGCAGCATCTTGATACAATCGAAAAAAGATCTAGAGCTATTACCCTTATTGCAACTGATACCAGTCTCCCCTTACTGATAAGCAAGGGAATACGACCAGATATGGTAATCTCCATAGATTGTCAGCAAATTACCTATCACCACTTCCTCAAGGGATATCCAAAAGATGTTCCTTTGGTCATGGATCTGGCAAGTCCCCATTTTCTTGCCACCCTTTCAGATAAACCCTTCTATTTTACCAGTGGCCATCCCTTCAGCCGTTACATCAATAGTAACTGGCGCCGCTTCCCCTTTATTGATACCTCAGGAGGAAACGTGGGGCATGCGGCAGTTTCACTTGCGGATCATCTTGGAGCCCGGGAAATACACCTTTTTGGAGCAGACTTCTCCTATCCACGAGGAAAAACCTATTCTCGGGGTACCTATCTCTATCCCTATTTCTCCAGTGGTTCAAACCGGCTCTCGCCCCAGGAACACCTCTTTATGTCATTCCTCTTTTCCAATGATACCCTTACAAGGAGGGATGAAAACGATGATTTTGCATATACCACCCGGCCCATGCTGAACTATCATCAACGGTTACGTCGGCTCAGTTCCAACATAGAGGCTAATTTGTTCCATTACTCATATAATGGTGAGGTACTAGCCCCTAAAGATAGAAAACCGTTTTCCTTTCCAGACAACGGTTCCCGCACCCTCTTTGCTGCCGGTAGCTCCACGAGCGGATGGGAAGCATTACTAGAATCTTACGATAGCGCTCTGGCCTCTCTGCCCCGGGCAGACTACTCATTTCCCATCTTCCGCTCCCGCCTTACTCCAGAACAGGCTGCTGTATGTCTCACCCTTTTCCCTGCAGCTGCTGCAATTCGAAAAGAGAGTGGCAACGACAGCCAGGTTTTTCCCGGAGCGGCTATCATAAATGCAGCATCTGAGTGGACACGAACCTTTATTAAGGCATTTCGTGAAACCTACGCTTCATATATCAGCGAAGCGTAGCCTACAAAGGAAGTTCCGGGAGATAATGAATAACTGTTTCCATACGCAATAACTTCACCCTTTTCGCAATTCCAGCCTTTGGCAAATTCGATTGCAGCAACTGCAGCACCCACAGAGCAAGCAGATCGATCATTATTGGCCAGTTTCAGTGCCCTGTCACTATCCATGTTTTTGAAAGCATCAATAATTTTGGCGTCATACTCATCTTTCACCCTTTCATAAGCAATATTTGCAGCTCCAAGGGGGGTGAAATGGAAGGCTGGACCATAGTGGGTCAGGTCTGTGGAACCAATAACAATTATTTTTTTCTCCGCCTTTACTGCATAGCTATGCAAGAATGACCCTAACGCTATTGCCTGTGGTCCCGAAGCAACCCTGAGACAAGCAGCTTTTACTCTGGAGGAGCGATAGTGAATAAGGGGAAGCTGCACTTCAACCGTGTTATCTCTCCCTTTATCAAGGTCAACAGGAATCCCGACCTCCTTCATCTCTATCTGAAGAGCTTTTATAAGTTCAAGATCCGCCAGCAGCTTGCCAAAGGGAGTCGAATAGAACTTTTCTGGTGCGTAGAGCACTCCCCCATGTTGTGGTAGGTGTCCACCAATGACAACCACGGTTTCATCCCCGGCTATTGCCAGTCTCCTCACCCCGCTCCAGGCAAGCCGTCCGGAATAAGCCCAACCGGCGTGGGGAACAATACAGGATATTGCATTTTGCCCAGGATCACTAAAGGTGCGTTCCCACTCTTTAATAGTGGAAAAAACCTCATCCGCTTCAGCAGGGTACCAGGTGCCACTGAGAAACTGTTTTCGTATTGAATCTTCCATACCATAAAGATAAAAAAAACTGTTACATTCGTAAATCTTTTTGTTATACTGTGCTCATGAATAAGCAAAGGGTAAGCATAATCATTGCAGGCTTAGTTCTCCTTTTCTTCCTTGGATACCTTCTTTTTTCCATATTTATCTCATATACCAGGAACCAGAAGGTATTGGAGGAACATTTTTCTGTGTTCAGCGGGAGAGCCTTTTCGGCATATCGCTCTTCAGACCTCTCCCCAAAAGAGTTGGCTGCTTTTCTCAGACCATCTGCACAATCACAGAAAGAGACCGCCCTGCTCTACATTTCCAGTCCTGACGGCTACATGCACTATATCTTTCTTAATGACAGGAGTTTAAAAAGGGTATTACCTGAGCCTGATAAGCTTCATATTTCCGATATAGAGAAGATAGCGGAATCTGGAAATCTCTTATCCCTCACCATGACGTCAGGAAGCGATAAAGGACCCATAACAGCCGGAGCGTTCTATCAAAGAATCAACAGGGATGAGCTTTTTTTCATCCTGAAGCCCCTCTTCCCTGCTCTCTTTCTTTTTGCGCTGCTGCTCATCTTTCTTATTTTTGGAGCCTCCTCTAAAGGGAGTCAGGAAAAGGTAGTTACAGCTAAAAAGGCTATTGATCATAAAGAGACCAGGATGGACGCACCATTTACTCCCTACTCCCCAGAGACCGGTTTATCCTGGGAATCCTTCCTGAACGAACGGCTCACAAATGAGTTAAAGCGATCTGCTCAGTCGGAACAGGAGCTATCATTCACCCTGATCTACTGTCCCAACTTCAAAGATCCATCTGTTTATTCCCAGATGGCAAAAAAGTTGAAACGGGTTTTTACTATGGGAGATTTAGTCTTTGAGTATACCCTGAAGGGCGTGAAAGCCTTTGCGGTCATTTTACCTGACACCGATCTGATGGTATCCATTGATCTGGTTAAGGAGTTTCTGAATGATGCCGATCTCTCTAAAGATCGCTGCAGGGGTGGAGCCACTGCCGGTCTGAGCAGTAGAAGCGGTAGATTAGTAGATGCTTCGATCCTGATAAAAGAGGCCACAGCTGCCCTCTCCAGGGCAGAAAAAGATCCGGAAACCAATATTATTGGCTTCAAACCAGACCCTGGTAAATTCCGGAATTATCTGGCTGCCAAAAGAGAAAAGCAGTAGAGGGATTATCCTTCCCCCCTACTCTTTATGGGGTATTTCCAGCAACTGCTGGTCCCGGGTAAGGAAGGTAGCGGGGAAAATAGTCCGCGCTTCTTCTACCATTTTCCTTAAATCTCTTCTGGTGTACCGAGGACTGTAGTGTATTAAGCCCATCTTTTCTATTCCCCCGGCATCATGAGCAATGGTAGCAGCCTGTCTTGCTGTCAGATGCCGCTTCTCATCTGCACTTTCGGCAAGCTCCTCCATGAACATCCCTTCACAAATAAAGAGATCCGAATCCTTGACACTCTCCGCAATGGTTGACAGATATCGTGTATCAGTGACGTAGCTGAACTTTCTTCCTGACCGTTGTTCTCCCATCACTGCATCCGGTTCAACACAATCGCCACTATCAAGAGTAACCCTCTCTCCCCTCTGCAGAGCCGCCCACAGGGGACCCTTTGGTACCCCAAGTGAAGTTGCAGCCTCAGGATGGAAAACCCCGGGACGTAGATCTTCCACCAGGGAATACCCGAGGCAGGGTTTTGTATGATCCAGTTTAAATGCAAAGACCCGGTATCCATCACCAGAAAACACTTCTCCCGGAGCATGGATCTCTTTGACAATCACCTCATAGTTGATATACATATCAAGCACTTTTCTTGATGCCTCTACGTACTCTGCAATCTTTGGAGGGCCGATGATTGTCAAAGGCTCGTCTCTGTCGACCTGGCTGGAAAGCATCATTATTCCAGGTAATCCGGTAACATGATCCGCATGGGTGTGACTGATAAATATGGTAGAAATTTTCTTCCACCGTAGATTCAGTTTTCGTAAAGAGACCTGGGTACCTTCACCGCAATCGAAGAGAAAGAGATCTCCATCTCTTCTAAGC
This sequence comes from uncultured Sediminispirochaeta sp., assembly GCA_964394395.1. Taxonomy (GTDB): domain Bacteria; phylum Spirochaetota; class Spirochaetia; order DSM-16054; family Sediminispirochaetaceae; genus Sediminispirochaeta. The sequence continues at coordinate 7,752 of CAYMWV010000011.1, forward strand.
AAGACCGAGGTTAGATGCCTATCAGGCAGGGGCATCATCCCCCCGGTGCCAAGTACAAAACATTCAAGATTCATAGTTTTCTTATCCTGCTCCTGGAATATTGTATGATAGAATCAACACTTTTTCTCTCTTTTGTTATCATGATGCTATCTTCGCTTGTTTCTAAAAGATGAATAAAAAGATTCATGCAGGCAGAAGCATCTGAAACTGCCCGATGAGCTTCACCCTGATCAATGGAAAGGGATTCACAAAGCTTTGATAAAGAGTAGCCTTTTCTTCCCGGATATACGGCTCTGGCAAAGGTGAGAGTATCAGCAAAAAGAGCTGAGCTCTCAATCTCCAAGCCAATGCGACTTACAGCACTCTCCAGAAAGCTGTAATCAAAGGGCAGATTGTGAGCAATGATCAGCCGATCCTGCAGAAGATCAAGAAAAGGAGGAAGGGCAAGTTCAAGAGAAGGTGCACCTGCGACCTCTTCATCTCCTATCCCATGGATTCTTTTTGCTCCATAAGGAATGGGGCGTTCCGGATTTACCAGGGTATGAAAAGCATCTTCATACTTTCCTTTTCTGTAGAGAACCGCCCCTATCTCTACTATCCGGTCTCTTACAGGATCCAGACCAGTTGTTTCAAAATCAAAGGCAATCCAGTCAGCCTCCCAAATATACCGTTCTCCAAGACGGGGAGATGCAAATGGAAAATAGCCCTGTTCAGCCGCCATCAACGATCGCCGATATGGGCATGCTCCGTAACCTTCTCAGGTTTCTTTATGGTAAAATGTAATCTATCCTTTCGGATACCCAGAACAACCCGGCTTCCGGAAACACAGCGCCCCTTTAGCATTTCCATGGAAAGTGGATCTTCCAGCTCCTTCAGAAGAACCCTTCGCAGCGGTCTGGCTCCATATTTCACATCGTAGCCCTTATCAATAAAGTATTCCTTTGCGCTCTGTTTCACTTCCAGTATTATGTTCATTTCCAGCAGTCGTAAGGAGATCTCTGAAAGCATTATTTCCAGAATTTGCTTAACTTCACTACGCTTCAAGCTGGTGAACACCACAATTTCGTCAACCCTGTTGATAAATTCAGGCCTGAAACTGCGCTTCAATTCATTCATTGCAGAGGCGTGAATCTCTGAATGGGGAAGTACCCCATCTTCCGCCTGAAATCCTAGGGCCCCGTCCCTGCTGATCTCCCGGGCACCGGCATTACTGGTCATGATGAGAACAGTATTCTTGAAACTCACCTTGTGGCCCAGGTTATCATGGAGCTCTCCCTCCTCCAGAACCTGGAGGAGCAGGTTGAATACATCGGGATGGGCCTTTTCGATCTCATCCAGGAGTATTACACTGTAGGGTCTTCTCCGAATTTTCTCGGTAAGAATCCCCCCCTCTTCATAACCAACATATCCAGGGGGAGCTCCAACCAAACGACTCACATTGTGCTTCTCCATGTAGTCCGACATATCAACCCTTATAAGAGCTTCCTCATCTCCAAACATAAAACGGGCCAACGTTTTTGCAAGTAGTGATTTACCCACCCCCGTGGGTCCCAGAAAAATGAAAGAACCCAGGGGGCGACTAGGATTACTCAGCCCGGTTCTGGATCGGCGAATACTCCCTGAAATCGCCTTTATCGCCTCTTCCTGGCCAATCACCGTCTTATGAAGAGCGTCCTCAATCTTGAGCAATTTTTCAGACTCACTTTGAACAATCCGTTCCAGAGGGATACCGGTAATCTTGGAAATAATTCGTTGGATGTCTTCAACATCTATACTGCTTTTTTCCATTTTCATACCATCCCGCCACCGCTTCTGCATCTCTTCAGCCTTTGCTTTCAGCCTCCGTACATCATCCCGGACAGCAGCAGCTTTTTCATAATTCTGATTATTTACCAGGGCAATTTTCTGCCGGGTAAACTCTTCGATCTCCTCTTCCAGACTTACCAGTTCTTTCGGCCTGACAGTATTATTTATGCGTTTATAGCTTCCAGCCTCATCCATTAAGTCAATTGCCTTATCTGGTAAAAACCGATCACTGATATAGCGGTAGGAGAGGCCAGCCGCAGCCTCTATAGAAGCTTTGGAATAACGAACATTGTGATGCTCTTCATACCGATCTTTGATCCCGGACAATATTTCTACTGTCTCATCTACCGAAGGTTCCTCGACAAAGATGGTTTGGAATCTCCTCTCCAGGGCGGCATCCTTCTCAATGTATTTCCGGTACTCATTCATGGTTGTCGCCCCGACACACTGGAGTTCTCCCCGGCTTAAGGCAGGTTTGAGCATATTGGAGGCATCTATAGCACCCTCGGCACCCCCGGCACCGATGATGGTGTGAAGTTCATCAATGAAGAGAATCACATTCCCAGTGCCCTGAATCTCCTTCATTACCCGTTTCAGCCGTTCCTCAAACTCCCCCCGATATTTTGTTCCAGCTATCAGGGAGGCAAGATCGAGGGTGAGCACCCGTTTTCCCGAAAGCACTTCCGGAGCGCTCCCATCCTCAATCATCTGGGCAAGCCCTTCGACAATGGCGGTCTTACCTACTCCGGGTTCCCCAATGAGTACTGGATTATTCTTTGTTCTCCTGGCAAGTATCTGAATAACCCTCTGGGTTTCAAAATCCCTTCCGATAACCGGATCCAGCTTCCGCTGGCCAGCCAGGGCGGTAAGATCCCTGGAAAACTCATCCAGGGTTGGGGTCTGTTTCTTACCCTGGCCGGCAGATCCACGCTTCTTCCCTCCGGTAGAAGAGCTGATTGGCTCCCCGCCGGTACCTACACTGCGTTTCTCTTTCTCACCCCGGGAAGGATTACTCCCCCGAAGATCAACAATCGCTTCCCTAAGAGCATCTGCACTTATCTCGTTCTTAGACAAAAAACGTTGGACAACACTGCCTGACTCCTTAACCGCAGAAAGGATCAGATGTTCTGTACCAATATACTCATGCCCCAGCGATCGTGCTTCCTCCGCAGAATCTTCCAGGAGTTTTTTCCCCCGGTGACTGGGAGGGACATCTCCCAATATGAAACCTGCATGCTTTCTGGGAATACTCTTTTCTATCTCATTCTGCAGATCATTGGGATCTATTCCAATAACCTGGAGCGCTTTATAACCTAAACCATCACCATCTTTTAAAAGAGCCAAAATAATATGTTCAGGCAGCAGCTGGTCGGAATGAAACCGTTTTGCCTCTTCCTGTGCGTAGATAGTCAATATTCTCTGGGCGCGTTGTGTTAAGCCCTTAAACATTCTCCCCTCCAATAATTCTCTTAATACCGAGTGTTCTTCTGATGCTATCTGCCCTTAACTGATCTCGTTCATCGCCAGAAGCATCTTCCTCATCGAAAATAACAGGTCTCCACAGGAGTTGATACAGTTCATCTCCCTTTTCCTGGGTAAGCCCATAATAGGCCCCTAAGTAGAGAGAAAGTGAAGTTTCGAGACTCTCTTCCCAGCTCATCATTTCAGCCCCGGCAATAAGGCTCCAGGCACGAAAAACCCTATCTTTAAGGGAGAGCTCACCCCGGCTCAATAAGTTTTTACGAGCCTTCCTCTCATAATGTACTATCAAAACCAGCAGTTGTGCAAATACATTAAGCTGTTCTTTCTCATTCATCCTCAGATCAAGGCTGTTTTTCAGTAAAAACAGTTCACTTTCATCAGCTTCCCGTCCTCCGGTAAAGGCTTCAATCTCAAAACCCTGTTCCATAATGGTTCGAAAAATAGGTTCTTTATCCTCTTCCTGACAAATTCCGGGTAGATATAGCATCGCCTCAAAGAAAAGTGCGGTTCCGGTTTCATCAACTCTGCGTAAAAGGTATCCCATATCAAAAGAAAAAGCGAAATTTAGCTCCTTTTCCAAAACCTTCTCCCAAGCGAGGGCCTTTTGATGCGATTTTTCAAGATCGGCGCCCCGGGTTCTTCCAAAAAACTGGATATGCTCCTCCGCCGTGGTCAAGACCCAACGAAAAGCGTCATGATCGAAGGTGATGGAAGCACTACTATTCCCATCCCCGGGCTGCAGAACTCTTCTGTTCCTGAGATCTCCCAATTTTCTGGCAGAAAGAGAAGCTGTTTCGAGGGTGATCCCTAAATCCGCAACGCTCTTTTGCAATACGGTTTTTAGCTTAAGCAGATCTTCACCGCTTATCTGGGACATAAAGGGGTATTCCGAGATATTTCTTCTTAATTCAGCGCTGGTAAAAAGTACAATAGTATCATCGTGTTCCATGTTCAATCTTTTCTATCTCGTCCCGTAATAGTGCTGCTTTTTCGTACTCTTCCTCTTCAAGAGCATGGTTCAATTCCTCCTGCAGGCTCTTTCTATCCAGAAGCAGGTTTTTTATCCCTTCAAGTCTGGATGGAATTGTTCCGTCGTAAGCATCTCTCACACTCCCCTCGATGGTGGAGTGGAAACTGTTATAGCACTCTGGACACCCCATCTCGTTACTCTCGATTATTTCTCGTATCCCCCTGCCGCATCCAGAACAGGATACATGGATAGATCTCCCACTTTCCTTCTCTTCCGTCTCAAACACAGTACCAGCTATCTTTCCAAGTAGTTCGGATAAGGATAATCCATCCATTCTCTTTATATCTCCCAGCCCCTTCATCTCTGCACAGCTACTACAGAGATTGATTTCCCTCACTTCACCATTGATAATCTGCTGAACATGGATAAGAGCATCGTGATTTCCACACATATCGCAACGTTTCATAGCTTCATTCTACCTAATGGCGGCGAAGGATGTCGAGGGGTTTCAATCGCCCCGCTCTTCTTGCGGGTAACCAGGAACCGAGGAAGGAAAAGAAGAGGGCGAAGAAGGCAGAGAAAAAGAGATCCTTAAAGCCGATACTTACCGGAATCGTTTCCAGATAATAGTCGCTATTAAAGAGGGTCAGGCTTCCATCACTACCAATTCCCGCTCCGGAGAAAAACCCCAGCATCAATTCAATGCCTTGAATAATGTCGTTAATATGCAAACAGATCATTAAGCCCAAAACAGTCCCAAGAAGCGTCCCAGCAATACCAATAAACATACCAGCCCCAAGATAGATCCTCTCGATAACCCTTGTAGCTACTCCCGTACTTTTCAGCATGGCAATCTCAGCTTCATGTTCAAGAACCATCATCACAATTGCAGAGGTTATACTCACAGACGCAACAATAACAATCAAGACCATAATAAAAACCAGCAAGTTTTTTGTTGTCTTAAAACTTTCAAACATCGGTCTATGCATGTCGTACCAGGTGTAGACTCTCCAGCCAACATCAAAGGATTCCTGCAAACGCTCCTTCACCGCTCCCAATCCCTCATAGGGATCTTCCACTTTTATCCCGATACTTCTACTCCAGGGCTCCTTGAAAAGGCTCTTTCCCCTTTCAAAGGGGATATAGAGCGTCAGGGCGTCCAGTTCGTAATAACCGGTAGAAAAAACTCCCCGAACGGTGAACCTGCTTGGTTTCATCACGGTTCCTCTATCTCCCACCTTGTAGGCGGTAAGAATGGTTATCTGATCCCCCAGCCCAACTTCCATTTTCACAGCTGCTTCTTTACTTACCAAAACAGAATCAGCCTCTTCCAGATCATAGCTTCCAGCAAGCCATTCCAGATAGGTATCAGCTCCCCTGTCCCGATCAAGCCAGTCGGAGGGAAGGGCACGGATTGAGACACCTGTTCTTCCATGGGGTGAATAGGCTATCCCAATCCCCTCAATCTGGGGAATAGCGATCTCTGTAGAGGGATGCTTCTCCAGGGAGCTTGCACTTTCTTCCATATCAAACTCAATCTCATCCAGATAGGGGCGAACCTGAAGATGAAAGGTTCCGATCTCCAGAAAACGACGAGAAATTCCCTCTATCATCCCGGAAGCAACATGCTGAACGGTTATAAGGGGAACCAGGGAAAATGCTATCCCCAAAATAGCGCCCAGGGTGTGCCGTTTTCTCCTTATGGACCCCCCGGGACCAGTTAAAAGGCGCCATGAACTGAAGATAGTATTGGTCATCCCGTTACACCTGTTCTCCAAGGTGAAGCTTCTGCCCCTTCAAGACATATCTGATTTCACCCTCTGCTGCAAGATGTTCATTATGGGTCACCAGCAAGAGGGTTTTTCCCTCTTGTTTCACAATACCGGCAAGGAGCTCAAATACCATTTCACTGTTTTTCTCATCAAGATTCCCTGTAGGCTCATCTGCCAAAATAACCTCTGGATCGTTGATCATCGATCTTGCCACTGCAACCCGCTGCTGTTCCCCACCGCTCATCTGGCTGGGGTAGTGGTGGCTTCTCTCCTCCAGACCAACCTGTTCAATAAGGTACTGGGCCTTCTCCTGGGCAAGCGATTTCTTTAGCCCCGAAAGATAAGCAGGCAACATTATGTTCTCCAGGGCAGTAAACTCTTTCAAAAGATAGTGGAATTGAAATACAAAACCAACCATCCTCATCCGATACTCGGTAAGGCCCTTCTCTTCCATCTCGGAGACCTTCAGGGTTCCTGCATGGACCGAGCCGGAGCTTGGTCTGTCAAGTCCCCCGATAATATTCAAAAAAGTGCTCTTCCCGCTCCCACTTTCCCCGGTCAGGGTGATCATGCTGGAAGGGAAAATATCCATCGTTACATCTTTAAAAACAGTCAGTAACTCCGGACCGGACCGAAAGGTCTTCGAAAGATCCGCTACCCTGATTACTGCTTCTTTATCTGCGTGCTGGTTATTATTCATATCGTAGTATCTCCGCTGGATCAAAATCATCTACCCTTCTTGACGCAGCCCAGGCAGCTGCAATGCTCGAAAAAAGGGCGAACAGGAATATCAGGTACGCTTCATGGAACATAACCCTGCTTGGAACTTCCTGCATGTAGAAGTAGGAAGAGGAGAATATTGCAAAGTTAGCGTGTCCCGGCCCCGCAAAAGGGGAGATGATAAGGTTTAAGAGAGCCATGGATCCATTTATCACCCCTTCAACCAGGGAAAAGAGCTCGTTGATGTTATTGGCAATTCCCAAACCGAGGAGCAATCCTGTTCCTCCGCCAAGCAAGCCTATCAAGAGACCATCAATCAGGAACACCTTTCGTATATCTTTCGGGGTGGCACCAATAGAGCGTAAGAGCCCGATAGCTCTTCGCTTTTCCCATACAGAACGCTCAAGAGAGTGCTTGATGTTTACTCCGACCACAAGAAAAATAACTCCCAGGATAAGAATCATCGCCAGCTTCTCCATTCTCAAAGCACCAAAGAAAGCTTTATTGAAACTTCTCCAGGAAATCACCTCTTCTATCGCTCCGGATTCTATAAAGCTCTCCAGTTTTTCAATAAATTGACGATCCCTCCACCGGTCCTGAAGTTTGATACCGATTAAGGTCCTCTCCTTTCCATCTGAGATAGTTTCAATATCATCCAGACTGGCAAAAACAAAAGCTGAATCGTACTCATAATAACCGGTGCTTAAAACAAGAGAAACCGATAGTTCAACCTTTTTCGGTCTTAGCCCGGAAAAAGAATCACCAGCCATTGATAAAAATGAAACCTGATCCCCCGCTGATACACCGATGGAAGAGGCCAGGACATTCCCGATCCATACAGTTCCCTCTTCAGGATTCTCAAGTCCCCCTCCCTCTCCGGTGAAAGAGACCTCCTCCTTCACCTCCACCTGGCTGAGCCATCCTGGATCGGAAACCATTCTCCTTCGATCGGCACCCCTGATATTACACCCGTTCATGGAAGAGAAGGAACTCTCTACCATGGTTTGAATATCAACAAACGGGACAGCCGCTCCCACCCCTTCCAGCCCGGAAAGATCCTCAACCAGGGGAGCAATAGCTTCATCTTCCCCTGGGATAATCCGGACGTGATACGATCCTATCTCCAGGATATCCTCAATAAACCCTAGCTGAAATCCATTCATCACCGCTAACACAGATATCAAGGTGAGGACACCTACCGTCAAGCCGATGATGGAGAAGAAAGAGGGATTCACCCCTCCTCTTCTTTTTTTCGCCTTCAGAAATCTACCGGCAACAAAAACGATCCACTTTTTCTTTACCACAAAGCACCTTCCATAGAGAGGGAGGGGTAGGTGTTCCCCAACCCTTTCAACTCCTTATCTTTGATCGACTCCTGATAAGCCTTTTCTCCATCATCATATATGGTGTGTAGAAAGGTTCCGTCAAGCTCTTCAATTTCCGCAAAGGTCTCACCATCTCTTTGCACTATTACTCGTTCCACTTCTCCATCAAGGCTCTTCCAGATGCTGCTTTCTTCATCTATACCCCTGGACCGGTAGGTAATTACAAGTCTTTTCGGCGAGGGGTAACGGTATTCATGAAGTGAATAGCCCAGGTTCCCCCTGGTCCGGACCGTTCTGATCCGATTCTCCTTATCATAAAGCCTGATGATTTCCCCTCTTCCATCGCTGACACTCTCTTCTCTCCAACCATTATCAGCTTGAACAGTTGACCGCTCCGTTCGAAGCAGCTCGGACTCTTTCCAGAAGTGAAAGATTTCTTCATCACCCTTTGTCAAAAAGAAACTCCCTTCACTGTTCTGGTTTCTCACTATTCCCCAAAGATCATTGGCAAAAAGCATATGTTGCTCTTCATCGGTAACGGCGATCAAGCTTCCCCCATTACTGTAACGAAACACCTCATTTTGATCTCCTCCCGGCATAGGGATAGCAGAATCTTCATCGCTATAACGGATCTCTTCAATCAGCTTCCCCCGATCGTACTCTTTGATCACCCTTTCACCATCCCTGAAAAGATGGAGCCGGGAGGATAGAGGCTCTTGATTATAAAACAATGTTTCTTCCATCTCTTTCTCATTTTGTTTCACCACCAGGAGCCACTCCCCTTTCTCACTCTCCTCCCCTTTCTCCCCCTCCAGCTTTCGATCTTCAAGCTCTCCAATCTTTTCAAGAGGGAGGCCAGCTGCATTACTGCGGTAAACCCCCGGCTTGGCCATCCCGGGAGGGCCAAAGGCGTAGAGGCTGGTCAATGGGAGAGTCAAGAGGAGCATTAGATAGCTGATGGCGATCGCTTTTTTCATCCCTTTCAATCCCTTCCAAGAAGGGCATTGAGAAAGGAAGGTCCATCGAAAGGTTGAAGATCATCATACCCCTCACCTGTACCGATAAAGGCCACAGGAATCCCCAAATCCCGCTGAATAGGAATAATAATTCCCCCCTTTGCCGCACTATCCATTTTCGCAAGGATGATTGCGTCGATACCGACAGCCTCATGAAAAAGTTCAGCTTGTCTGAGGGCGTTTTGTCCGGTAGTCGCATCCAGCACCAGGAGCTTTTTATACGCCTGGCTCTCCACCTTTGCAGAGACAATCTTGTGGATCTTTTCCAGCTCTCTTACAAGGTTCTTCTTGTTATGCATTCTCCCCGCCGTATCTGCCAGGACAATCTCTTCTCCCCGGTTTACCGCACTTTCCAGGGCATCGTAAATGACCGCACCCGGATCTGCGCCGGGCTGTTGACTAATAACTCTGCAGTCCAACCGCTTCCCATGTACCTGTAGCTGATCTATTGCAGCGGCACGAAAGGTGTCACCAGCGGCAAGGAGCGGTTTTTTTCCCTCGTTTTTCTCAAACCAACGGGCCAGTTTGGCGATGCTCGTGGTTTTACCAACTCCATTTACTCCAAGAAGAAGATACAGTCTCAGCTCATTATTGCCACTCTCCATGGGATACCCTTTCACCAAGGGGGAAAGCTTATCGTGCAGGTATTTCAGGATGCTATCCCGGTCCATTTTGCGAGTCTCCCTGGCTGTCTCCAGGGCATCGACCAGCTCCATGGCGGTTTTTGCTCCCAGATCACTTTCAATCAGCATATCCTCAAGCTCTTCATAAAAAGCTTCGTCAAGTTCTCTTTTTGAGGAAAAAAGGGACTTTAATCTCTTCCCTAAACTCAAGGCCATCCACTATCTCCTTTCTATCCTATGAAATCTCTCATACCGATCAAGGTAATTCACCAACTGAACAATCATATCAACACCAAACATGACATTGAGAAAAAGCCCACCCAGATAGGCAGTGTACCACAGGTTGTTTGAATGAATCAGCTCCTCATCCGGGATTGTATTTGCTGCTGATGCATAGGCAATACTGTTCCCATAACTGACCATCGTAACCGGCAGGGAAAGAAGAAAGAGGCCAAATCTGTTGTAAAACTGTTTCCGGTCATTGTGAAGAAGATCCTCCCGGTCGTAACCGTCGGGAAGTAACTGGAAGGAGAAAGCCTCCGCTTCTGCCTTCTTATCGCTAATGATCAACTCCTGGCCCAGGTAATGCTCCTGCTCTCCTCTCACCATCCCTGGAAGAGTATTTGTTTCCACTTGTATTGGAGTCCTTCCCATATACTCTCCATCAAGATAGATATCTATCCCTTCCGGATCTTTTGAGCTAATCATCCATGCAAGAGATGGCTTCTCTTTCATGGTGACGTTGATCATCCGATTCTCCCCAGGAAGGAGAAAGAGCTCCAAGCTCTCAGGATAATAACCGGGGGCGGATACGATAAACTTGTAATAACCGGGGAAAAGTCTTAAGCACTCTTTCGGGGATAATCTCTCTTTCCCTTCATAGAGAGTAAGTGCCAGGGGCTGCCCGGGAAGGGTAAGCGAAGCCCAGGGCCTACCCAGCAAGCGCTTATTCATCTGTGATACAAGCTCTGAAGCTGCTGATTCGATCTGTTCAGGTTTAAAGCGTACCCTTAGCGATTGATGCTCATTGGGAAAAAAGGGAAGATAAAGATTGCCTTCCACAATGTAGGAGTTTACAGAGGGGCGGATGGAGAGATCCAGGAAACCCCCAGCCCCCTTTTTTTCCAGCAGGGAGAGAAAGGATTCACGATCTTTCTCCTCCCGAATTGCGATTGCCTTCTTATCCGGTAGAACGGGATAGCTGCTTTCCGCAATCCTTCTTCGAATAGAGCCTATCTTATCTTCAAGACTTTTTAGTCTCTCCTCTTTTCCATTGAGGAAAAGTCTATCCTGTTCCCAGTAGAGTTTTGATAGCTCCTTTCTCAGTTGACTTAGAGCATTATCATACAAAAATTTCTCGTACTCCCTCTTTTCATCCACGTTGAAATGGTGATAATCGAGGTGCTTCATGGAACTGTGTAATGCTATCCTGAATTGTTCTGCAATCTTTTCAAGATCTTCATCTGCTGCTTCAGCCTGTATTGGTCCAATGTAAAGAATCCAATCCTTTTCAGGATCCTTTACAGCTGGAACCGTTTCACCCTTTCCGGCGGAGAAGAGGGGAGATGAGATAAAAAAGAGGGTATATGCTATCAGGCACAGCAAAACCCTTTCGGATAAGTGCTTTTTCACGCATCCTCCGGAACCTTCAAAGCCTTCTTAACCGCTGAAACAATTCGATTCCGGCTGAAGGGCTTAACCACAAAATCTTTGGCCCCGAACTGTATGGCCTTTAGAATCATCGATTCCTGCCCCATGGCAGAGCACATAATGATGGTCGCATCTCTATCAATTTTTCTGATTCTGCCTAAAGCATCAATCCCGTTCATCACCGGCATCGTTATATCGAGAATCACCCCATCCGGCTTTAAGGCCTGATACTGTTCCACCGCCTCTTTACCATTCACAGCTTCACCGCAGATTGTCAAACCGGATCCTTCCAAGATCTCCCTGAGCACTGTTCGCATGAACTGTAGATCATCCACAAGAAGAAGCCGTTTTCCCATCAATTACTCCGCATTCAACCAGTTAAGATATGAGATGATAAATTGGTCGATATCACCATCCATAACAGCCTGAACATTGCCTACCTCATGTTTTGTTCGGTGATCTTTCACCATGGTATAGGGTTGAAACACATAGGAACGGATCTGACTCCCCCAGGAGATATCCTTCTTTTCCTGGGCATGCTTCTGCTGCTCCTTTTCCTGTTCCTCTTTATACCATTCATAGAGCTTGGAACGGAGCATTTTCATCGCCATATCCCGATTTTTATGCTGACTACGCTCGTTCTGGCACTGCACAACAATATTAGTGGGTATATGGGTTATCCGGACCGCCGAATCGGTGGTGTTAACATGTTGCCCCCCTGCCCCCTGAGCCCGGTATGTATCCACCCGAATCTCATCGGTTTTAATATCGACCTCTATATCATCTTCGATAACCGGAGAGAGATAGACTGAAGCAAAGGAGGTGTGCCTTCTTCCGCTCGAATCAAAGGGAGACATTCGGACAAGACGATGAACACCGATTTCACTTTTCAGGTATCCAAAGGCATAGTCTCCATTAACCTGCAGGGTAACCGATTTCACTCCCCCTTCTGCCTCCTGTAAATCCAGGGTTTCCAAGGTAAAATTGCGATTTTCCGCCCATCGACTATACATTCTCAGGAGCATAGTAGTCCAGTCGCAAGCTTCTGTCCCTCCAGCACCGGAATGGATGGTCAAAAAAGCGTTCCCATCATCAAAATCTCCCTGGAACAACTCCAGCAGATGAAGTTCTTCGTACCGTTTCCTGATCTTTTTAAGCTGCTTTTCCAGCTCCGCCGCTTGAGTCTCATCTTTCTCCTCCATTGAAAGTTCCAAAAGAGTATCAAGGTCATCAAACTTGCTCAGCAGCTCTTTCCAGGGATCATAACGGCGGTGTAATTTCTTTAAATCCCCAAGTTTTTTCTCTGCGTTCTCCCGGTCATCCCAGAAACCGGCCTCACCACTCTCTTGTTCAAGAGCCTTTATCTTACGTTCAATTGAATCGGAGTCAAAGTTGCCTCCAGGATTCATAAATTTCCTCTTTCAAGGAGAGAATCGGTGCTTCAATTTCACTTAACATTACTGTTTCTCCCTACTCTGTAAGCTATTTGCGAACGGTGGTTCGCTTCCACCGTTTATTCTGCAGACTCGTTACCACCAAGTCATTGTCTAGTGGGTATTGTACCAATCTTATGCTATCATAGGAATCGGTGATACGGTCAATATCACGTTTTAACCTTGAAAGGTAACGCTCTTTCATTTTAAACGATTCCCAGAACCCCTCATGCCGCTTCTCAAATCCATATTCCCGGAGAAGTGACTCCATCCCCCGCTTTTTATCATCATCTGATAGGTCATATGAAATTGCTACGAACATGGGTATAGTCTATTTCTATCCTCTTTTTGTGTCAAACCCTACCGCTTTTTTGCCGATAGAGTAGTATGAAACGTTTGATCTTTTTCTTTGGAATATTCATATGTGTGACAAGCCTGCTCATTTCCCAGGAGAAACGGGAGGTGTATGCACCCTTTGTCTCAAACCTTGAAGTTGTTGCAGATGTGAATCGGGTAGTACTAAGCTGGAATGATTCCCCCGATGCTATCCCCCTGTACCGGATTTATCGAAGCGCTGATCCTTTTTCCAGGAATGGAGAAGTAGATGATCTATTGATTGGAACTGTTGCATCCGGACTTGAAAGCTTCAGTTATTCTCCCGATTCCACAGAACCTTCATATTATGCAGTGTTAGGGGTGGATCAAACCGGGCAGGAATATCGGCTTTACATACCCTATCGAAACATAAGCTCTGAATCCGTTTCCATCGATACCGTTGCGGGGATTGAAGAACGGGCGACAAAGATTAGCAATCTAAAGCATCGTGTTTCTGGAGAACTGGTATATCTCTCCTATGAAAGCAGTAAGATTAACCGACCAATTCTTGTCTATCGAAGCACCGCCCCGATCCTTGATGAAACAAGCCTCAGAGAGGCTAACCAGATCGCCTCATTGAACAGCTCAGGCGGTACGGTTACCGACTTTCCCCTGCCAGGATTGGATTATTATTACGCTGTCATAGATAGCGAACTGAAAGCCAAAGGCATTATTTCCATCAGCCCCGGAGATAACAGTACCACTTCACCCGCCACTATCCGGCTTCCCTCTTCCTATTCCGCCCTTACCGGCGAGGAGCGGTCCAGCCGTATCCGGCCACTTCCCTTCCTCACCCTTCCAAAAGCAGTAAGCAGCGGTGACTATCTATCGGATTATGAAAAATATACCCTGCCACCCTACACTCAACTATCAGAAGAGAGTTCTCTATCTGCGAGGAAGCTACTCTCATCCCTGCCAGGAATCGAATTGTTAACCCAACCGAAAACGGTAATTCTCCCCCTTGATAAGGTTGCAGGGGAGGACCCGGAAGCTATTCTCCTCTATGATATTGTAAACGGTCCCTTCAAAGATCAGCAGTGGCAGGGGAGTGAAAAAGCGCTTGGCAACTTCCTGGCAGTAAGAAGAAGCAAGGCCTTAGAGGCGAGGGGACACTTCTACATGGGGCAATCCTATTTCTTCCAGGATCGTTTACGGGAAGCGTTTATGGAGTTTCTCTTTTCCAGGGATTTTTTCTACGATGAATCGCAGGAATGGATTGATATCATTCTAAGCAGGCTGGCCGATTGACGTCAGACCTTTTCTACCTTCAACTGAATTACTGTTTTCATGCTTTCCCCGCTGCCAAGCTCTACTTTCTTCCTGGGGAAAAAGGCATTGGATTGATAAACCGGCCGTTTACCCCTCAAGCCAGCTGCTATGGTGTAAACCGGAAAGCTCCAGAGGGTATAACGGCCATCAAGGGTAACCGTAATGGCCGAGTTGTTTTTTAGATCATAAATGGTAAAATCTTTTACCCCCCCCCGCTCCATACCTTCAAGAAGGGCTTTTTCATCCGCCTTTCCCTTATCACCCAGGATAATCTCTGCATCCTGCCCTTTATTACTATACAAAGAAACATTGATTTCTGGAGAAAAAATGGTAGAAATAGCCGTTTCGCCACGGTTTTCAAAAAGATATTCGACCACTACACTGTTTTTGGAAAAACTGTACTGTTTCTTCAAAAACAGATCGTAGTCCCCCCCCTCCCTTTTTACACTTTGCCTGCAAGTGAGGATCAGTTTTTTATGCTCCCGATCCAATTCCTGAAGCTGGTAGCGCTCTTTCGTAAAATCCATAAAGGCTTGGTAATCACACCGTTTCAAAGCTGAAAAGTTCATCTGGGCATCAAAGAAATGATCCATAAAAGCCCGCCTAGGGTAGCGGTCTATCCCGGATAGAATATCTTCGCTGTCGTGATACCGCTCTTTATGTCTGGACATTGTATCAAGGTAGTTCCAGGCAGTTACTAGATAATCCAGTTCAAAAAGCATACCACCGTTTCGATGGACATAGGCATTAATATTTTGCCCTTGATAGATAAACTCATCAGCACCATCAAAATCGATATCCACCGCATTGATCGCTGTGGTAAAAATGCCCCGTTCCCTGGTTATCTTCTCTGCGGTGATTAAACTGCGATAGGCAGCTTTCCGCAAATGGTTGTCATATACCCCATTGTATCTTCCATGCCAGTAAGGAGCATTGCACTGACCTCTCCAACTCTCCTCCCGGGCATTTTTCTTTCTTGATCTATCCCGTTGTACCTGATTTACCAGAACATAGGTGTGCATCATTCGGGCATAGAGATAGTTACTTTCAGGATACCGGGTCAAAAACTGCCGAAAGTATCCACCATTTACATAGGCCGATCTCTCTTCATTTTCAGTTCTACTTTTCAAGGATTCGAGATCGATCTGCTGCTCCGGTGAAAGAGGCCATTGCATCATCTCCTCATAGGCGGTACAGGGGAAATAGACCTTTTCCAAACTATCAAGGGTCTTGACGAACTGTCCCGGTAAAACCGGGATGGCAATATTTCTATTCTCATCAATGAGGGTCAAAAAACGATCCATCCACCCCCCGGCCAGACAAACACCTTCTGTGCCGGGAACATAGCCCAACATATCTGCGTCTATCATGATGGAAACCACTTCGTGATCCCCTGAAGCGGCTATTTCGCCAATCTTCCCGTACACTTCTTCCGGCCGGGCAAAGGGGATACCCCTGTTCAACCTTGAAGTTAAGGGGAGGACCGTTACCATTTTCCCCTGATCCTCGGTAATGCAGGGACGGTAGAGTTTATCGCCCCGCAAGCCAGCACTCAGAAAGTGACGATCATCCAGAAAAATGTACTCCATCCCTGCGCCGCTGAATACGGAGGCCAAAGAGGGCTCCCATACTCGCTCTGGTATCCATGACCCCCTGGGCCGCTTCCCGAACTGCTTTCTGATATAGGTAGTGAGTAATTCTATTTGACCAACCCGGTCTTTAGAGGGGATGAGGGGGAAAATTGGCTCATAATAGCCGCCGCCGATAACCTCCAGCTGTTTTCGCTTTACCATCTCCCCGATAACCATTAAAATTTCCGGATGAGCTTCCTCAAACCACTCATACAACTGACCGGAAAAATGGATGCAGCTTCTTATTTTTGGATACTCATACAGCCTGGCAAGGAAGGGTTTATACGTTTTTTGATAAACAGCTTCAAGCTGTTCGGGATCGGTTCCTACCGGCTTGCTCCCGAACACCCCAAAAACCAGCCTAAGCTTCTTCATCCGTCCCCTTTATCATATCCTTCACTCTAACGATACATTTTGGTGGGCAAGCCTCAGCAGCACTTTCTCGCTCTCCATCCTGATTATAGTTGATTGAAGCCAAAAACTGCTCTACCACAAAGCCCCCTTCGGGAGACTTCTTCTCACACATTTTACACCCGATACAGCCCACAGTACAGTATTTTCGCACCGCAGCTCCCTTATCGGTAGAATTACAGGCCACGATATAATCTGCCTCAGTGGGGATCATCTTCATCACCCCGGTGGGACAAACTGCGACACACTGTTCGCAGCTGATGCACCTGTCCGGATCAACTACAACCCTTCCCTTTCTGTCCCGAAAGATGGCATCCACAGGACACACCTTGATACAGCTGCCAAGGCCAAGGCAACCGAATTTACACTGCTTATCCCCCTGGAAAAGGGAATGAAGAGCATTACAATCCTCCAGACCACTATATTCATAGAGGTATTTGGTGGTCTCTTTAGTCCCCCGGCAGTGCACCTGGGCCACCATTTTCTCTCCATTTGCATCCACTTCCTGGCCCATAATGCTCCCTATTTGAGATGCCGTTTCCGCACCCCCAGGGCCGCAGAGGGTGAGAGGAGCTTCTTCAAGAACAATAGCTTCTGCGTAACCGGCACAACCGGCATATCCACAGGCACCGCAGTTTGATCCCGGCAGAGCCTCCTCCACCTGGCTGATCCGTTCATCCTTTGTTACTGCGAAGAACTTGGAAGCCACCGCCAAAGCAAGTCCAAGCAGACCTCCCAGGATTCCTACCGAAAGGAAAGCGTAGAGTATCTTTAGTATCAGCATTATCCCTTCTCCTTCCTTTACCCTAAGAGGTTGTTTAGTAGAGCCTTATCGAAGGCCATGAAGGCTAGTGCCATCAAGCCCCCGGAAATAAAAGCGATGGGCACTCCCCGGAATGGTTTAGGGATCCACTCCATATCAAGCCGCTCGCGAATGGTAGACATCAAAACGATGGCGAGTAAAAAACCGATACCAGCCGCTATCCCGGCTATAAAGCTTTCCAAAGCGTTGTACTTATTATTAACGGCAATCAGGGCGATACCGAGAACTGCACAGTTGGTGGTAATCAGAGGCAGGAAAATACCCAAGGCCTTGTAAAGGGGAGGTGATATCTTTTGAATAACCATCTCCACGAACTGAACAAGGGAAGCGATGACCAGGATAAAGGTGATGGTCTGCAGAAATTGGATATCCAGAGGAACCAGGATCAGATTATAGATAGCCCAGGTGGCAAATGAAGCGAGAGCCATAACAAAGGTAACCGCAAAGCCCATCCCCACTGCAGACTCCACATTCTTTGAAACCCCGATAAAAGGACAAAGACCCAGGAACTGGGTTAAGATAAAGTTATTGATAAAAACAAAGGTTATGATGATGCCGATATAGGTCATAACTAGTTACTCCCTCCTTTCATCTGGATCAGGTTTACCAGAGCCTTGAGATATCCCATTACCAGAAGAGCTCCTGCAGCCAGGGCAAATATTCTTGCAGGAGAGTCAACAATCCCCGGTATTCTGATTATCCCGTCAAAATCGCCGATGGGAAAGATAGTAATAGTCCCTGCCCCAAAGGCCTCCCGGATCAGGGCAATGATGGTTAAAGCCAGAGTGAAGCCCACTCCCATCCCTAGAGCGTCCAGGATGGATACGCCAATCCCGTTTTTGCTTGCAAAAGCTTCTGCCCGGCCCAGGATGACGCAGTTTACTACAATAAGCGGTACAAACACCCCGAGGCTGGCATAGAGATCAGGAATAAACGCCTCCATCACCATCTCGACAATGGTAACAAAGGAGGCAATGATAACGATATAGGAGGGAATTCTCACCTTGCTTGGAATAAAATCCTTCAAAAGAGAGACAAAAATATTGGACCCCAGTAAGACAAAAATGACTCCTGCCCCCATACCCAGCGCATTGACTACCCTGGAGGAAACTCCCAGGGCGGGACAAATGCCAAGAACAATAACAAAAATTGGATTCTCTTTAAAAAGCCCTTTGGTAAACTCTTTTATCATCGATTTACTCATTTACTCCTCCACTCCTTCTACAAAGGCTGAGCCGCTCTCCAGGGCCTTTCCAAGGCCGATGAAGGTGATGGTAGCACCGGTAATCGAATCGGCCTGACTGGTGGTGAGCATATCCTTTCTTACCGGAATGGGCTCTTCTCCACCGGTACCGATAAACTTATCCATATATTCGGGCCGTTCCGCCTCTTTGCCAAGTCCCGGCGTCTCTTCGTTCTCCATGAGCTTTACCGAACGAATCACACCATCCTGGTCATATCTGGCAAGAATGACCATGTCACCGCCGTAGCCAGCTCCTATCAGGCGACAGATGTACCCAACACGCTTACCATTATCCTGCAGGGGATAATAGCTATCCACCACTCCAGCTCCATCGACTTCTACAGGCTCCATCACGGTATAATCACCGCCAACAAGCTCTAAAGCCTCCTGTAGACGCTCCGCCTTGATTCTCGCTATCTGCGGTTCAGTCATAGCATTGACAATACCTAGTGCCAGGGCGGCAACCGCACAGATCAAGGCGAGTTTACCACCGATTTTCACCATCGGATTCATTCTTTCTCTCCTCCTGAAAGCCGCTTTTTTAATACATCCAGTGTTCGCTCTGTCGGTAGACCAAATCGAACCGGTTGTATGTAGCGGTCTATCATGGGTACGAAAATATTCATCAGGATGATGGCGAGACTTACCCCCTCAGGAAAGGAGCCGAAGAATCGAATAAGGAAAGTGAGGAAACCTATCCCCACTCCGTAAATAATCATTCCTTTCCCGGAAACCGGACTTGTAACCATATCAGTGGCCATATAGAGCGCCCCGAGCATCAAGCCCCCGGTAAAAAAGTGGAACAGCAGATCCCCGGAGAAGGCCGGTTCCCCATACCGCATGCCCCCGAATATCCATACCAGAACTCCAAAGGTGGCCAGATAGGAGAGGGGAATCTGCCAGGTAATGATCTTACGTACAAAGAGGTAAAGAGCACCAAGAATAAGCAGAAGGGCGGATACCTCACCGATACAACCGGCGATATTGCCGGTGAAGAGGTCTGCATAAAAAGCTCCCGAATTCCCACCACCAAAGAGAGGAGTAAAAAATTCGGAAAGAATGTTTCCACTCTTTTGGTAACCACCATCAATAAAAAAGGGAACTGGCCCGTCGGCCGTTCCGGAATAATCGATAAGGCCGGTTTTCAGATTACTCAAAGGGGTTGAACCGCTGAGAGCATCAACTGCCACACTCTTTGGGGCCTTCCACCGAGTCATCTCTCCGGTCCAGCTGAAGAACACAAAAACCCTACCAGCCAGTGCGGGGTTCATCCAGTTCCCCCCTAGGCCGCCAAAGGTCCATTTAACCACAGCGATGGCAAATATCGATCCGAGAATGGGTATGTAGAGGGGTATTTCCGGAGGCATATTGAAGCCGATAAGGCGTCTTTTAAATCCCCACCTCCCACCCGAGAGGAAAACCCGTTTTGTAAATGCGGCGAGGAGCGGCTCAAAAAGCACCGCCGATAAAACCGACGCAATAAGAACGGTCAAAGACCCTTTTCCGAATAGGTAAACACCCCACACAGCCGCAGGAAGAAGGGTGGCGCTTACGGTCCACATGATACTGGCTGTAGATTGTCGATGGTGAATCTGCGGCGAAGATTCAATCAGCCTTACAGCACTATCTGCTGCTTCCTTGTTGCTCATTATTTCTATCCTTATCCCTTATTTTTTCCTTCCCAATTTCTTCCCGAGGCGCATCCCCTGGACAAGAGGGATCCTGGCAGGGCAGGTAAAAGCGCAACAACCGCACTCCTTACAGTCCATCAAGCCGGAGTCAAGAGCCTCCTGATACTCCCCATGATCTATCATCTTGAAAAGCTTGGTCGGATTTAATCCCATGGGACAGACCGTATAACATCTTCCGCAGGAGAGGCACGCTGTGCGATCAGCCCTCCTCACCTCTCTGGCAGTTAAGGCCAATATCCCGCTGGTTCCCTTTATCATCGGTGTATCCAGGTCATATATGGTGAAACCCATCATGGGGCCGCCCATTACCACTTTTGCAGGCTCTTCGGTAAAGCCTCCGCACTCCTCAATCAAACTTCTCACCGGGGTGCCGATTCGGGCTTTCAGATTCTTGGGCTCCTTTATTGCCCCTCCGGAAACAGTCATAACCCGTTCGATCAGCGGTTTATTGAACACCACAGCCTCATAGACGGCATTAACCGTACCAACATTTGATACGATAGCTCCGATATCGATAGGGAGGGCACCGGAAGGCACTTCCCTTCCCGTTATAGCCTTCAAAAGCTGCTTCTCATCCCCCTGGGGGTATTTCACCTTCAAAGGAAAAACTTCCAGATCCACATCCGCCTTTCGCGCAGCCTTGGTGATTGCCACTATTGCATCGGCTTTATTCTCTTCTATTCCAATCGCTATCCTCTCCGCACCGGAAATTTTCTGGATAATGGGAATCCCCTGGACAATCTGCTCACTCTGTTCCAGCATCAAGCGGTGGTCCGCCGTCAAATAGGCTTCACATTCGGCTCCATTCACCACAAAATATTCCGCCCGCTTCCCCTTTGGTACCGAAAATTTGACATGGGCGGGGAACGTTGCACCTCCGAGACCCACAATTCCATTATCAATGATTCGCTGGTTAAGATCCTCCGGGCTCATCTGCTCCCAGGCTTCAAAGCTGCTCTCCCTGCCAAGACGATCAAAAATGCCAGCCATCTCAATAACTACCGCACTACTTTTCATTCCGTTGGGCAGGTAGATCTCTTTAAGCTCCTTTACCGTTCCCGGAACAGGTGAATGGATTGAACCGGAAATAAATCCCGAGGATTTCCCAATCAACATTCCCTCCCGTACTTCATCACCCACCGAAACTATACATTCCGCTGGCTTCCCCAGATGCTGGGACATGGGAACCACAAATTCCGGCGAGAGAACTGCGTTCTGTATCGGTTTTCCCGAGGAGAGAGATTTCTTCCCCGGCGGATGTACACCACCCTTTGGAAATGTTTTCAACCCTTTCATGCCGCTTGTTCCTTACTCCTTGTTATTCGGATAGAGGCTACCTTGGTAAAGAGAGGAGAACGGGGTTCCGCTTCTGCAAACACAAAAAGAAACAGAACCCATAGAATCAGCAGTATCTGATTCGGTAACGTTCTGTTGTGATCCGGGTCTTCTTGCACTGCAGAATAACGAAGAGCGATTGGCCTTCCCCCATTCAGGAGAAGAGATTCGATCCCTCCCCTCTTCTGCGGTGCCATTATATCTTCATACCACTGCTCTGTAAACTGTTTAGCGGTAACCTTTTCTCTATAGAGTTCTCCATCAATAGAGGAATATCTCTCCAGGATGATCTCTTCACCTAATGAAGGAATTCTGTACTCCATACCGTATAGATAGCCTTCGTGAAAGGCTCGATGGGCCAGATAATCTCCACCGCCAGGTAAAGCTCTCTCCCTTTCATCAATTCCCTGATTGGTCAAGAGGGTCCACCTCGTCTCTTCCGATGGAAGGGGAACTGTTAAGGCAATATCCTTCTCCCCTGGAAGGGTGAAGAGAAGAAAAAGCAGGGAAGAGATGAAAAGGGAAAGATATGAAAGAGATAGCAGTTTCCATCGCCCTTTAGGAAGCAGTTGCAGGGGGATAAACTTTCGATGCTGTCTCGTATACCTTCCTATAAGCCCAAGAGCCCAGGCCGATATGACAACACTGTAAGGATTAAGCAAAACAAGGCCAAGATAGGGCAAACTCTTCCAGTTCCCTGAAAAGAAACCCAAAAACAGCAGAGAGAAGATGGAGAAGAGAGCATATCTGGTCAGGTGAACCTTGAGTCTCCGTCTCTCCCTTTCCGCTGGAAGGTCCCGGAGAAACCGTTCGGTGTGATAATCCCATATCCTGTCAAGAATATTCCTCCAAAAAAAGGGAAAAAGAAAGAGAGCCGGAACCGCACCAGAGAGGCCGGAGAAAGAAAAGAGAAAAACGGGAAGAGAAAAAACCATATAGACCAGGATCTTCAGCGCCTTTTTTTCCGGAACTCTGAGAAAGATAAGAAGAAGCAGGAAGGGAAACAGGAGGAACTGCTGCTCTTTATTACTCCCCACAACGTGGATAAAAGCTTCCTCTCCATTATTTCCATTAAACGTATTGCTCTGCTCGAGCCTTTTTTTGATCTGCGAGGGAGAATCATCACTTCTTATGTAGCCTAAGCTCACCTCCTTTCCATCAAGGCTCCCCGTAAAAAGCTTTGGAAGAGCCTTGAGATAGGGATCGTAAAGGGGGTTTAGGTCATCATACAGTTCCGGAAGTTTGACCAGAGGTACGCTTTTTGGAGCCTTATAATCAAAAACGGTGACCCTCTGATTGTCCAACACCGCAATCTCTTCATAGGAGGCAGCATTTGCCAGCTCTATCATCTCCTGATCAGAGCAACGGTAGGCCAGGGGCACCCATTCATCAAAATAGCGAATCCCCCCCAACGTTCCGGTTTCCCCCTTTTCGGAAAAAATGAGAGAAAAGAAGAGAGAGAAGAGAAATATAAGGAGAGTAATCAGAAGAACAGTTACAGCCCGGGGCAGAAGATACTCCTTTTCATTGAGGCTCTTGAATTCAGTCGTTTCAGTTTCCCGGTTGAATGATGATTTGTCAAGGTTTGAAAAAAAGGCTATTATAGCGCCATGGTTCATTTTTTTCGCCATCTTGTATGGCTTTTAAAGGGAATTCAGGTCTTTGCTCTGGTTGGAAGAAGCGGTACCGGTAAAAGTTTCCGGGCCAAACTTGTAGCGGAGAAATATGGCATAGAGTTGATTATCGATGATGGGCTTCTCATCAAGGATCAGAAGATAATTGCCGGCCGCTCCGCAAAACGGGAGCAACTCTTCCTCTCCGCAATCAAGACAGCCCTCTTTGAAAGTCCTTCCCACCTTAAAGAGGTAAAGGAGATGTTGAAACAGGAGAAGTTCAAACGAATACTGATTCTGGGAACCAGTGAGCGAATGGTTCGCAAAATAGCTGGCCGCCTTGCCCTGCCGTCACCGGAAAAGGTGCTCAATATCGAACAGCTGGCCAGCAAGGAAGAGATTGAGACAGCAATCAAGAGCCGTACGGAAGGTAAACATGTCATCCCTGTACCAACGGTGGAGATCCGGCAAAACTATCCCCAATTTGTCTATGATTCAGTTAAAGTCTTTTTCAAGAGGAAATTGGGGCTGATCCCCAGTGGGCAGAGGGCATTCGAGAAAACGGTGGTGCAGCCCGAGTTCTCCAGGAAGCGAGGTAGGGTTGCTATCAGCGAATCCGCCCTCACCCAGATGGTCCTCCACTGCGTAGATGAGTGGGATGATACCATCTCGGTAAAAAAGGTGAGTGTTAAGTACAATGAAAAAGGGTATCGGCTGCGCTTGAAGGTACATCTTCCCATGGGGATTAATATGTCCGGCTCCCTCCACGAAATGCAGGATTATATCATCAATAGCATTCAACGCTATTCAAGCATCATGATTGACTCGGTGGACATTACTATCGATGGCATGGGACGATAGCAGGAGAATTGAGGCTCTTATGTTTATCCGGGTAGCCGCCGATAAATAAGGAGAGAGCTATCTTTTCGAGACTAATTTGATTTGACACATGAGGATCAAGAACGTAGGATATAACCAGGAGGAGTTTAATACAATGAAACGAAGTATACTATTGATCCTGCTTTTTGCAGTAGTTGCAGGAGCAGCCTTTGGACAAAACATGCAGATGGCCGAAGGAACCAACTATCGGGTTTTTTCTGAGAATGGGAAAGAGGATGCCCTTGCAAAGGCGGAGTTTCTTGACGCCTTTTTTCTCCTTTACAACTCATACTTTCATTTTGACACCAGCACCCTGGCTGATAAAATGAATGTTCGTGTCTTCTCGTCCAAAGAGGGCTTTGACAAATATCTTACCGCCGTAGTCTCGGAAACCCGGGAGAGCTTTGTGTTCCTGCAGTACAAGGATTCGGCGAAGAGCGAACTTGTAGCCTATGCTCTGGAAGATACAGAGGAGGAGCAGAAAAGTCTTATCCACCACGGTTTTGTTCAATTCCTCCGCTCTTTCATTCCTGAGCCCCCCCTGTGGCTGCAAAAAGGCTTCTCCATCTACTTCGAGGAGAGTGTATACAATGAGGATAGAAAAAGCGCCGTCTACCGAAGGAATCTGGCATGGGTGCCCTATCTGAAAACCCTCTTGTCCAAGGAGGCGGAAGAGGAAGGCAGTAGCGGTCTGATTCCTCTCAATACGCTGCTATACGCCGATGCAGAGACAGCTAACAGCAATATCGATCAGTTTTACGCCGAGAGCTGGGGGTTGGTCTCCTTTCTCCTCAACAGTGAGTACCAAAACTACAACCGGGTTCTCTGGGATGCTCTTTCTAGTCTCAGCTATAGTGCCGACAAGAAGGGTAATGAAAACGCTACGGTAAAAAAGGCCTTTGGATGGACCGACCGAAACCTTTTCATCAACGACTTCAGCTCTTACATATCCTCAATAAACACCTTCTCTGATTTGATCGAGGTTGGTATGAAAGCTTATGGACTGGAACAGTATGACCAGGCGGAGAGCGCCTTTGTTGATGCCATGGCCCTGAGGCCGGAAAGTTATATTCCCTATTACTATCTGGGTCTTATCGGCTACACCCGGGGTGATTACACATCCGCAGAGTACTATTACCACTCCTCTATTCAGGTGGGAGGTAATGCCCCGTTGGCATACTACGCTTTGGGAGTTAACGCCTATGCAGACAGCAGGAACAGTGACGCTAACTTCTATCTGAGTCAGGTGAAAAGCCTCGACCCGGAGGGATTCGGACAAAAGGCGGATACCTTACTGGACCGGATTGCCTCGGAGAGTGGTAGCGGTGATTCAGAATCTGAAACAGATACAGAGGGAATGTAGTTTAATCCTGGCCAATGTAGATTGCTGCTCCTCCATGAAAAAAGGCTGCCCATACCGGGCAGCCTTTTTAGCTTGCAAGCAGCATCAGCGTCTCCTTCGGCTTCTTCTCCTGCGGCTCTCCCTCTCCTTCACGACCCCTTCGTTTTTTTGGATGTTGGGCTTCCGTCCCACATTTTTTGGGAGTCGTAAGCCCTTCCCCCGAAACAGTTTTACCACAGCCATCTCCACCTCAAAATTAGGAGGAGTAATGGGCTCCAAAAGCTGCTTGAAGGAACGGTAGCTCTCCAGGAAAAGATCCGATGGAGTATCTCCATTCAGATTATCCAGGTCGATAAAGGGGCCTATAAGGGCCATCAGCATCACCCCTTTCCTGTTCTCTCCCCGGGTAATAACTGTCTCATCAAGTTCCCCCAGGCTGGTAAAGAATGATTTTTTCAGCTCACGACCACCGCTTTTCAGGAGGGCATCGATCCGGGGAAGCATCTGCACCAAAAGCCCTTTCTTGAAAAATTGTTTCATCACTTCTTCCGACTTCCCTGAAGCGATAATTTTAAACACCTCTTCAGTCATCCGTGAGGAGGGGCATCGGGCGAGTTCGGGAAGATCCCTCTTTATGGCTTGCTTGAGGCCCCAGGGAAGGCGGTATCCCCCGGAGACGGCATATTTCACCGCCCGGATCATCCGGACCGGATCCTCTTTGAAGGTCTCCTGCAGAGGAAGAATACTCTTCATTTTTCCAGCCCGGATATCCTTCACTCCATCAACAAAATCGATGATCTGCAGTTTTTGCGGCTCCAGGTAGAGGGCATTGATGCTGAAATCCCTCCGTCTGACATCTTCTTCCAGGGAGCCGAAGATGTTGTTGGAACTCCCCTCCCCGTTGTCTGCCCGGAAGGTTGATACTTCGATAATCTTGCCGCCGCTGAAATGGATATGCACAAGCCTGAATCGTCGGCCGATTACTCTTGAATTGCGAAAGAGCTTTTTGATCTGGTTTGGGTGGGCACTGGTGGAGATATCAAAATCTTTGGGATTTTCTCCCTTCAAGAGGTCCCGGACAGCTCCGCCTACAATGTAAGCTTCATGCCCAGCCCCTTTAAGTCGGGAGATAATAGAGAGTGCTTCCTGATCCAGCTTTTCCCGTACTATGGGATGCTCTTTCTCGGTATAAATCTTTGCAATGGGGACCATCCGTCCCCCCGGGTCCGTTACGTATCGTTTAAGCAAGGCTTCCTCTCGCTTGAAGTATGGGTCTCTTTTCGTTTAGACTATGGTAAATAGTAATGCTGTAAAAATCAAGTCATACGTTAAGGAGCCCATATACCGAATGATTGAACCTAAAGTATTAAAAGGATTTCGCGATTTTCTTCCAGAACAGGCCGCTAGAAGAAAGGCAATCACATCCAGGCTGGAAGAGGTGTTCCAGCGTTTCGGATTTCTCCCCATCGATACTCCGGTTCTGGAGTACCGGGAGGTGCTTCTTGGGAAAGGAGGGGGAGAGACCGATAAACAGCTCTACGCCTTTACCGACCAGGGGGGCAGAGAGGTGGCGATGCGCTTTGATCTTACCGTTCCCTTTGCCCGGTTCATGGCAGCTCACGGTAAGGAACTCACCCTCCCCTTTCGAAGATACCACATCGATAAAGTGTGGCGGGGAGAAAATACCCAGAAAGGCAGGTACCGGGAGTTTGTTCAGTGCGATTTTGACATCGTTGGAGCAGACTCCGCTTCGGCAGATCTGGAAATCCTCCTGATGATGCATAGTGCATTCGAAGCCCTCAATATTGACGGGGTAAACTTCAAAATCAACCATCGTGGCTTATTCAACCGCTTTCTCAGCCACAGGGGGATGGAAGATTCCTCGGTAGAGATCCTTCGGCTGGTGGACAAGCTGGGAAAAGCGGGGCCTGATTGGGTTGAAAAACAGCTTACCGAGCTTGTTGGAGCCGATAAGGCCGGAGATGTGCTTTCCTATATCCATGGAGAGGAAAGTTCCTCCAAGACCCTGGAAAAGATCACTGAGCTTTCCGGGGGGAGATCTGAAGAGAGCCGACGCTTTGAGGAGCTGCTTTCGGGCCTGAAAGAGCTGGGTATTGGAGAGTGTTTCCAGATTGATCCATCCATCACCCGGGGGCTGGACTACTATACCGGCATTGTTTACGAAACCTTTTTAACCGACCTGCCCGGAATTGGATCGGTATGCTCCGGAGGGAGATACAACAATCTGGCCTCCCTCTACACCAAACAGGAACTTCCCGGGGTTGGCTCTTCCATTGGACTGGATCGTCTTGTAGCAGCCCTGGAGGAGCTTGGTAAGACCGGTTTTGGGGAGCCAGCTAGCCGGATCGCCATTTTTTCCCTGGACGAGAAGCTGATGCCCTACTATCACAAACTGGCGATGCAGCTGCGTAGTAAAGATCTTTCCTGTGAGGTAAATTTGAGCAGTCAGAAGCTGGGGAAACAGTTTGCCTGGGCAGAGAAGCAGGGGATTGCGTTTGCATTCATCTGCGGAGAAGATGAAATCGCACAGAACAGGGTAACGGTAAAAAATCTTAAAAAACGGGAAAGCAAAACGATGATCACCCTTGAAGAAGCAATCGCATTCTGCCGGACCGAAATGAGGGAAAAGGATTTGACCCCTGATGAGTAAGATAGCGGAACTTCCTGTATACCGACAGAAAGAACGGATCCTGAAAGAGCTGGAGAGTAAACAGGTTATTGTTGTGGAAAGTCCAACCGGTTCAGGAAAAACCACCGGTATTCCAATCATCCTCCATGAGGCGGGATATGCCAAAAAGGGAGTCATCGGGGTTACTCAGCCCAGAAGGATCGCCGCTGTCTCGGTCAGTGAATATATTGCAAAAACATTCAACACCACCGTACCGGGAGTGGTCGGCTACAAGATGCGTTTTGAAGATCAGACGCTGCCGGAAACGGAAATAAAAATCATGACCGATGGAATCCTCCTTCAGGAGCTGAAAGCTGATGAGTACCTGAGCCGTTACTCGGTTATCATGGTTGATGAGGCTCATGAGAGGAGCCTCAACATCGACTTTATCCTGGGTCTTCTAAAGGAGATACTGCGGCACCGAAGGGATTTGAAAGTGGTCATCTCTTCGGCCACCATAAACCCTTATCTTTTTGCGGAATATTTTGATGACGCCCCCATAGTTCATATCGACTCCTCTCCATTTCCTGTGGAGGTGATCTACTCTCCCCTTCCTCCCCGGTCGGGAGAGGGGGCACTGCAGGAGATGATCACCCGCCTTGTGCTTGCCCGAATCAGAAAGAAAAATCCCGGCGACATCCTGGTCTTCCTTTCCGGGGAAAAACCGATCAAAGATACCATTGAGATGCTGGAGTCTTCACCGGTATCGAAGCAGCTTCATATTCTGCCCCTCTTTGGACGGCTTACCAAGGAAGAGCAGGAACGGGTCTTTGATCCCCCTCCAAAGGGAAAAACCAAAGTGGTTGTTTCCACAAATATTGCCGAAACCTCGGTAACCATTGATGGGATCACTGCGGTAATAGATTCGGGTCTCTCAAAGGTCAATTTCTACAATCCAAGAACCTATACCAGCTCCCTGGTTGAGGGACCCATATCGAGGGCAAGCTGTGATCAGCGCAAAGGCCGGGCGGGAAGAACCGCCCCGGGTATCTGTTACCGGCTCTACGAAAAGCGGGACTACGAGCAGCGGGACAGATTCACCCTGGAGGAGATCTACCGGACCGATCTCTCTGAAGTGGTTCTTCGAATGGCAGAACTGGGAATTGAGGAGTTCGAATCCTTTGACTTCATCAGCCCTCCGGGGAAACCTGGAATTATCGGAGCGGTAGAAACGCTCATCCTCCTGGAGGCCCTTACCAGGGATCGTCAACTTACCCGGACCGGAATGATGATGGTCGATTTCCCCCTCCTTCCTCGGCACTCCCGTATTCTTGTGGAGGCGATATATCGCTACCCTTCGGTACTTGATGAGGTTTTGATCGCCACATCCTTCCTGACAACCCACACCCCCTTCGCCCTGCCTCCTGGAGAGGAGATGGAAGCGAGGAAGGCCCACCATAGGCTCTCAGACCCTGCAGGGGACTTTATTGCCTATATCTCCCTTTTTCGTACCTACACCGCTTTAAAGGGGAGAAAGAAACAGGAAAGCTTCTGTAATAGCAACTACCTTGACCACCGGACGATGAATGAAATCGTAAATATAAAAAACCAGCTTGAAGAGATTGTCGCATCCTTTGGCGTCCCCATTGGATCCGGGGGTTCAACCCGGGATATTCTTTGTGCCATCAGCGCAGGGCTCATTCAGTTTGTCTGTGTGCGTACCGGCAGAGGCACCACCTTTAGGAGTTTGACCGCAGACCAGATACAGATCCATCCCGGCTCCTGCATGTTTCGGGAGACCCCCAACTTTATCGTGGCAGGGGAGATTGTCCGCACCAGCAGGATGTTTGCCCGGTCGGTAAGTCCCTTAAACCGCTCCTGGCTTGAAGATATTCACCCCCTCCTTTTGGGGCTTCTTAGCGGAAAAAAAGGCAAACCGGAGAAGAGCGGCCGGGGCCGGAGTGTTTCGGGAAGAAATTCCGCTGGACAAGAGAAAAGAGAGCGGGATACAACCTGGGAGATCCGTATCGGAGGGCGAAACTTCCAGATGGAAAAATACAAAGGGAAAAAGAAAATAGCCGTTCTTCCCTGGGAAGAGGTAAGCCAGTTGATCGGTAAAAACAATGAGCTTCCGGAGTACCAGGACAATGTTCGGGCCAAAATTGTTTACGGTGGATTTGAGATTCACCCGGGAGAGCGGCTCTCCAGTATTCTGAAGATCCTTCCTTTCATAGACCCGCCTAAAGATCTGGCAAGTCCACCCCCGGGAGGCAAAAATTACAGCGCCGGGGAGGAGATTGAAGAGCTCTGTGATAAGCTGCAAACCCTTTTGAAAACAGCAAAGATCCGAAAGAAGAAATCCAGACAGCTCGGTTTCGTGGCCCTTGATACAGATGGTGTTGGGGTCTATTGGTTCAAGGTTATCCGGAGCTTTCACACCGCTGTTGATGTTTCCCTGTCGAGCCTTGAATCTCTGGTAGATGAATTGACCGATGATACTCCAAAGGAACTGTTGGAAGAGGTAAATAACGCATACAGGAGATTGAACACGATTTTTGAAGCTTACTAAACCTGTTCAAAATCTCGCCTTGATTGTAAAAGCAAAGCACCGACAGCGGCTGGTGGATAGGTAGTTTAATAACGCCAGCTTAGCAGCACCCTTCCCGGATAGTCTCTTCCAAAAGTTCCTTATCCAAAGGGGAGGTAAAGGTTTCCCCCGGCCCCTCCTGGAGTACAAAATGGATTCTGCCCTCTTTCCGCTTCTTGTCGGATTCAAGGGCATCGATAATAGCCCCGGGAGGAACATCCGCCCGGAGCCGATACCCCAGCCTTTCCAGAAGAGCGCTGATCCTTTCCAGATAGGAGAGATCACATCTGCCCAGTTTGACAGATGCAGAAAGGGCCCGAACCAGGCCCCAGGCAACTGCCTCTCCATGGTTCCAGTCACTCAACTCTCCGGCACTCTCCAGAGCGTGACCAAAGGTGTGTCCCAAATTGAGATGAGCCCGTATCCCCTTCTCTTTCGGATCAGACTCCACATAACGACCTTTGATTGCCACATTCTCCGTTAAAAGATCCTCTATCGCTTCCAGTCTTCCGTTGATGATTGCCCCGGCACTATCTTCAATCTTCTCAAGATCCTCTTCTCCAGCAAGCATACCGTGCTTAATCATTTCTGCTAGCCCGTTTCGCAACTGATCTGCTGGCAGGGAAAAGAGCAGCTCGGGACAGAGATAGACCTTTTCAGCGGGATAGAAGGTGCCGATCATATTCTTTCTGTTACGATAATCCACCCCGCATTTCCCTCCAAGAGAAGCATCAACCATACAGAGAAGGGTGGATGGAATAAGCAGCACCGGGACTCCCCGCATATAGATGGAGGCTGCAAAGGCGGTCATATCACAGATCACCCCGCCGCCGAGGGCAACAAAGAGGGCATCCCTGCCCGCCTTGATGGAGAGGGCTTGGTCGATAATGGTTTTTACCGATTCAAGATCCTTTTCTCTCTCTCCGGGGGGAAGAATAATCCGTTGCTTAGCTGATGGGGGAAGGTAGACCTCACTATTGGTATCGGCAACCCATAAGAGCGTCCGCCTGGGGTTCCAATCCGCAAAGGCTCCATGAAGCTCCTTTAGGGAGTCAAAAGAGCTCAACTCTGTTTTCTTGCCCTCAAGAGAGAAAGAACACCTCATGGGAGTGGAGTCACCCTAGAGGGTACCGAGGGATTGTACAATCCTCTTGATAAAGGGATCAACAATCGAGTAAAACCGTTTGTTGCCCTGTATCTCCGAATCGACGATCTCTTTCTCTTTCAGTACAGCCAGGTGCTGGGAGACAACCGGTTGGGACTGGTTGAGACACTTCCACAGCTCCATAACACAAGCTTCTTCCTTTTCAATAAGACAGAGGATCTTCAAACGAACCGGGTGACCACAAACTTTCAGTTTTTCGGCATATGTGTCAATAATGATATCAGCACAACAGGTGTGTTCTTCCATAAGGAAATAGACTACACAGCTTATCATTTTTTTTCAAGTAGATTATCTTGATAGAGTACCTCTTCTCCTTTACTATCAGCAATGATGCGTTCTACTACCCGATATTTCATGGACTGGGCCTCTACAAGCCCCATGAGCCAGGCTGCCCTTGACTCCTGGCGTAACACAGCCCGAGCGTTCCCCGGAAATCCTTCATCAATGCACCGGGAGGGGAAAGCTGCAGCCAGTTTCCTTCAGGAGCAGAGGAGTAAAGCGGCTGCTCTTCTAGGCGCCCGACCGGAGCAGCTCTTTTTTACCTCCGGAGGAACAGAGTCAAACGCTCTTGTTCTTTCAAAGCTGCTTTCCGGTCGAAAAGGATCTCTTCTCATTCCCGATTTTGAGCATCCCGCTGTATATGAATATCGGGAGCCCTTTCTGAAATCAGGCTTTCAGGTGATTCCCTACACAATCCAGGATGGGATGCTCTTTGATCCAGATGCATTTGCAGCAGCTATTTCCGGAGAGACCAGGTTGGTATGCTGCATGACAATCCATAACGAGACCGGTGCAATCTTCCCGGTGGATGAGATCGCCCGGCAAGTCAGGGGAAAGGCAGAAAAGTCAGGGAAGCCGCTCCATCTACATACCGATGCGGTTCAGGCTGGAGGGAAAATTGATCTTAACCTGACCGGGATGGGAGTCGATTCGGCATCCTTCAGTGGTCACAAATTGATGGGCCCCCGGGGTGTCGGGATCCTCTACCTGAAAAACCCTCAGCTCATAAAAAGCCCCGGAGGAGGTCAGGAGGGGGGAGTAAGGCCGGGTACGGAGAATCTGCCGGCAATAGCCTCCATGGTAACAGCTCTTGAGGAGTACATATCCTGCAGGGATACCCTCGCCGAGAGGGGAAAGACCCTTTTTGAGGCGCTTTCAGGCCAAAAGGGGGTACGTATTCTTCCTGAAACGAGAGTAAAACATCCGGACCGCTTTATTCCTTCGATTATCTCCTTTTCAGCTGCACCGATCCCCTCTGAGGTTCTCGTGCGAACTTTGGATGATAAAGGGTTTGCCATCTCTTCCGGTTCAGCCTGCTCTTCAAAGAAAGTGAAGGGCAAACGGAGGGCCATAATCGCCTCGGGGGTAAAAGAGTTTGAAGCCCAGGGGGCTGTCCGGGTTTCCATAGGCCCTGGAACCGGGGAAGGGGCTATACAAGCCTTTATGGCCGCCCTGGATGAAGCATTAGAGGAGTTGGGAAGAGCGTATGGATAATCGAATTTATCTGATAAAGATTGGAGAACTTACCCTGAAAAAGGGCAACCGAGCCTATTTTGAAAAGCGTCTGGCCGCCAATATCAGAAAAAAACTATCCCCCTGCAGGGCAAAGGTGATAATAAAAAATGGAAGGTTCTACCTCACCGATACCGATGCTTCGGAGGAACATATATTCCGGGTGCTATCCTCCAGCTTCGGGATTATCGGCTTTACCCGGGCAATTGTTACAAAAAAGAAGATTGAAGCAGTAATAGCCGCAGCTGTTAAAGCAGCATTAGAGGCATATGCCGATAAACCATTTACCACCTTTAAGATTGAAGCCCGGCGGGCAGATAAGCAATTCCCCCTCTCCTCCTACGAAATTGCCTGCAGAGCGGGAGATGCGGTGCGTACTGCTCTCCCGGGAATAAAGGTAGATGTTAAAAAACCGCATCTCTCTATCGGTATAGAGCTGCGCGAATCGGCTTACATCTACGGGGCGATGCATCCCGGCCCGGGAGGTTTGCCCGCAGGGTCTGCCGGCAGGGGGATCCTGCTCCTTTCCGGCGGAATTGACTCTCCTGTGGCAGGATACTTGATGGCAAAACGGGGACTCTCCCTGGATGCTATCTATTTTCACGCCTACCCCTACACATCCACCGAGGCGCTGGATAAGGTGAAAACCCTCGCCTCCCTTCTTGCTCCCTTCACCGTGGGACTGCGCCTCCACGTCATACCCTTCACCGAAGCTCAGCTCCACCTGAAGAAGCACGGAAAAGCGAAGGAACTGACCCTCTATATGCGGGCGGCCATGGTAGAGACAGCAAACCTCTTAGCAAAACGGCGAAAGGCAAAGGCTCTGGTAACCGGGGAAGCCTTGAGCCAGGTGGCCAGTCAAACCATTGACAGTATCGCCTTTACCGGTTCATTTTCCATAAATCCCATCTTTCGACCCCTGATCGGCATGGATAAAGAGGAGATCATCAGGATTGCAAGAAAGATAGGAACCTTTGAAACCAGCATTCTTCCCTACGAGGATTGCTGTACCATATTCAGCCCCGAACATCCGGAGGTGCATCCGAAGCTGGAAAAGAGCCGGGAAGCTTACTTTGAACTGGAGATGCAGGAAGAGCTGCAGAGGGCCTTCAGAGAGAGAGAGGTTTTTTCCTTTCTCCCCTCGGGAGGAGAAGATTCCCCGGAGGATGCATAGCCTCAAGCCTTACTGGCCGCAGGCTCCTTTTTACCGCTCTCCTTCTTCTCTTCGCCCTTTGAAGAGCCATTATCTCCACTACCCTTTTCTCCAATGCTCTTCTCTCCGGCACTCTTATCCGCTTTAGCAGCCTCCGCTGTACCAGCTCCGGTGGGGGCGCTTTTCTTGTTATCGGTTACATAGAAACCGCTTCCTTTGAAAATAATTCCGGAACCTCCGGTAATCAGGCGGCGCACCCTGCCGTTACATTCGGGACATATTGAAAGGGGCTCTTCAGACATGGCCTGAAAGGCTTCAAAACGGTGACCGCAATCATCACAGCTATAATCATAGGTTGGCATCTCTACCTCCGGTGAAAAGATCTTATCGTAATCTTATCGTAATGAAAAAAAGTTTAGCTAAATATACACAATTTTCTGCAGTTCCGGCAACTGCTGTATACTTATGGTTCTACAAAGGGATCGGTGCGTACCGGAACTCCTGCTGTGCTGAGAACGTTCTTTATGGATTCTACCGAATATCCCTGGATATGCACCATGGATGCGATCAGAGCGGCATCAGCCTCGCCATCCTTAAAGACATCAACCAGGTGCTCCGGCTTTCCTGCACCCCCGGAGGCTACAACCGGTATGGAGAGTGCTCTACTGATCATCCTGGTAAGGTGCAATTCATACCCTTCCCGGGTACCATCCGCATCAATGGAATTGACCACAATCTCCCCGGCCCCCAGTTTTTCTGCCCTGAGAGCCCACTCAAGGGCATCCAGATCGCACTTTACCCTTCCCCCGTTAATTACTACCCGATACCCTGAAACCATTCCAGGATCGGCCAGGGCGTCCATACCGAGAACTATACATTGACGCCCAAACCTTCGGGCCCCTTCAGCGATTATCTGGGGATTCTTGACCGCCTGGCTGTTAACACTCACCTTCTCGGCCCCGGCCAAAATCACCGAACGCATATCCTCGACACTCCCGATACCGCCGCCGACGGCAAAGGGGATAAAAATATTCTCTGCAACCCGCTTAACCACATCAAGCATAATCGACCGTCTTTCGCTTGAGGCGGTAATATCGTAGAAGACCAGCTCATCAACCCCCTGTTGATAATACTCCCGGGCCATAAGTACAGGATCGCCAATATCCACATTCCCCTGAAACTTGACCCCCTTGGTAGTTTTCCCGTCCCTCACATCAAGGCATACAATCACCCGTCGCTCAAACATTAGCACTTCCCCCCTTCCAGGCCAGGAAATTTTTCAGTAGCCGCAAGCCAAAGGGACCCGATTTTTCCGGGTGGAACTGAAAGGCTGCAACATTGCCTTTGGCAAAGCCGGCGGAAAAAGTGAGACCATATTCACATTCCAGGAGAGACAGGTCCGGCTCAACCCGGGGATAGTAGGAGTGCACAAAATAGAACGAGGTATGCTGGGGGATATCTCTGAGGAGGGGATGCTCACTTTTGGTAATAGAGAGCGCGTTCCATCCGATCTGGGGAACCTTCAGCCCCTTTTTTTCCGGAAAGCGTACCGCTGTGCCGGGCAGCAGGCCCAAACACTCTGTATCCCCCTCCTCGCTCCTTTCAAGCACAATTTGACATCCCAGGCAAATTCCCAAAAGGGGCCTTCCCGTAGCAGCATACTCTATCAGAAAGCGATCAAGCCCCCGTCTGGCAAGAATTTCCATGGCATAAGAGGCCTCTCCCACCCCAGGGAAGATGATCCTTTCACACGCTTCCAGCCGGGCAGGATCGGAGGAGACAAAAAAATCGGCTCCTAAAGCCTTGAGGGCGGTAGAAACACTTGTCAGGTTTCCGGCATTGTAATCAACTACTCCACAACTCATGGAATCTCCTTAAAACTGTCAAGAAGCAGCAGCAGCGCCTCTTCTTTGATAGGAACAGGCCCAAGCCGTACCTTCACACCGAAGCGCTCCACTCCCCTCATTTTTAGAAGCTCTCCGGATATCTCCGACAGGGAAAGGGTTATGGGCTTATCATCCTTCGGCCTGGCCATGGAAAAGAGGGCAGTCTTCATCACCGAGGCAATCCGTCGGCTCCCATCTTCATTCGAAGCTATCATCTCCGCCTCTATTTTCCAGGCACCGTCACGTTCTTCAGAAAGGGGCAAGGCAGCCCCTTTTACCGAAAGGAGGGCGTTATATTCTGCCATTTTCAAGAAGTAGCCCTCTCGGTCGATGCGGTACAGCACAGCAGGATCACTTAGCGTAAAGATAATGGAACCGGGAGCTGGAGAGGAGAGAAGAAAGGGCTCTTCCGGCACTTCACTCCACCCTCTCTGCATCCATCGGTGATCCCCCGATGAAACCAGAACCATTCCACTATAGGGAACCTCAATTCGAAATGGGGCACCCTCTTTTCGGCTCTCCTTCGTTCCCATCCGTATCAGGGCGGCAGGAAACTTACCTGAAAGGGCAATTCTCCTGTGCTCTCCATCAAGTACCAAAGCTATCCTCTCGGATCGTCCCAGGATTCTTTCAATATCGGCTTCAGGAATACCCATATCCTTCATGAAGACATACACCAGATGGAAGGTGGGTTCATGAGCCTTGGGTTTATCAATTACCAGGTTGAAATCGCCTTGCCCCACCGCCGCTTCTACCGAAGTGCGGTAGAGCTCGGGCATGGTTTTACAGCTGCCAAGTAACAAAAGGTGAAAAAGCAGAAGTGAGAGGAGGAAAATCGATGCAAGAGAAGCTCCCGGAAGAGAAAAGTGTGGCGTGAGTCTTCCTCCCGGTCTCCCCTCTCTTGTGCAGCTTAGACCTTCACCAGATCGATCAGGCAAGGCTCCTCCCCGCACTCCCTCTCCTCAGCGCTCTCTCCCTTCTTAAAGCTGATTCCATCTGCCAGGGTCTCCTCGATGATGTGCTCTTCGAATTGGGCAATTGCTCCCTCCATCCACTCTCCGGTGGAGAGATAGAGCTCTATCCTGTCGGTCACATCAAGGCCTCGCTCTTTACGCATATTCTGAATGCTCCTGACCAGGTCCCTGACCGCTCCCTCCTGTTTCAACTCTTCGGTAATCTCTGAATCAAGGCCCACGGTAAGACTGCCCTCGTTTACCACCTTGAGGTTCTCTTTCTCAATCCGCTGTACCACGATTCCCTCTTCGGTCAGTTCCAGACTTCCCCCGTCATGGTCGATAGAGAGGGTGGAACCTTCCAGCAGGGATTGTACCTCTGCCATAGAGAGGGACTCAATTCTGGCGGCAGCACTCTTCATGTGCTTGCCCAGTTGCCTGCCCAGGAGCTTGAAGTTGGCCTTCGCCCGGTACTCCACAAGATCCTCTTCGTTCTCCTTGAAGAGTACCTCTTTTACATTCAGCTCTTCCCGGATAATCTCTTCCATTTCCCGTAAAATGGCCTTCTCCTGCCGGTCCCGGGTAACCAGATAGATCGCTTTCAGAGGCTGCCGGGTTTTCAGATTGTGGGTACTTCTCAAAGCGCGGCCCATGGAAACCGCCTGCCGGGTAACCTCCATCTTCTTCTCCAGATCCTGGTCCCGAATCGAAGTATCGGCCACAGGATAATCGGTAAGATGGACCGATTCGGCCATTCCATCCGCTTTCAAATTCTGATACATCTCTTCGGTAATAAAGGGGATGATGGGTGCTGCCACATGCACCACCTTAAGGAGGACCGAATAGAGGGTCTCATACGCCTGCAGTTTGTCTCCATCGTTTTCACTCTTCCAGAAGCGCCTCCGACTCCTGCGGATGTACCAGTTATTTAAAAGATCGATAAAGTGAACAACCGGCTCAATCGCCCGCTGCAAATCGTACGCATCAAGCCACCCGGTAACCAGCTCCACAAGATGTTCCGCCTCTGAAAGGATCCAGCGGTCCAGGGGATTGTCCATCTCCCCGCTTACCCCCTTCGGCTCGAAGGAGTCGATATTTGCATAGGTGACAAAAAAGCTGTAGGCGTTCCAGAAGGGGATGATAAAGGTCTTTAGAACCTCTTTTACTCCCTCATCGGAAAAGCGGAGGTCTTCAGCTTTTACAACCGCAGAGTTCATGAGAAACATCCGCAGTGCATCAGCTCCAAAGTGGTTTATCACATCCACCGGATCGGAGTAGTTGCGCTCCGATTTGCTCATCTTCTTTCCATCCTCCGCCAAGACCAGACCATTGACTACCACATTCATGAATGCGGGGGAGTCAAAAAGCGCAGCGGCCAGGATGGTAAGGGTGTAGAACCAGCCCCGGGTCTGGTCCAGCCCTTCACAGATAAAATCCGCAGGAAAGTTCTTCTCAAACCACTCTTTGTTCTCAAAGGGATAGTGGACCTGGGCGTAGGGCATGGAGCCGGATTCAAACCAGCAGTCCAGTACATCAGGGATCCGGCGCATGGTCCCTTTGCCGTCCGGACTGGGATAGGTGATCTCATCCACAAAGTGTTTATGCAGATCCGTAACCTTCTCTCCACTCTTCGCTTCAAGCTCCTGCCTACTGGAGATCACCTCTATGTAATCGGATCCGTCACACTTCCAGACCGGGATAGGATTTCCCCAGTAGCGGTTTCGGCTGATTGCCCAGTCCCGAGCTCCCTCAAGCCATTTTCCGAAACGACCCTTCTTCAGATGGTTCGGCACCCAGTTAACCTTGTCGTTTGCTCCGAGCATCATTGTTTTAATTTTCCCAATATCCACAAACCAGCAGCTTACCGCCCGGTAGATGAGCGGTTTTTTGGTACGGTAACAGAAGGGGTACTGGTGGCGGTAATTCTCCCGGCGTACCAGTTTTCCCGACTCCTTCAGGTCCCTGATGATCTGCTTATCCGCATCCTTTACAAAAAGGCCTTTGTAATCGGGAACCTCATCGGTAAAGCGGCACTCCGCATCGATGGGGCAGATCACAGGTACCCCGGTATCGCGCATCGCCTCATAATCCTCCTCACCAAAGCCGGGAGCAGTGTGAACAATACCGGTACCATCATCGGTGGTTACATAATCGGCGGTAAAGGTTTTGAAGGCGTTTTGTTCCGCCAGGTCGGCAAAAAAGGGAAAGAGCGGCTCATATTCAATTCCCGCAAAATCCCGACCCTTCCCCTGGTCGATAAGCTCATACTCCTTCTCATCCTTATAGAAAGAGGGAAGCAGCTCCTTTGCCAGAATGTAGTAATCCTCTCCATCCTTCACCTTTACGTAATCAATCTCGGGTCCAAAAGCGAGACCCAGGTTACTCGGCAGGGTCCAGGGGGTGGTGGTCCAGGCGAGAATATAGGTCGATTCACTCCCCTTCACCTTGAAGCGGACCGTAATTGCCGGGTCGGTAACTTCCTGGTATCCTCCCAGATTTACCTCAAAATTGGAAAGAGGAGTAGAGAGGGCGGGACTGTAGGGCAGTATGTTGTACCCCTCATAGAGAAACCCCTTCTCCCAGAGCTGACTGATCACCCACCAGATAGATTCCATGTAGTCGGGATCCATCGTTTTATAGTCGTGTTCAAAATCGACCCATCGACCCATGCGGCTAACGATCTGCTGCCACTCGGAGGTGTAGCGCAGAACGATGGAACGGCACGCTTCGTTGAACTTTGCAACCCCGTACGCTTCTATTTCACTTTTGCCGGAGATCCCCAACTCCTTCTCCATCTCGTACTCCACAGGAAGGCCGTGGCAATCCCAGCCAAAACGGCGGTGAACCTGTTTTCCCTTCATGCTCTGATAGCGGGGAATGATATCCTTTATGGTGCCGGGCACAAAATGGCCAAAATGGGGCAATCCGGTGGCAAAAGGAGGTCCATCATAAAAGACATACTCTTCCTTTCCCTCACGCTGATCGATGGATTTCTGAAAAATGTCTTTATCTTCCCAGAACCGCTGTACTCCCTCTTCCATTTTAGGGAAATCCACTTTCGGGTCTACCGGATTAAACAAAACCGCCTCCTGTTGGGTATTCAATTCATCTGTAATGTGCCTAAACCGGAAAGTACCTGGTCGGCAAAAGTATGGGGCATTCTAGGGAAAAGAGAATGGTGATGTCAAGTGGAGGTGATAAAAGC
>CAYMWV010000012.1:0-10581 GCA_964394395.1 uncultured Sediminispirochaeta sp.
GTGATAGCTCCACAAACCTTTCAATTCAGCCGACAGAAGGAGGAACTCAGTTTGAGGGGAGGAGTGGGGGAGACGGTGGATGCAAGGTTCTCTCCCGACGGCTCCTTCAGGCTTATTCTTACTGCTCCATCTCCCTTTGTTGGAACAGTAGAGGGGCGGGTGAAAAAAGAGACCATTAATGCAACTGCCACTATCGGCTCCCTGGACCTATCTCCCTTGAGCGGGATTGCAGATGTCGGTTTTTTTGCACTCCAGGGGGGAATAGCTTCAGGAGAGATTACCATAGATGGAGATCTCCGGGATCCCTCCTTTCATGGAAGCCTTTCCGTACGTCAGACCGAAGCAACAAGTATTCTCTTTGAGAATGGTCTTGCCCCCTTTGATGCCTACATAAAGATCCGTGAAAGGAGTGCAAGCCTCATCACCGAATCGATTCAAACCGGCGG
This sequence comes from uncultured Sediminispirochaeta sp., assembly GCA_964394395.1. Lineage (GTDB taxonomy): Bacteria > Spirochaetota > Spirochaetia > DSM-16054 > Sediminispirochaetaceae > Sediminispirochaeta. The sequence continues at coordinate 447 of CAYMWV010000012.1, forward strand.
CTCTTCCCTGGATGTTACCGGAGATTTCCAGTTTGAACGCTGGCTTCCTGAAAGCTTCTCCATAAAAATACTCCCTGACAGGGACAATGGCGTTCCCATCACCTATTCCATTCCTAACGGCGGGGTTGATGTTTCCGGCATTGCAAGGGGACTTTTCATAGTGAATGGAACAGAAGATACCATTGAGCTGTATGGCGACTTGCTCGTCTCCAACGCCTCGGTTACCCTTCAGAACCAGGATATTGGAGATGATGGAACTGCAGATTCTGCCGCCAAAAATCAAGTTCCCTTTGATATCCTGGTTGATATTTCCATAGAAACGGGAAGACGGGTAGAGTTTTTCTGGCCCACCACAAACTTCCCGATTCTCCGCTCCTTTGCGGCACCGGAACAGCATCTCACTATTGCAGTGGACTCTTCAAAGGGAGAGTTTTCCCTTCTAGGGGATATAACGATCCAGGGGGGTGAGGTTAGCTATCTACAGAGAAACTTCCTTTTAACCAGGGGAGAGATCTCCTTCAATGAGAATGAAAACAGATTCGACCCCCGGCTCACCTTTGAAGCAATCCTGCGTGATATGAGCAGTGAAGGTGAACCGATAAAGATCTTTCTTAATGTAAATAACCAGCCCCTGAGCCGCTTTGAGCCCCGGTTCACTTCCGAACCCTCCATGAGCGACGCAGAGATTATCGCTGTCCTTGGAGCCTCCCTGCCTTCCAGAATTGGCCAGGAGGCTCTGGATATCACTGCAGGACTTGCTCTGACCGGTTCAATGGTTTCCCAACTCGGTATTCTCAACTCCTTTGAATCGAGGGTTAAGGAGGTACTCAATCTGGACCTTTTTTCCATCCGAACCTACATGATCCAAAATCTCATCCTTGATCGGGTGGGCAGTGTGATCACCAATGAAGCTGTCCAGGGCAGTGCTTTTTCCAGATACCTTGACAACACCTCCATATTTTTGGGAAAGTACTTTGGAAATGATCTTTTTATTCAAGGCACCTTGCAGATACAGGCAAATGATGCCTTTACAGACGAATCGATCTATGAAGATGAACTCTTTATCGATTCTGAAATCAGTATCGAGTGGGAAACCCCCCTCTTCCTACTCGATTTTGCTATCCGGCCCGACTTTATCAACCCTCTTGAAACGGTTAATAATGCAAGTTTAGGGCTCAGATGGGGTTTTTCTTATTAAATGGGGTATACAGTACATAAGGAGTCAACATGGGTCTGGCAAAGAAAGGATTACAATATCCATTGTTTTTTATCTGCATTTTTTTATTCACCTCTCTCTCCCTGGCTGCGCAAAATAGCGAGCCCTGGTATTTTGGCAAGCCGATTGAGAATATCCGCTTCGAAGGCTTGAATCATGTGAAGATGGCTGATCTTAGAGGGATAAGCGAACCCTTTATTGGAACCGAATTAAGCGAGAACACCCTTCTCGACCTGCAGAGCAAGTTGTATGCCCTTAACTTTTTTAAGCGCTTCTCTGCGGAGGCTGAAGAGGGAAGCAGGGGTAAATCTTCGGTAAATCTCATTTTTATTGTGGATGAGCGGCCGATTGTTGAATCGATCATCATCAGAGGCAACAGCCGAATCAGAGACGGGGCCATCCTCGATGAAATCCAGCTCAAAAGGGATGATATCGTTACAGACACCCAGATCAAGGCAGATGAAGAGGCTATTAGATCCCTCTACAGGGAAAAGGGCTATCCTGATGTTGCCGTCACATCCTCCAAAGATGAGCAGGATGATACCAACACCAGCATCCTCACCTTTACGGTAGATGAGGGTAGTCAGGTCCGGATCGGTGAGATCCGCTTTTCCGGGAATGCCTATGCTTCCGAATCCACCCTGAATCGAAAAATTGATTCAAAGGAGCAATCACTCTTTTCCAGCGGGGTTCTCAAAGAAGCGACTATACAGAATGATAAAACAAAGATTGAGCAGTACTATCAGGAAGAGGGATATATTGATGTTCAGGTTGTAGAAATCGGCCGGGAGCTCCTCTCTTCCGAGGATGGAAGAAAAAACATCAGCCTCACTTTCTATATTGAAGAGGGAAAGCAGTGGAAATTCGGCGGGGTTGCATTTGAGGGCAATGAACTTTTCACCGATGAAGATCTTTCCTCTTATATCCGGCTGCAGAAAGGGGATATTCTCAATTTACCCAAACTTCAAGCCGATCTATCAAGGGTTTCTGATCTCTACTACAACGACGGCTATATTTTTAATGATATTATTCCCAATGAACAGAGAGATGAACAGGAAACTACCGTTTCCTACACCATCGGTATAACCGAAAAGGGTAGAGCCCACATTGAAGATATCATCATCAAAGGGAATGATAAGACTAAAACATTTGTTATTCAGCGGGAAATCCTCCTGGAAACCGGGGATGTGTTCAGTAAGGACAAGGTGCTCAGATCCATGCAGAACCTCTACAACACCGGTCTCTTCTCTGCAGTATCCCCCGAAACTCCCTACGGCAGCGCTGAGGGGCTGATGGATCTGGTTTTCAATGTTGAAGAGGGGAGAACCACGGATATTCAGTTCGGCGTTACTTTCACCGGCGGAGTGGGAGACTATCCGGTAATCGGTTTCCTGAAGTGGACAGACCACAACTTCAGGGGGCTGGGGCAGGAGTTCTCCATCGGTTCGGAGATTTCCGGAAACAAACAGAGCCTCGATTTCAGCTTCAGCGACGACTGGCTCTTCGGAAGGCGCTTTTCCGCCGGGGTCAACTTCTCCTTTGCCCACCTCCTGCACAGCGGCATCATGCAGGATGTGGAGGGGCCCACCTTTACTGAAGGGCAGTACAATGACGGTCAGGCGGCTCCAGATCCCTACAGCAGTTACGATGAGTGGCAGGACGCTATTGCCGCGGGTGAAACCATTCCGAGTGACTACCTGATGGATTATGATGAGTGGAATCTGAGTCTGGGTCTCAACGGCGGCTACACCTTCCACACTCCCCTGGGCCGGCTGGGGATTGGAACAGGAGTCAGCTCAACCCTCAGTTATGTGGATTACGACCAGGATAAGTACGCCCCCTACAATCCGGCGATTCGAAACAACCTGGAAGAGTGGCAGTTCAACAACCGCTTCTGGACCAATTTGAGTTGGGACCGTCGTGATTACATCTACAGTCCTACGAAAGGGTGGTACCTCAACCAGACCTTCACCTACACTGGCGGTCTGCTCTTTGGAGAGAGCCACTACCTGAAAAGCCAATCCAAAGGCCAGCTCTATTTTACACTCCTGGATATCCCTACAAGCCCAAGCTGGAGCTTCAAATCCATCCTGGCAATGCAGTCCAGTATCTCCTTCATCCTTCCCCAGTGGTACTACGACAAGGATAGCGGCAGCTGGACCAGCGGGGTAAGTGCCGCAGATAGTCAAAAACTCTATACCGATGGAATGACCATTGCCCGGGGATGGCCTATAGACAGAGGTAATGAGGCGCTCTGGGACAACTGGATCGAGCTGCGCTTTCCCATCAACGAGCAGGTGCTCTGGTCAGACCTCTACATCAGCTCCACCGGCGTCTGGGACACCCTTGAGGGCTTTAACGGAATGGGGATTGAGGACTTCAAGTTTTCCATGGGGGGTGGGATCCGGCTGATCATACCCGGATTGCCCCTGGGACTCTACCTGGTTAAAACCTTCAATTTTAACCAAGATGGCTCTGTATCCTGGGACGAAGGCCCCATTTTTGCGGATACCCTGGGTCTCAAACTTACCCTGTCACTGACGACAGGACTCTTTTAGGAGGAAACAGGTGAACAAAACCTCACACAATTACAAGCACATTCGGGGAAAGCTTTCTCCACTCCTTCTCATCACCGCTTCCCTCGCTTTCATCGCCACCCCGTTAGCAGCGGAGAAGCTCACTAAAGTGGCAGTGGTGGATCTTACCTCCATCGTGAGCGACTACTTCAGAGAGTCCACTGAATGGCGGGAGATTGACGAGCTTACCCGGCAGACCGAAGAGACGATCAATGAGCGGATGGAGGAGATTACCAGCCTAAAACAGCAGAAGGTGGAGGCGGAATCTGAGGAGGATGAACTTTTGGTCTTGAAGCTGGATGAACAGATCCGACAGAAACAGGAATACCTGCAAGAGTACCACAAGATCATGTCAGACCGTATTCAGACAAAGAAGGACAAGCTTCTTACGGGCTCCGATTTCTCCCGGGAGATTATCAATGCGGTTGAGTATATCGCCGAAAGCGAAGGCTATTCCCTGGTTTTCAGGAAAAAGGATCCCAATATTCTCTACTTCAGCTATGAAGTGGATATCACCAACAAGGTGCTTGAACGGCTGAGAAGGACGGCAGCTTCCCGTTGAAAGAGACTCCCATGATGCAGCAGTACCGGAGCCTCAAGGAGAGGCACCGGGACGCTGTTCTTTTCTTCCGCCTGGGCGACTTCTATGAGATGTTCGAATCCGATGCGGCGGAAGTTTCTTCCATCCTTGGTTTGACTCTCACCAAACGCAACGGTATGCCCATGTGCGGCATTCCCTACCATGCATCGGGTACCTATATTCCCCGTTTACTGAGGGCGGGGAAAAAGGTGGCCATCTGTGAGCAGGTATCCCGGCCCGGAGAGGGGAAGGGGATTGTTCAACGGGATATTGTAGAGGTGATTACCCCCGGAACGGTGGTTGATGAAGATTACCTGGAGAGAGAGCGGAACAACTACCTGGCAGCCCTCGGAAAAATCGATGGGGGATGCTCGTTTTCCTATATAGATCTATCCACCGGAGAGTTCTCCGCCACCTTTCTGAAAGATGAACAGCTCTACCTTGGAGTATCAAAAGAGTTATCAAGAATAGAGCCTTCGGAGCTCCTGATTCAGGAAAGCTTTTTTGAAGAGGAAGCTGCTTTTTCAACAATGATGTCGGAAAAGCCCAAGGTTCTGATAAACCGCTACCCGGATTGGTCCTTCGATATAGAGGAGAGTCGCAGAAAACTGCAGGAGATCTTCGGTGTAAGCAATCTAAAAGGCTTTGGTATTGGTGACTATGAACCGGCGCTCCTCTCCTGTGGGGTCCTTCTAGATTACCTGAAGGATACGGCCCACGGGAACATTCACCACATCTCCACCATTACCATCTACGGAGAAGAGGATTTTCTCGGTCTCGATGAATCTACCCAGAGGAATCTGGAAATAACCTCCAACATGAGAGATGGGTCCGGTGTATTTACCCTCTTCAGCGTCCTCAACAAGAGCAGAACAGCAGCGGGAGCGAGAATGCTTCGAAAAAGCGTTCTGCACCCCCTGCGCCGTAAAGAGGAGATTGAGGATCGGCTTGAGCGGGTAGAGACTCTCTACCGGAAACAGATGCTTCTTTCCAATCTCCGTAAATCTCTCTCCAAGGTACTGGATATTGAACGTCTCTCTGCCCGGATAGCCCTGGGTAAAGCCCATCCCAAGGACCTGGTAGCCACCGGGAGCGCCATTGGTGCGGCACTGGAGGTTGACAAGGATTTAGCTTCCTGGGAGTTTAGCTCCACCTGGCTTTTGCAGGATGAGGAGAGAGGAGCTGCAAAAACCCTTCAAAAAGAGCTGCTAAAGGCGCTGAAAGAGGATCCTTCGGTGCTCCTGACGGAGGGTAATATCATCCGTGACGGTTTCAATGATGATCTTGACCGTCTCAGGAGTATGAAACGGGATAGCAAAGAGATTCTCGACAGCTACCTGGAAGAGGAGAAGCGCAGCAGTGGTATCTCAAACCTCAGAATAAAATATAACAAGATCATCGGGCACTACCTGGAGGTGACCAAAGCTAACCTCTCCCTGGTTCCAGAGCACTTTATTCGCCGCCAATCCCTGGTCAACGCAGAGCGGTATACCACAACCCGGCTGGGAGAGCTGGAGCAGGAACTCAACTCCGCCTCGGAACGGATTGTAAGCCTGGAGAAGGAGCTCTTTCTCCAGCTCCGACAGGTGTGTAAAAAAGAGATTCCTCTATTGAAAAGAATCGGCTCGTACATCGCCGAGACCGATTTTTTCCAATCCCTCGCTTATGCAGCCACAGTTCACGGCTATGTAAGACCATCAATTTCTCAGGAGAAGGGAATCAGCATCACCGAAGGAAGACATCCGGTAGTTGAAGCGGGAATCCAGGCAGGAGATTTTATCCCAAACTCACTTGAGCTTGGTAAGAAGGGCAGCTTTGCCCTTATCACTGGGCCAAATATGGCCGGAAAGTCCACCTTTCTTCGCCAGAACGCTTTAATTGTTTTAATGGCCCAGACAGGCTCCTTTGTTCCCGCCCTGGAGGCGAATATCGGCATCATTGACAGAATTTTCTGCAGAGTGGGTGCTTCGGATAATCTGGCCAGAGGAGAATCGACCTTCCTGGTGGAGATGAACGAAACCTCCTTCATTTTGCGAACCGCCACGGAGCGAAGCCTGGTCATCATGGATGAGGTGGGCCGAGGGACCGGAACGAGCGACGGTCTATCCATCGCCTGGGCGGTAAGCGAGGAGTTGATTGACCGCAAGATCCAGACCCTCTTCGCCACCCACTTCCACGAATTGTCAGCCCTTGAGCGGGATACCATTATCAAGCTTCAGCTGTCGGTGAAGGAGGAGGGGAAAGAGATCATCTTCCTTAAACAGGTTAGCCCCGGTAGCGCCGAAGGCTCCTATGGTATCCATGTTGCCGGTCTGGCAGGGGTACCTGAAAGGGTAATCCACAGGGCCGAAGAGATTCTCTCCACCCTGGAAGGGAGGGTGGAGAAACAGTTCCATCAGCCGCCTCCACTTTCCGCTCCTCCTCTTTCAGACAACCTCTTTTCCGAATCAGAATTGATTCAAAGCGAACTTTCAGGCCTCAAGCTGGATGATTTTTCGCCCAAAAAAGCCCTTGATCTTCTCTATAATTGGAAAAAACGTTTGAACCAGGGCTAAAGATCGGGCATCTATGCCATTTTTTTACCTATCTTTTATATGAAGAAGAACTTCTGTTCCAAGATCTCCTCCCTTCTCTTTCCAAGATGGTGCATTTTCTGTGGCGAAGAGAGCCCTGGCAGCCTCATCTGCCGGCAGTGCCTCCATCTTCTGGAACATGAGATCATCCACCGCCCCTGCAGGATCTGTGGCAAAGAGCTTCTTTCCGAGAAAGAGCTCTGCACCGACTGTAGAGTCCGATGGAGCGAAGAGGCGCCTCTCTTTGGGAGAAACCGGGCTCTTTTTATCTACCGGGGAAGGGCAAGGGAGTTAATTAGCGCCTACAAGTTTCATAACAGAAAGGAGCTATCATTTCCGATAGCGGTACTTATCAATCGTAGTTTAAACAGCTTTACATCTGCAGAACCGAAACAGTTGGATCAGCCCTTACAGCTTCCCATTCTCGTCCCTGTTCCCTTTCGGAAAGCGGGGAAACGGGAACGGGGTTGGGACCCTGTGGCATTGATCTGCAGTCACCTTTCCCGCTCTTTTGGATGGAGGGTATATAGCTGCTTAAACAGAAAGGGTAACAAAGAGCAAAAAAAGATGAGCAGGGAAGAGAGGTTAATAAACATGCAGCATCGCATCTCCTTTAAACCGCCCAAAAAGAGGATCGACATTGAAAAAACTGATCCCCTTATCCTTCTAGACGATGTTTTTACCACCGGTGCTACCCTTAGCGCCTGCGCCAAGGTGTTGAGGGAGCAGGGCTTTTCAGACATCACCGCTATAACCATCGTAGTTGACTGAAAAGGGTTAAGCTGATACTCTATACACATTATTTCAGCTTGTTAGTCTGGAAGGAGTCGGTTCGGCTCCTTTTTTGTTGCTGTCACGGGAAAGAGGATATGGAGTACAATACAAAGCATAGTGGGTCCGCCTTGGCTGGAGAGATAGATCCAGTGGTAAATGGACTGGGATACGCTCTCCTTGACCTCTCCCAACAGAAGGCTGCAGGGCGCCAACAGATTCAGTTGATCATAACCAAAAGTGGTGGTGGCAAGGTGGGTCTCAAGGATTGTGAAATGGTCCACCGCACTATCATGCCCAGGCTTGAGCTGGTTCTCGATGACCGGGATCTCCATATTGAGGTTTCCTCACCGGGAATCTCCCGAAACATCAAGTCTGGAAGTGAGTTTGCTCACTTCCCCGGTGCAAGAGTTCGACTGCTCCTCGCTGATCAATCTGATTGGCTGGAGGGAGAGCTTTTGGAAAGTGATGATAAGGGGCTAAGCCTTCGCAGCAAATCGGGAGAAAGAACTATCTCCTATAACGAAATACGAAAGGCAAAACTTGTGGATACACAGGAGGAAAAACTATAGATGGCCGCTGGTTTGGCAGATGCAATACGATCGATAGTATCAGATCGGGGAATTTCGGAGGAGCTGGTAAGAAAAACCATTGAAGATTTCCTCCTTGCTGCGTATAAACGCAAGTTCGGTACCACCGAGAATGCAGTGGTACGGTTTAATGACGATGGAAGCGAGGTCTCTCTCTTTGCAGCGAAAGAGATTGTCGAAGAGGTTGAGGATCCCGTTATAGAAATCAGCCTCGAACAGGCACTCACCTTTGATGATGCCTGTGAGATTGGTGATGAACTCCTGATTGAGATAAATCCTCAAGAGTTTGACAGAGTTGCGGTGCAGAGCGCCAAGCAGAAAGCAAAACAGACACTTAAGGAGATTCAGAAAGATACCCTCTACTCCGAATTCAAGGAGAAGGAGGGAGATATGGTGATTGGCTATTATCAGCGGGAACGAAATGGTAATATTTTTGTCGATCTAGGAAAGATTGAAGGAATCCTTCCAAAACGATACCAGTCACCCCGGGAGTCTTACCGTCCCAACGACCGGATAAAAGCTCTCATATATGAGGTGGCGAAGTCCCCTACGGGTCTGCAAATTGTCCTGTCAAGAACCCATACCGACTTTGTAAAGCGGATCTTTGAACTTGAAGTGCCCGAAGTATACGATAAAACGGTAGAAATCTTCAAACTGGTCAGAGAGCCGGGATATCGAACAAAAATAGCGGTTTATTCAAACAGGGAAGATGTAGACCCTGTGGGAGCCTGTGTTGGTATGAAGGGTGTCCGAATTCAGGCGGTGGTTCGGGAGCTTGAAGGGGAAAAGATCGATATTTTGAAATACGACATCGATCCCAGAGTATTTATCAAGAACGCCCTCAGCCCTGCGGAGGTTCAGAATGTCATCATTCTTGACGAAGCGAAGCGACAAGCCCTTGCGGTGGTTGAAGAGAGTCAACTATCCCTGGCCATAGGTAAACAGGGGCTTAATGTTCGTTTAGCAAACCGTCTGGCCGATTGGAATATCGATGTCAAGACACTGGAGCAGTTTGATGAGATGGATATCTCTGCGGAGGTAAAACGGGAACTCAATGCCCTCTTTAGTGATTCCGATTCTGCAGAAAGAGATGAGGATATTGAAGAGATAAGCAGCATCTCCGAATTACCTGGAATTAGTGAAAGACTTGCAGAGATCTTGATGCAGAATGGAATTGAACTAATCGAGTCTCTGGTAAACCTTTCCGATGAAGATCTATCCAGGCTGGATGGACTTACCAGTCAGGATGTTGAAACCATTCAGAAGATCGTTTCTGAAAATGTGGATATAATCGAAGAATCTGAAGAAGAAGAAGAGTATGAAGAAGAACCTGACAACGAAGAAGAGTATGAAGAAGAGACCTACGAGTGTCCGGAATGCAGTCACCCCATTACCGTTGACATGACCACTTGCCCAAATTGCGGTGTAGGTTTAAGCTTTGAAATCGAAGAAGATGAAGAAGAATAGAATGGTTTAGAAGGAACCATTTTCAGGAGTAGTAAAGGAAATTTATGGCCGAAGAACAAGAGAACAAGCAGAAACCTAAAGCAACGCTCATTAAGCACAGAAAACCCACCACAACACCAAAAGAGAGTGAACAGAAGGTGGAAAAACAGGACAAACAGGAAAAGAAAAAGGTTGTCGTTGTTAAGAAGAAAACCAAAAAAGCTGTGCCCAGGGTTGTTGCAAAAAAAGAGGAAGCTCCTCCGGTAAAAGAGGATAAAAAACAGGATACACCTGCAAAAGCGCCTCAAAAAGAGCCGATTTCTCCTGCTCCTGAAGCGAAAAAGGAACGTCCTTCCCAGGAACGTCCTTCCCAGGAACGTCCT
>CAYMWV010000012.1:10681-44675 GCA_964394395.1 uncultured Sediminispirochaeta sp.
AGGAACGTCCTTCCCAGGAACGTCCTTCCCAGGAACGTCCTGATAGAGCACCCAGAGATTCCCGGACAAACCGACCTTCTGGTGGTAGAACCGACACGATGACCGGAAAACCTCTGCCTGATGGTGGAGGAGGCCCCGGACCACAGCGGGAGAGAAACGATTCCCGTCCTCCATACGATAATCGCTCCCAAGCTGGCAGGCCCTCCGCTGGAAGGCCCCAGGGGAACCGACCGCCAGGAGCCAGACCTCAGACGGGCCCTCCTGGTCCAAGGGGAGCTGGCGGACCAAGACGTCCCCAGACAGGAGGTCCACCTCCAAGAAGGGGAGGAGCACCCCAGGGAGGCCCAGGTAGAGGCCGCCCCCAAGGTGGAGATGCGGTACCAGATGCAGACCTCACCGCCGGAAAGAAACAGCCTGGGAAAAAATTCTTCAAATCCAAAAAGAAACCCACTTTTCAGAAGTCAAAAAAGGAAGGGGTACAGGAAAAATCTTTCGAGATAAAGAAAAAGCACACCCAACGGGCAAACCCGGTTCCCAAGGAAATCGAGATCATGGAGGTGATCACCGTTTCCGAACTGGCCAGAAAGATGAACCTGAAAGCATCCGAGCTGATTGGGAAACTGATGAGTATGGGAATGATGGTTACCATCAACCAGCAGATAGATGCGGAGACGGCGGAAATCCTTGCAGGTGAATACAACTGTATGGTCAAGATCGTCAGCCTCTATGACGAGACTATCATCGAAACTGAAAAGGATGGGGAGAGGGATCTTAAAAACCGGGCCCCCATTGTAACCGTTATGGGTCATGTAGACCACGGAAAGACAAAACTGCTTGATGCGATTCGATCTACAAATGTAGTCGATGATGAGTTTGGCGGGATTACCCAGCATATTGGAGCCTACAAGGTATCAGTTCATGGGAACGATATCGTTTTCCTTGATACCCCTGGTCATGAGGCCTTTACCTTGATGCGTGCCCGGGGAGCCCAGGTAACTGATATTGTTATCCTCATTGTTGCAGCCAACGATGGAGTGATGCCCCAGACCAAGGAGGCGATCGACCACGCTAAAGCAGCTGGTGTTCCCATTATTGTTGCCGTAAACAAGATCGATCTTCCCGAGGCGAATGTGGATCGGGTTAAACAGCAGCTGTCAGATTATGATCTCATCCCTGAAGACTGGGGAGGCAGCACCCTTTTCTGTGAAATATCTGCCCTTAAAGGGATAGGAATTGATGATCTTTTGGAAAGTATCCTTCTTCAGGCAGAGATACTTGAACTTCAAGCCAATTTTGACTGCCGCGCCGAGGGAAAAGTGCTGGAATCAAAGGTTGATCACGGTAGAGGTATTGTCTCCACAGTAGTTATCGAGAGAGGAACCTTGCGAATAGGTGACTCCTTTGTTGCCGGAGTCTATCCTGGAAAGGTTCGAGCCATGTTCAACGACAAGGGGGATAAAATTGATGAGGCTCCCCCGGCTACTCCTGTAGAGATTCTTGGTTTTACCGGTGTCCCCGATTCAGGCAGCCCCTTCCAGGTTACCGAAAGCGACCGCCAGGCCCGCCAGGTGGGAGCAAAACGACAGGAGCTGGAGAAGCAGGGTGAAGCTCAGAACGTAAAGAAAATCACCCTGGACAATATCTATGACTCCATCAAGGAAGGAACTATCCAGGAGCTGAAGGTGGTGGTCAAAGGAGATGTGCACGGTTCGGTAGAAGCACTTCGCAGCGCTCTGGAGAAGCTTTCCACCGGTGAGATACGCCTTGCAGTGATCCATGCAGCTGCAGGTGCCATTGTCGAGAACGATGTGAATCTGGCAGCGGCTTCCAATGCGATAATTGTTGGTTTTCATGTCCGGCCAACCCCAAAGGCGCTTACTCTAGCGGAACAGGAAAAGGTGGATATTCGCAAATACAACGTTATCTATGATGCGGTGGAAGATATAAAATCCGCCATGGAGGGCATGCTTGCTCCGGACCTGCACGAAGAGAGTGTCGGTACCGTTGAAGTGCGGGACATCTTTAAGGTCCCCAAAATTGGCGTTATTGCCGGCTGTTATGTCACAAATGGAAAGGTGCGGCGGAATGCTCTTGTCAGGGTGTTTCGGGAAAGCATCGAGATTCACAGTGGCAAGATCAACAGCCTCAAACGTTTCAAGGATGATGCAAAGGAAGTTGATGCCGGTTATGAATGTGGTATCGGTATTGAGAATTATAACGACCTGAAGGTTGGTGATACCCTTGAGGTTTACGAAGTAAAGGAAGTAGCTAAAAAGCTTACTTAGGGCTATGGCTGACAGTATACGCTTACGTCGCATCGAATCGACGGTACAAAATGAAATTGGAATGATGATCCTGAAGCAGATGATTAAGGATCCCCGGGTCAGTGAAACCCTTACGGTGACCCGGGTAACTGTTTCAAAAGATATTGCCCATGCTAAAGTCTTTATCTCTTCTCTTGCGGGAGATGAAGATCTCCATCAGGCGATAGAGGCACTTAATCATGCGGCAGGTTTCATCCAGGTTCGTATTGGAAAACAGTTAAAAACCCGAAATACTCCCAAACTTCGGTTCATCGAAGACCACTCTATTGAAGAGGGGGTTGAGATGACCCGCAAGCTGGAAGCACTGGAAGAACTGGAACAATAGGGTGGCCTTCGCCGGAATTGCTCTTATCGATAAACCATCGGAAATTACCTCCTTCGCTGCACTGGGACCTCTCAAGCGGCGCCTTGGAAAGGGAGTAAAGGTGGGGCATACCGGAACACTGGATAAATTTGCCTCAGGACTCCTGGTGGTCTGTATCGGTTCCTACACCAAACTCGCTTCAATCATCACTGGAGCAGATAAGAGCTATGAGGCAACCATTCTTTTGGGTGAAGAAACCGATACCCTCGATCCTTCTGGATCCGTTATAGCCCAGGCACCACTTCCGGATACCAAATCAGTTGAAAGGGCTGCGAGTCGTTTTCTTGGAGAAATTGAGCAGACTCCACCAGCTTATTCTGCTCTTCACATCAAGGGTGAGCGGGCGTATAAACGGATTCTACGGGGCGAGGAGTTCGAGATGCCAAGCCGTAGGGTTACCATCAAAGAGCTTGCTATACAATCAATTGATCTTCCTCGGATAGAAATAGCGGTAAGCTGCTCGAAAGGCACCTATATCCGTTCCCTCGCTCGGGATCTGGCCAGAGAGGTAGATAGCAGGGGATATCTAAGCAGGCTTCGAAGAGTTTCGGTGGGACCATTTAGTGTGAGGGATGCGGTTCTCCCTGAAGCGTTTGACCCCCATCTGCATATACTCTCAGCCGCCCAGCTCCTCTCTTGCCTCACGGAAGTTCGAATGGAACATGTCACCGATCATGACGCTTCCCGTATCCGCCTTGGGATACTTCCTCCTCCGGCATTGACTGATACCCTATCTGCAGGAGAACATCTTCTGCTATTTACCGAAGCGGAAACACTTATCGCCTCACTACGGAAGGAGGGTGAAAAGGTTTCATTCGACTTTGTTGTGGGAGAGAAACAGTAGCAGATGAAGAGCTATTCGTGGGATCTATTTATCAAGCAACCACCATCCGTGCACCGTCCAGCGGCGGTTACCATAGGGGTCTTCGACGGCCTGCATATTGGCCACCGCAGCCTGATCAGCTCCATGACCAATGAAAAGGAGAGCGAAAGCTGGGTGGTAAGCTTCCGGGAAAACCCGGCAAAGCTCCTGAAACCTGATCGCTTTCCGGGAGATATCACCACCCTTCGGCAGAAAGAGGAACTCCTGAGGGAGTACGGAGTTGATAAGCTGCTGCTGATTGACTTTTCCTCCGATTTCAGTAAACTGACCGGGAGAGAGTTTGTCTCCATGCTGATAAAGCGGATTCCTATCCGTCGATTTGTTCTGGGTGACAATTTTCGCTGTGGAAGAGGTGGAGACACCAGCTCCCGGGATCTCAGGGATATGGTATATCCCAGGGGTATAGGTGTTGATATCCCATCTCCCGTTCATATAGATGGAGCTGTGGTCAGCAGTACAAGAATACGTGCTGCCATACGGGAGGGAGATTTTCTCTCATCCCGCAGGATGACAGAAAGAGCCCATATCCTCGACGTGGCCAATATACCTCAACGTCGTGAAGAAGGGGCCATTACTATACAGAGGGATGATATGGATCAGGTCCTGCCGCCACCGGGACGTTATACGGTACATATCGAAGAGAATGGCTCTTATAAGGTGAGAGCCGCAGAGCTTCTCCTTGGAGAGGCTGCATTGACTTGGTCGTCAGAAGATGGAGAAACGGCCCGGACTATTGAATTTTGCATGAATCAAGAGGAGTAAAAGAACCATGCTTACAAAAGAACGCAAACAGGAAATTATCAAAGACTTCGGAGGAGGCGACAAGAACAGCGGTGCTACCGAAGTTCAGGTTGCTCTGCTTTCCGCCAGGATTGAAGATCTTACTGAGCACTTTAAGACCCATAAAAAGGATCACGCCAGCCGGCGGGGACTCTTGAAAATGGTTGGACAGAGAAGGAGCCTGCTTAAATATCTGAAGCGAAAGGACCTTGATGGTTATCGTTCGCTCATAGAGAAGCTCGGTCTACGAAAATAAAAGAAGGAATATAGTATGTTACACCAAGTTACAATAAACATTGGCGGTCGAGATCTTATCCTGGAAACTGGAAGAATGGCAAAACAGGCCAACGGAGCTGTCTTTGCCCGATTTGAGGGAAGTGCGGTCCTGGCAACAGCATGTTGCGGAAGCAGACCCATGGAGAACCTGGACTTTGTTCCCCTGCAGGTTGAATACAACGAAAAATATTATGCCGCCGGAAAGATTCCCGGTGGATTTCTCAAACGGGAAGGGCGCCCAAAGGATAAGGAAATTCTGGTCTGCAGACTTATTGACCGTCCCATGCGCCCCCTCTTTTCCAAGGCGTTCAAGCGGGAAATCCAGATTGTTCCTACCACAGTCAGTGCTGATCAGATCAATCCCCCTGATATTATCGCCATGGTTGCGGCAAGTGCGGCTGTTACCATTTCAGATATTCCCTTCGATGGCCCCACCGGTTCGGTGCGAGTTGCCTATGTCGATGGGGAGATGGTGGTTAATCCTACTTTTGACCAGATTGACCGGGGCAGCCTGGAGATTGTGGTCAGTGGAACCCTGGATGGAATTACCATGGTTGAGGGCGGTGGCAGCGAAGTACCTGAAGATCTCCTGCTCCAGGCAATCAGTGTAGCAGAACCGGTGATCAAAGAACTGTGCGAAGCACAGAACAAACTGGCAGCCCAGGTTGGAAAGAAGAAGCTGCCTCTCTATGAAGATACCAGGGTTTTGGAAAAGAAAGAGGAGATGCGCTCCTTTGCAATGCCCAAAATGGAAGAGGCTTGTTTTGTTATCGGAAAGATGGAACGGGGAGCTGCAATCAAGGCGGTAAAAACAGAGACTGCCGAACAGTTCGCCGAATACATCACCGAAGAGAACGAAAGCCTTTTCTCCTCCCTCATGGAGGAGTTGGAAACCGAAATTGTTCGCTCCTCAATCCTTAATAAGGGTATTAGAACCGATGGACGAGACCTGGAAACGATCCGTCCAATAACCTGTGAAATTGGTATCCTGGAGAGAGCCCATGGAAGCGCCCTTTTCACCAGAGGTGAAACTCAGAGCCTGGCAGTAACCACCCTGGGTACCATTTACGATGAGCAGATGAAAGATAATATTGATGGTGATAAATCCTTTGAGAACTTCATGCTCCATTACAACTTTCCTCCCTTCTCGGTTGGAGAGACAGGCAGGATGTTCACGGGAAGAAGGGAGATTGGCCATGGACATCTGGCCCACCGGGCTATAGAGGCGGTACTTCCTGGAAAAAGCGCTTTTCCCTATACCATCAGGATTGTGAGCGAAATTCTCGAATCCAACGGATCCTCTTCCATGGCCTCTGTCTGCGGTGGCTCTTTGAGTCTCCTCCATGCAGGTGTCCCGATCAAGAAGCCGGTAGCCGGTATCGCCATGGGGCTTGTTTCCGAAGGAGATCGTTTCGCCGTTCTCTCTGATATCCTTGGTGAAGAGGATCATCTCGGCGATATGGACTTCAAGGTAACCGGTACCGAGGACGGTATCACCGCCTTCCAGATGGATATCAAGATTGCGGGAGTATCCAGCGAGGTGATGAAAAAAGCGCTTGAACAGGCCCGGAAGGGGAGAATGCACATTCTCGGAATCATGAACGAAACCCTTTCAAAGCCGGTAAGTGATGTATCCGATTATGCACCCAAGATCCTCACCATAAAGGTAGATGTTGACAAAATTGGTGCTATTATCGGTCAGGGCGGAAAAACCATTAAATCTATTGCAGAGCAGAGCGGTTCAGAGGTCAATATCGATGACAATGGTACGGTCACCATCTTTGGAAAGACCAAGGAGAAGGCTGAAAAAGCTCTGGAACTGGTAAAATCGATTATTGAAGAGCCGGAGGTTGGTAAAATCTACCACGGTACGGTCAAGCGGATTATGGATTTTGGCGCCTTTGTCGAGATTCTGCCCGGGAAAGAGGGGCTTTGCCACATCTCTAAACTCGCCCGCAGAAGGGTTAATGCGGTGAGTGAAGTCCTTGAAGAGGGGCAGGAAATCCCAGTCAAATTGATGGAAGTGGATCGGCAGGGACGACTCAATCTGAGCTACATTGATGCCCTGGAAGAAAAACAGTAAGAGAGCATTAGCTATATGAAGGAACTTACGGTATCCGGCAGATTTAATAAGGACTGCTTACCCCATTACGGGTCTTTCCACGCTGCCGGAGCCGACCTTCATGCAGATATAGAAGAAGAACTGCTCCTCGATCCCGGTGATCGTATCCTTGTGCCAACAGGCATTTTCCTTCAGATTCCTGAAGGGTATGAGGGGCAGGTTCGGCCACGCTCCGGGCTGGCTTTAAAACACGGTATCACCATTCTAAACAGTCCAGGAACAGTTGACAGTGATTACCGGGGAGAGGTCAAGGTGATTCTTTACAATTGTGGAAAAACACCTTTTACTATTGCACCCGGCCTGCGGATAGCTCAACTGGTTATAGCTCCTGTTTCCAGAGCCCTCTTTGTTGAGGTAGAGGAGCTTGAAGCAAGTGGGCGGGAAGCCGGGGGCTTTGGTTCTACCGGCATATGAGCCGTTTCCGTTTTGGGAAAGCTTCCTATCTAACCATTAACCGTTATATTATTTCCGAGTTTCTTTTCTCTTTCTTTATCGCCTTCCTGTTTTTCTTTTTTATCTTTTTTGTTAACCAGCTTCTTTTGCTTGCTGAGGAGATCCTTGCCAAAAGAGTCACCCTTGGAAAAGTTGCCCGGCTCATTCTTTACTCTCTTCCTGCCATCCTCGCATTCACCTTTCCCTTTTCCTCCCTTTTGGGCGCACTTATGGCGATTGGCCGGCTCTCATCAGACCGGGAGATAATTGCACTTCGGGCCAGCGGAGTTTCTCATAGGAGAATCTTTCTTCCAGTCCTGCTGCTGGGGATCCTCTTTTCCGGGATATCCTTTTTTACCAACGACTACCTCTTGCCCAGGGGAACGGTCAGTTTCTCAAGACTATATCGGGACATCCTCTATTCAAACCCGGCACTGGAGCTGGAACCCTATTCAATTAAACGTTACCAGGATATCGTTATCAGTACCGGCAGGATTGAAGGAACAACCATATTTGATCTTCTCCTTATCGATACAGACAAGGAGGGAAATCATCGGATTATTACCGCTTCCGAGGCTCTGCTGAAAAAGGATAAGCATGATCAGGGAACGATAACCTTACAATTAAAACAGGTGTTTGGACATACTGTTAAAGAGGCGAGGGGAGCCTACGACTATTTTTCAGCCGCTTCGATGGATTATTCTATTCTTCTATCCAGTTTCTCCTTCAATATTACCAATTTAACTCCAAGGGAAATGAGCGCCGGGGCCGTTTGGAAAGATATCAGAAAAATGGAGATTGGATTTGCAGTGCGAAAAAATGAGTGGGAGAAAACGCTTGAAGAGAAGTCAGAACTCTACCGTGAAGACCCATCCCCCTCCCTGGAATTAGCATTAAAGCGTTTACAGAATAATCCCCCCTTTGACAGAACTCTGCAGCTCTACCGTATCGAGTTTCATAAAAAAGTCGCCATACCCTTTGGCTGCCTCGCCTTCATGTTCTTTGCCTTTCCTGCAGGCCTTATTCCAAAGAGGAGTGGACGAATGGCAGGATTTGGTTTAGGCCTTTTAATAGCCCTCTTTTACTGGGCCCTTCTTTTTGCAGGGCAAACCCTGGGATTACGGTTTCAGTTTTCTCCCCTGCTCTCCATGTGGATTCCAAATCTTGCAGTACTCCTTCTCGGTCTTTCTATCTATATCATCAGGAGAATCAGATGAAAATTCTTCACCGGATGATTATTCGTTCTTTTTTGCAAGTACTCTGTATTGGAGAACTCTTCTTTGTGTTGATCATACTCATGGTCGATCTCTTTGCCAATTTGTGGCGCTATCTTCAAAACGGGGCGGAAATCTTTGAGATACTTGAATCGATCTATCTCTACCTTCCCCGGGCGGCACATTTTGCTCTGCCTCCTGCGCTGCTCTTTGCTGTTGCCTTTGTGCTCGGTACCTATCAGTCACAAAGGGAGTTAATTGCAGTATTTGCTTCCGGCTTCTCCCTTTTGCGCTTCACCTTCCCCTTACTCATAATCGCTGCTGTTCTTTCATTTGGATCATTCCTGTTTCTGGAGAGTTCAGTGATCCCTTTTTCTCAGGAAAAACGTATCCTGACCGATCAATTAATCGGTCGTACCGGTGGAGACAGTAATACTAATATCATCATCAGAGGTGATCGGGGCATCCTCTATAAGGCTGATTATTACAACAGCACCAATGATACTCTCACAAGACTTAGTATCATAATACGTGGTGATGATAATATCACAACCGACCGTTTTGAAAGCAAGTGGGCAGAGTTTTCCCCGGAAAAAGGGTACTGGATTCTCCATGAGGCTCGACATTTTTCCTTTAACACTCCGGATATACCGACTGAGAGCTATCATAAAAGGTATGAAGATCATCTCATCTCAGAACCGCCAAGAAGCTTCAAGAAAGAGGTGAGGGACATCGATGAATTACAACTATCAGAAGCCCGCAGCTGGTTAAAGACTCTTGAACGGACGGGGAATCCCCAGTATCGAAAAGCACTTACCAAATATCACGAGCGCTTTTCTTTCTCCTTCACTCCCCTCATTGTTACGATGCTGGCAATTTCAATCAGTGGATATTTTCAGAAGAACATCTTGCTCATGAGTCTTCTTTCCAGTCTCATTATCTCTGTTATATATTATGTACTAGAAATGGTTCTTGTCTTATTGGCAGGGCAGGGCATGCTTCCTCCTATCACCGGCGCCTGGACAAGCGTAATTATTTTTCTATTCCTGGCCTCATTCCTCATAAAAAGGGCCAGAACCTAAAAAAAAGGAGAAGCGATGTATTCAGTAAAGCACCGTTCAAGTGATAGCAAAGCCCGATGCGGGAGTTTACAATTGGGGCATGGAGAGATAGAAACTCCGGCGTTTATGCCCGTGGGAACCAACGGTGCAGTCAAGGCGGTAAACCACGAAACCGTTGAATCGATCGGGTATCGATTAATTCTTGGAAATACCTACCATCTCTACCTGCGGCCCGGTAAGGAGGTGATAGACCATTATGGAGGACTTCACAAGTTCGCCTCCTGGAACCACAACATCCTCACCGATAGTGGAGGATTTCAAGTCTTCTCCCTTGCTCCTTTTCGTAAGATCAGAGATGAAGGGGTGCGGTTTCGCAGCCATATTGATGGATCCTACCATACCCTGAGCCCCGAATCGGTAATTCGGTTTCAGGAATCCTTGGGTAGTGATATTTTGATGGCTCTTGATGAGTGTACTGCCCCCGATATAAGCTACAAGAAAGCCGTTGAGGCGTGTAACAGAACAACCCTTTGGGCTAAGAGGTGTAAAGCTGTCTGGGAGAGAAGAAAGGAAGGCTATGAGGGGAAACTCTTTGGCATAATTCAGGGTAACTTTTACAAGGATTTGAGAAAAAAAAGCGCTGAAGAAATTATTGCATTAGATTTTCCGGGCATTGCAATTGGAGGCCTTTCGGTCGGTGAGCCCTATGATCAGTTTGAAGAGTTTCTCTCCTACACCGCAGAACTCCTTCCGGAAGATAAACCTGGCTATTTGATGGGTATTGGAACACCGGACTACATCTTCGCCGCTGTAGAGAATGGGATAGATCTTTTTGACTGCGTCTTTGCCACCCGGATTGCCAGAAATGGGGCCGTCTTTACCAATGACGGTATCATCAATCTTAAAAAGGTGGCACACACCATGAACAGAGGGCCCATTGTTCCAGGATGTAGTTGTGAAGCTTGCACCCGCTACTCCCGGGGTTATCTGCGCCATCTTTTTAAGGCCCGGGAGATGCTTGGTCCGATGCTTGCAACGCAACATAATCTTCACTTCCTCTACGATCTGATGGAAAAGATAAAGCAATCAATCAGAGAGGAGCGGTTTTTGGAATTGAAGAGCTCCTTCTTGAGCCGTTACATGACGAAACAGGATACAGTCTAAAGCAGAAGAGAAAAAGAGGTTTATCATGGGACGAAAAGAGAATGCTGCTTCTACATTTATTGTCATGACGTGCACTTTTATAAGCAGAATTCTCGGTTTTGTTCGTACTGCCGTCATCACTGCCATTTTTGGTGCCGGTGGAAAGGCTGATGTAATTAATGCCACCTTCGCAGTTCCCAATAATCTCAGGAAGCTCCTTGCAGAGGGTGCACTCAGTTCCGCCTTCATCCCGGTGCTGGGTGAATCAATTCAACATGAAACAGATAGAAGAGAGTCTTCGAAGCCTCTGGTAAACACCCTTATAAGCTTTCAGCTGCTCATCCTTCTTCCTCTCACCACCTTATCCATCGTTTTCGCCCGGCCCCTGGTCAAATATGTTATCACCCAATTTTCTGACCCCGGGCAGATCGATCTTTCTATTCGGCTGTTTCGCTTTTTCATCGGGTATTTACTATTAATTAGCATCAACAGCGTGCTTATGGCTCTCCTTAACAGCCATGACCGCTTTTTTATCCCCGCTTTTACTCCCATCTTTTTTTCCATCTCGGTTATACTATCTATCCTCCTGCTCCATAACTCCCTGGGAGTTTTTTCTATGGCGGTGGGTGTACTTCTGGGGGGGGCGGGGCAGATTCTTTTTCAGATTCCCCTCTTTAAAGCTCTTGGATACGGATTTAGGCTAAACTTCTCTTTCTCAAATCCTCAATTTAAAACCATTATTTCCCGATGGCTGCCCGTTCTTGCCACCTCTTCAATTTTTACGATAAACCAGCAGGTGGCTTTCATCTTAGCATCCGGGCTGGAGACAGGTAGTGTTTCTGGTCTCTCGTACGCCCTGGTTTTTTGGCAGCTCCCCTTTGGTCTCTTCTCGGCCTCAGTCACTACTGTACTTTTCCCCAGGATGAGCAGGGAAGCGACCACCAAAGATCATCAGGTAATTGGAAAAACCCTCCAATATGGTCTTAGGTTTCTCTTTGTCCTTCTCATACCATCTGCCCTTTTCCTCTTCTTTTTTGGCCCCGAGACCATCTCGATGGCCCTTCAGCGAGGACGTTTTTCTACCGAGAATACCCTTATGACCGCAACCATTCTTCGTGCCTACTGTTGGGGGCTCTTCAGCGTAGGAGCTTTCCAGTTTCTTCAGCGCTTTTTCTATGCCAATAAGCATTATAAAATCCCTTTCATTGCTGCTTCTATTACTGTTATCATTGATATCATTCTCTCTCTCATCCTGAAGGAGACTTCATTGAAGGTGAGCGGATTGGCTCATGCCAACTCAATCGCCTTCACCATAGGGACGATTATCCTTCTTTTTTATTCAACCAGGCTTATCGATCTGACTGCATACCTAAAGAATTTCCTGAGTACCCTGGCAAAAGTAACCCTTTCCATGTGGCCCATGCTGCTCTTGTTTGTCCTTAGAACCAGATTTGCCGAAGATTGGTGGATCGGTGGTTCTTCTTTAGGCGGACTTCTTACCCTGCTTGGCTGTACCGCAGTGCTGGGACTTTTAGTTCTGCTTATGTACCGTCTTACCAAGATAGAGATGTTTTCATCTAGCTTTTTCCCCAGGAGAAAACCATGACAGGTAAAATGATAACCCTTTTTCTTCTCTTTACCCTTTCAGCTATCCCGCTACTTGGAGATGAACGATTAAACACCCTCCGGTTTGGTATAGATAGCGAGGTGATCTCTCTTATTGATACCCTTGCTGAGGAAAAGGATGATACCTATCAAGAAGAGCTGTTAACGATCTATTCTACCACCATAAATGAGAAGCTTAAAAAGCGAATCGTAATTTTTTTCAATGACCAGGACCTTGAGCTGGGAATTGAACCCTTTTTCGAAGAGTTGGAAGAGCAGTGGGACCAGGAGATGGATGAAAGCTTGCTCCTTTCCATTGTTGAATATCTTTCAAGCAGACAAAGAGATGAGATTACCCGGTTTTTTGCTGAAGAACTCCTCTCCAGCCGGGATAATGATATTTTTATCGCAGCCGTTAATGCCCTGGGTGAGTCCGGGAACAGCACATTCACCGACCAGCTACAAGAAGAGCTGGATTCATCGGATATTTCGGTAAACACTCGATCTGCCCTTATCTCCGCCCTGGGCAAATTGGGGGATGAAGATTCAATTCAGACGCTCAAGGATCTGTTAAGCGATTCAGGAGAAGAGAAATCAGTACGGTGGAGAGCTGCAACAGCCCTCGGTGAAATCGGTGGAGATGAGAGTCTGAATGCCTTAATATCGGTGCTTGACGATCCTGACCCGCTTTTACGGAGCAAAGCTATAGAAGCCCTGGGAAATTTTACAGGGAAAGAAGCTGAAGCGGCACTGATTCAGGCCCTGCGAGACTCCTTCTGGAGGGTCAGGGTTTCTGCAGCCAAATCCCTCGGCAGTAGCAGATCCACCGAAGGGGTGGATATTCTTATCTACAAGGCGGAACATGATCCAGATAGCCGAAACGTTAGAATTGCAGCTATCGAAGCCCTGGGAGAAATTGGAAATAGCGCATCCATAGAGTTTTTGAAGCAACACTACCTGAATAAAAAATCTCCCCTCTCCACCAGGAGCAGGGCAATTTCTGTTCTTCTGGAAACAGCTCCCGGTGAAGCCACCAATGCCATCCAAAGCGTCTTCAAGGAAGAAGATTTAAGCAGCACCACCCCTATCGTCAAGGAGACGGCGCGCATCCTCTCTTTGCGTAAAAGCAGAAACCTTTCAGAACTCTACCGCTCCATGTTGGAAAGTGGTGAGAAAGATCTGATCCTCGATGCACTGCGGGGTATTCGCATCAACACCATGAAAGAGATGGAGGGTGATATTGAGAAGCTTCTCGAATCGGAACCTGAACGGATTGTTCAAAGTACCGCTGAAAAGGTGCTAGAGAGCCTCAAAGAAAAAGAAAACGATGCTGGCGACTAAAACTCTTCAGGCAAGCCCGGCTGATCGATAACGTGGAGCTGCCTGTTGATCTTCTCCAGGGGAGAGATCCAGGGCTGAAAGAAAAAGAGTATTTCCCTTTCCTGTCTCACAAGAAAACGTATCTTTTCCCCCAGGCATCCTTCCAGAGGACCAGACAAACCGGGAAAGCGTTCCAGATTATCTGGATAAAAGGTGACCTTTTCCCCCTCTCTACCTATTCGTCCAATGATCTGGGGCACCGGATAAAGAAAAATGAGAAAATCTGACTGCACGGAAGAACCGACAGTACGGCTCTCTCCCGACTTTACCCATTTAATATTTCTTTTACCAATCATGCGGTTCTGACCTGATACAATAAGCTCAAATGCCCGACGGCCTTCTGCTCTCGCTTTTGCTATCTCATCCTTGGAAAAGAGTTCTTTGGAAAAGTGCGCTGTTCTGTTTCCCTTATTGACTGACAGAGTTCCCCGCTTTTCAACTTCTGTTGCGGACGCAAGATATTTCCTGTGCCGACTCGTGACACCATTCAGAAGAGCGTCCTGCTCCAATGAGGTAACCGAATCCTGCCTCTCCGCCAAAAGCTCTTCACTGGTATAATCATCCTCTTTTTGAGAAAATGGATTACGTTGACGAACTATCACTATTACCAGCAAAAGTAAACCGATAAGAATCAATAGTATGATTCCGATTTTCCAGGGAAAAGAGGCAAGAAAGGCCTCTGAACCGGAAACGATTTCTCCCTTTACAAACGCTTCCCGGGGAAATGCTCTCTGACCTGAAGCCAATTTAACCACCACAGAAAATGTGTGTTCTCCAGGTGCGAAGTGTTCTTTCAGCGCAATAGGAATCTTCACCTCCCGCTCTTTTCCAGCTTCGATACCTATCGATACTTGATCTTCAAGCACTTCAATACCATCAAAACTAAGAGCTCGGATCCCTATCGTAGCAGGCTCATCGGTATGGTTAATGATCTCTAATGGTAAATTTCCCCTCTTTCCAACTTTCCCAATATGATCAGGAAATACCAGCTCCAGCTGACCGGTGGCTTTATACACAAAGGTTTCATCCTTGGAATCGAAAGAAAGCGGCTCCTCCTGGAGTTCCTGACTGAGGGTAGGGAGCAGGTTGTTACTTTTGTCGCTGCTTTCTTGCTCAGGCCTCTCTTGAAGTTTCTCCGATCGGATTGCTTTTCCCTCTTCCGATTCTTCCGAATCTATCGACTCTTCCGAATCTATCGACTCTTCCGAGCCACCACTCATTGCTGAATCTTCAACAACGGGGAAGTGAATAACATGTACCGCCCAGCGATTCTCTTTCATGGATGAAATAATGGCTGAAAGATCTTCTCCATTCTTTGCTGAAACGGGGTAGGGGCTTTCAGCAGGAGGGTCATGAACCCCATCGGTAAGGACAAAGAGCTCTTTCTTTGTTTCCAGAGGAAGATCAGCGGTGTAGTCATAGAGATACTTAAACGCCGATACCAGATCTGTATTATCTCCCAGGGGGGCGAGAAGCATCATCCTTGCGAGGATATCTTCCAGCTCCTTTTCACCCTTTACCTTTCTGGAAATCTCATAAGCAGGTTCATCCGCAAAGCTTAAGAGATGAAAAGAATCCCCCATATCCAACTGTTCAGATACAATCGCCCTGATAAAATACTCTTTTACATTATCAAACCAGCTGAACATGCTTTCCGAGACATCAATCAGCACGACCGCATCTACAGTATCTGCAAAAAGAGCTCCTGGGGAAAAGAGCAAAGCCACCGCTGTGAGAATAATGAGAGCGACTGATAACATAACCCGCCGCCTATGTACCATGCTTGTTACCATATAAAATCCTTTACGGCTTTTCAGCCTTTTCGATAGAGACTACCTTGTAATGGTATTTCCGTTCATTTATTTCAAATTCCAGCTCCTCACCAACCTTGTGGTTCCACAACTTCCCACCAAAAGGAGTAAGGTAACTGATAATATTTCTTCCAGGATCGGACTCCCAGGGACCAAAGAAGCGGTACTCTTCACCTTTACCCGAGATGAGGTTATTAAGAACCACTTTGGTTCCAAAAGAAATTTTTGAGGTATCCAGCTCCTTGGGATCAAAAACCATGGCCCGCTCAATCTCATCACGCAGTTTTCCAATAGTGATGCTGAGCAGTTCCTGCTTCTCCTTGCCCGCCTTATACTCTGCGTTCTCACTGAGGTCTCCCAGTTCTATGGCAGCTCCGATCTCTTTACTGGTCTCTTTCATTTCCACATCGGACATATGTTTAAGCTGCTTTTTCTTCTCCTCCAGCGCCTCCCTGGTCACAATCAGTCCTCTGCTTACCGTCTCCTTCTCCTCCGCACCGTAGAAATGGAAATTGGGGAATCGCTCCATAATGCCATGCTTTAGTTCAATCCTCAGGGAGGGATCAAGCTCCTTCACATCTGCTACCAGGGTAAACAAGCGGTTGAGAGATTCCTCATCAGCTTTCATGAAATAATCGGATAGATGTTTTTCCTTAAACAGGAAGGTTAGGATTTGGCGGCTCAGCTTCCGGTTCTCCACAGCATCCCGCTTATTGGCAATCTCCCGATAGGTAATATCAAGAAGGTGAATCATTCCAATGAGCACTTTCTCATAGGAAAGATTATACTCATCCGTCCAGGTTTCTTCATCGATATTCTTCGCAGCCCAGATAAATGCTTCCCGCTTGTCCCGGTATTGATCAAGAAGGTTGGCAAAAAGCTCCTTGATCTTATCCTGGTAGCCCCGTGCCTCAAGTTCATCAAGTATGTAGCGCGTAAGGTAGTGGGGAAAGAGTTTGACAAAATAATCGGCCCATGCAGCATTACCTCTCTTTATTTTGTCAAGAAAATCCTTCTTTAAGTCAGCATCATCAATAAGCTGAAATACCGATTCAATATCCCCCGCTTCCTCAAGAAGTTCCTTGAAATTAACGGATAAACCGGGATTTAAAAAGGGATACTCCCGGATAAGCCGGTTGATAATAAGATAACTGGCTATAACCTGTTCGTTTACCTGACTGTAAGCTTTGAGAAAACCGGTGAAGTAGTTGAACATCTCTCCAAAATAATCCGATTCCGGATCGGAGTGGGTAAGAAACTCCCGGAGGATCTTCAGGCGGCCAAAAAAGTTCTTTTCAGCCCTGAACCTGTTGAAGGTTTTCTCTTCGAAACTGATGGGTGTATCCCGGATCACAAAGACATCAACCTTATCAGGAAGATTACCAAAGGATTGATCTGTTTTGAGAATTTTCCGAGCCTCAGTAGACCAGCTGGACCATTCCCCCTGGGTCAAGATACTGGGAACAAGCTCCGCTTTGATCTGCTTCATATTGGCGGCGTTATCAAAGCTTTTAATAACCGTTTTAAGCGCCCAGGGAATATCCTTTTTAATCTTTTCATGCAATTTATCTTTGGGCCACACAACCTTCAGTACCCAGATATGATCCTTTGAAAGCGTCCCGAGTGCACTGACCGCCATCTTGAGGCTCATCTCATGACCCCGCTTGCGGGCAAAATCGATATGAACCAGATCTCCCTTGATCTTTTTGATCATCCCCACACCCCAGGTTCGGTGGCACACAAAATTTCCGCTGTCAAAGGAGATGTGTTTCTCAAAATCGCTTATTGCGTCATGCACGTTCCGCCAGCTCTGGTTCAGATTGGAAAGCCGAATATATTCATCAAGATGACTATGTCCCGCATAGTTCTCCCTGAAACAGTCGCTGATCTCTTTTCTCGCCCATTGATTCTTTGAATCGTAGCTTAGAATCCGTTTCAGGATTTCAATCGATTTATCCCAATCCTGCTTTTCCCTATACTCAGCATAGAGCGTTTCCAGGAGCTGACCAGCCCGCTCCTCACTGATGGTTTTGGCTACCTTTCCCTCTACGTGAAAAAAGAAATCTCCCTCATCCGGAATATACTCTATAAGCTTGTTCCAGATCTCTTTCACCTGGCTGAAAAGACGTTTGTTGATATAGCGGTGGATTGCTTTCTTGTAAAAATCGATAGCGGCTTCGGTATTACCCTCTTCTTCCCGTTTCTCCGCCAGTAGACGAACAATTTCCGCCTCTTCATAATCGACCTTGATCAATCGCTCCCAAACATCATATTTCTTCCCCTCTTCGTTTTCATGATCGAAACATTCCGATAGGGTGCGAAGGGCAAACTTGTTCTCGGCGAAGTCAAGAATCCTGTTGCAAAGGTACTCTACAACTTTCCACTTATGATTATCAGAAAAAATGGTAATCAGTTTCACCAGATTTGCATCATCTATCTGCTGGCGGCTTAAAGCGATAATGCCTGAAATATAGAGGGCGATAATGCTGTTCTTTGTATGGGTCAGATGCTCATCGCAGAGCTCCTTAACCTTCTCAAGTGCCTCTTCATCCTCTAATTCCTCAATAAAAGCGTCCAGGTCCTGAAAATTTGATATGGAATAGTTGTTCAGGGTAGCACGGGTCCACTTCTCCTCATTGAGAAGCTCTCCAATTTTCTGCATCTGCAATTCAGACATAAGCTGTTCATCTCCGATTTATGTGGTAAACTGTTCGTAAACGGATTCATCAAGAAGCTTGATCTTCCGCAAAACTTCCTCTACATTCTCCCTGGAATCGTTCGCACCTATATAGTGGTCGATAAGCCAAAAATAGTGGTTCAATAAGCGGGGAACCAGGAGATTCCTCTCCCCATCGCTGCGTTGATCCCGAAGTTCCAGCTCAAGGGAATAGATTGACTGCTTCAAACGGCCATACTCAAGGGGGCGTAACTCCCGCTTTATGTTAAACACCCCGTAAAGAACCGCATAAACAGGCAACCACGCCTTCAGCTCCTTTCCAGAATACCCTATAAGGCGGATTCTTTCAATAAGCCTTCCGATCAACTGGGACTCCAGAAAATCGATATGTACAGCCTGAGGATTGATGAAGAAAGCTTCCCGGAAAAACGCCTTGGCAGCCTTCGTTTCATTCAAAAAAGCGTAACAATCTGCAAGTTCTCCCAGAAGTTCTGCATCCTGCCTCTTGCTTTGCAGCACATTTTCAAAAAACTCGATCGCTCCTTCATAATCCCCATTGGCTTTCAAACAGCGGCCGATACGAAAAAGAATATCCGGGTCTGGAACATTAGCCCTATGGAGAGCTCGTTGGTAAGAATCGATAGCGTGAGAGAATAACCACAGCCTGCAGGCGTAGGAAGCAGCTTCAAATATCAGAGCTCCAGAAGCAAGGTAACGTTTAAAGTTAAGCCACTCCTTGAGAAGATACTCCCCCCGTTCAACAGGATCGCTAATCGATTCATACCGTTCAGAACGGGGCTGCCAAAACTTGGCATATTTTAGCGCCTGAATAACTTTTTCATCCTCAAAATCGACCTCCAGACAAGCCTCAAGCGCCTTCTCAGCCTCTTGAAACGAGCCGCTTTTCATCAGATCAAGAATTTCAGTCATCTCTTTTCCAGGTAGGCCCGTTTTCTGCTTTATGGTGAATTACTCCCCTTATTGATTTGCTATCGACCATCCATTATATCATGGTGGGAAATTTCGTCAATCTGAAGAGAAAGATTGCCTTTCCCCTCTCTATTTGTTACAAAGGAGATATGAAGTCACCATTAATCGCACCATCCATACTTTCCGCCGATTTTTCCGATATACGGGGAGCAATTGAGCTGATGGAGGAATCCGGAGCCGACCTGATCCACCTGGATGTAATGGACGGCCATTTTGTCCCCAATATCTCCTTTGGCCCTAAAATGGTGGCGGATATAAAAAAAAGGAGCAATCTTCCCCTGGATGTCCATCTTATGATCGAGAAACCGGAGGAGTATATAACTCAGTTTATCGATGCGGGAGCTGATTATCTCACATTTCATATCGAGGCGGCCATCCATAGCCATCGAATCGTTCAAACCATTGTTGACCGGGGCGTCAAACCCGGGATCTCCCTGGTCCCCTCAAGCCCGGTATCCTCAATTATGGAACTTATTCCATACCTTGATCTGGTTCTGGTAATGACGGTTAATCCCGGTTTCGGCGGCCAGAAGCTAATTCCCCTTTGTCTTGAAAAGGTGAGAGCGCTGAAAATCAGGGCCCGCGAAATGGGAAGAGATCTATTGGTGGCGGTAGATGGTGGGGTAAACAGGGAGAGTGCAGAAGCGGTAAAAGCGGTCGGGACTGACATTTTGGTTACCGGAAGTGCATTTTTTGGTTCCCCTGATCCTGAAAAAGAGATAACCTTTTTAAAAGGGCTGGCGTAAGCTAAAAGGGCGGGTATAGGTATCAAGAAAGAAGATATTCGTCCGATAATAGGACGGGAGAGTAGATAATGTCGGAAAAACGGAAACAGTTGTCGGTCTTATTGCTGTGGTTTTCTCTCTTGGCCATCATGCCCGGGATCTCATCCACCTTCGGCCAGTCAGCAGCTAAGGCTGCTGGAAGCGACGCCTTACGGCAAGCACTATCCAGTTTCAGTGATGGAGCTTACAGAGATGCCCTTCTCGGTTTCAGAGAGATCATCCTTGATTCCAATCGGGAAGCTTTCCACAGCGCAGCTTTTTTCTGGGCGGCCAGAAGCCAGATGGCCCTGAAAAACTTTGATGGAGCAGCCGGAGATCTGGAATATTTCCTTGAAACCTATCCCAAGAGCAGTTTTTACGATGAAGCTCGATACTGGAAGGGGAGGTTGCTCTACCTGCAAAATGATCTGGATGGGGCAATAAAGGCGCTTTATGACTTTATAGAAACCTATCCGGATCATGACTATACGGCTAATGCCTATTTTTGGATTGGTGAATCCCTCTATTTTTTAGGGCACATTGAAAAGGCGGAACGGGTATTCAATCTGATCGCCACGGATTACCCTTCAAGTTACAAGGTAGAAGCTTCCAGGTATCGCCTGAGCCTTTTAGAGCTTAAGAAGCGGGAAGAGGAGCTCATGAGGCTCTTAAAAATCAGCCATGAAGAGTATCTATCCTCACTGGAAGAGTTTCAACGCAGGGAAAAGGGTTATGATCAAGCGATCGCTGGCTATCAACGAAAGCTGACGGCTCTTACAGCAAATGATAAAGAAGCTCTAGTGGGGGAGTTATCATCGGAGATTGAGACGAAAGATCAGCAGATTACCGCTCTGGAACGCCAGATCGGGCAGTTGAAAGCGAAGGTTGATGAACAGCAGCGCTTACATGCCTCCCTGCAAGCCCAGCTTGAAGCAGACTCAGATGAACAGAGCCCCGCAGTGCCGGTACAACGGCTAAGCGTCTCCGGGACAAACCGGGAATCCCTGCTCGAGCTGAAAGTTAAGGCTCTGGAACTGAAAGAGTTCTATATTGACTGGCTCCTGGAACAGGAGGATATGTAATGAAAAAGATCCTGACCCTTGGCGTTTTACTGCTTCTCCTCCTTTCAATACCTGCCTGGTCCTTGGAGGTGAGGGAAGGAAGAATCAAACTTACCCTGGATGAAAATAATGGGAAATTCGCCGCCTATTATGAAGAGAGGGCGGGGAGCAACAACTGGATCCCCCTCTTTTTCGAAAGAGATCCGAGAACAACCGGTTTCGGCTTTCTGGTGGGAAACCGAATCTACTCAATGGGAGAATCATCCGGCTTCTCCTTAAGCTCCGGAAAGGAATCGGGAGGAGCTTACTTTGAATGGAAATCCTCCTCATTTTTGGTAAAACAGCAATTTTCCTTTATCCGATCTGAAGGGTCCACTCTGGCAGACGGTTTTACCATCAACATAAGTATCACCAACACCTCTTCCCGGGATCAGACTATTGGAGTGCATTACCTCTTTGATACCTATTTGGGAGAGAATAATTCCCTCCATTTTACTAGCGACAGCGGGATAGAGCTTAAAAACGAGACCGAATATGAGTCCCTTATGCCCAGCTACTGGATCTCTCCCTCCTCGGATTCAGATTTCAGAGGTCTACAGGGGATGGTTCAGGGTCCAGGTATCTCCGTTCCCGATCGGCTTATCTTTGCTAACTGGAAACGCCTCCAGGAAAACACCTGGAATTTCAGTGTTCAATCTTCTAGAAATTTCAATCTGCTTCCCTATTCGGTAAATGATTCTGCGGTATGCTACTACTATCTCCCAAAAAGGGTAGAGGCAGGAAAAAAACGGGAGATCACTTTTGCATTTGGAGCCTATAACGGAGGTAGATACGCCGCTGTTACCAAGGCAAGCAATGATTCCGGGATCAGGGAGCTCTATGATAAAGCGGTAGAGACTTCAAGCTCTTCCCCGGATGATCTTGATTCCCTGATTCGGGAAGATCTTATAGCAGTGAACGACCTTCTTGATAAGGTCGATGAATATCTGGAGATTGCGGATACCCTTAGCGATGACGATATTAATGTTCTTGGTCAAATACTCTCTACGCTTCAGCAGCGAAAGAGCAGGTATGACCGGTAGCGTGGTATAGGTGCCATGGCACTGAAGCCTTTTTCCAGAGCAAGAAAACTGTTCCGCAAACACCGCTTCGAGGAGCTTATCAATCTCCTGGAGCCCCAGGTCTTTCGTTTCCGGGAAAGTTTCCGCTTCTATTATCTTCTCGGATTCAGCTGCCTGCAGGTTGGCGATTACGGTAGCGCCTACACCTACCTGAAACGGGGCCATGATCTTAATAACAGTGATGTTGATACCCTCCTTGGCCTGGCGGCTGTTCATTTGAAACGACAGGAAACCTCTGAGTCGCTGCAGTTGTGGCTGGAGGTGCTTGAAAAAGATGGAAAGAACAGCTTCGCCCTGAAAGGAATGAAACTCCTTAAAAAACACAGTGAACCGGAATTTATTGTTGATTATATTGAATCGGGGAAAATATCCCGGCTCTACCCTCAGCCGGCAAAACCGATCCCCCGCTTTCTGATTCCACTGTTACTTATCCTCCTGATTATTGGAAGCGCAGTGACCTTCCTGAACCCCTTATCCCCATTTTCATTGCTCCCCGAGAAGGTAGTAAACACCCTTCCGGTCCCGCCCCTCTCTGATATCCAGGGAGAGCTGATCGAATCGCCCAAAAGTGATGACCCCTATAGCTACACCACAGAGGAGATAGAGAGCATTTTCAAGCGTATTGAAACCTATTTCCACCAGGAGAGGGACAATCTGGTCAGGAGGGAGATTAACAGAATAGCCCTTTCAAACGCCTCCCTTCCGGTACGAGAGAAGGCTCAGCTGATTTCATCCTACCTGAAAGAGCCAAGCTTTTCCCGGTTTAACGATAATTTTACCTACAGCCAGGTCATGCAGGAGCCTGAACTCTATTCGGGCTGCTATGTAATCTGGAAAGGGGCGGTAGGAAACCTCTCTTACGGAGAGAAAGAGATCACCTTTGACCTGCTCATCGGTTACGAAAAGGGAAGAGTGGTGGAAGGTATTGTTCCGGTGATCGTTCCCTTTGCAAGCAGAATTGATCCGGAACTGGCGATAGAGGTTCTTGCTGAAGTGCAGCTGAAATCGACAGCTTCCCCACAATTGCAGTTAACGGCAGTTTCTGTCCACCAATTTATTCAAGATTAGCTAGTTATGCCGTTAGACGATAAAAGGAGTTCCCAAACCGTGCGTGCCGTAGTTCAAAGAGTCAGCAGATGTAATGTGAAAGTAGAGGGAAAACTTACCGGAGAGATCGGTCCCGGTTTGCTGGTCTACCTGGGAGTCGAAGAGGGAGATGGAGAATCTGATCTCTCCTATCTGTGTGAGAAAATCGCCGGCCTGAGAATCTTCAAAGATGAAAACGGTAAAATGAATCGCTCTCTTGAGGAGATAGAGGGTTCAATTATGGTTGTTTCCCAATTCACCCTCTGTGCGGATACCAGAAAGGGAAGGCGGCCCAGTTACAACCGTGCGGCTGCGCCAGAAATCGCTAAAACATACTATCTTCAAATGATAGACGCTTTTTCAAACCGGGGAATTCCAACCGCTTCGGGGATCTTTGCTGCCTCTATGGAGGTGGAATACATAAATGATGGCCCGGTAACAATACTTCTCGACTCAAATAAGGCTTTCTGATACTATTAGCCAACTTTTTTTCCAAATTGTAATGCAAAAAAGCAATTTTCTTGCCTATATAAAGCAAGGGGGATAAGCATGGCTAAAAAAAATAGTGTACCTGCAATGGAAACTCATGGAAACCAAGAGGATAAGGAGAAGGCTCTTGAGGCTGCCAGGCTGCAGATAGAAAAGCAGTTCGGTAAGGGCTCTTTAATGAAGATGGGTGGAGATAACCGCCAGAAAAACATTGAAGCGATTCCTTCAGGTTCAATTCTTCTTGATGCTGCATTGGGTGTCGGTGGCTATCCAAAGGGCAGAGTTGTTGAAATTTATGGTCCAGAATCTTCGGGAAAAACCACCCTTGCCCTGCATGCTATTGCGGAGTGCCAAAAAAAGGGGGGGATTGCGGCATTTATTGATGCCGAGCACGCCCTGGATCCGGTATATGCCCGCAATTTAGGGGTTAAGGTTGATGATCTGTGGGTTAGTCAGCCTGATACGGGTGAACAAGCCCTGGAAATCACCGAAAGCCTGGTTCGCAGTGGTGCGGTAGATATTATTGTGGTGGACTCGGTAGCAGCCCTTACTCCGCAGGCTGAAATAGAGGGTGATATGGGCGATTCCCATATGGGCTTGCAGGCCCGGCTGATGAGCCAGGCCCTGAGAAAGCTGACCGGTATCATCTCAAAGAGTGGAGCATGTCTTGTCTTCATTAACCAGATCAGGATGAAAATTGGGGTCATGTTCGGTAACCCGGAAACAACCACCGGTGGAAAGGCTCTCAAGTTTTACTCCTCCGTACGGATTGAGGTGAGAAGAATCGAGACCATTTCCAAAGGTACTGATGATGCAATCGGAAACAGGGTCCGAGTGAAGGTTGTAAAAAACAAGGTGGCTCCCCCTTTCCGCAAAGCAGAGCTGGATATCATCTTTGGAAAAGGGATTTCTGCCACTGCCAGCCTTCTGGATGCAGCGTTGAAGTACGATATCATCCTAAAGAGCGGTTCCTGGTACTCCTACGGAGAGGAGCGAATTGGCCAGGGCAGGGAAAACGCCAAACTCTTTCTCGATAACAACGCCGATGTGACCAAAGAGATTGATCAACAGGTACGGGCATTACTCTTCCCCGATCCCGAAGCTGACAAGCCCAAGGATGAAAATTCTGTAAAGAAAAGTGAAGCTACCAAGAAGCAGCAGCTTGAAGAAACGGTTGAAGAGTCGGAGCTTTTTTGATGGAACAAGCGGTGGAGGAGAAGCAGCGTTTTAAACTGGGGGAGTTTGAAGGCCCTCTGGACCTGCTTCTCTTTCTGATTAGAAAGAACGAAGTTAACATCTACGATATTCCAATTGCGGCAATAACAGAGCAGTACATCTCTTACATTGAGTATGCGGTGAAAATTCAGCTTGATAACCTGAGTGAGTTCTACTTAATGGCTTCAACGCTCCTCTATATCAAGAGCCAAATGCTTCTTCCGGTTGAGGTCGATTTTGATGACGATTACGATGATCCAAGGCAGGAGTTGGTTGACCGGCTTATCGAATACCAGAAGTTTCGGGAGATCAGCAAGTTGATGGAGGAAAAGGAACGGGCAGCTGAGTGGACCATTGAGCGGAAAAAGAAGCAGCGGACCCTTCCTTTCGCTGAAGATGAGCTGTGGGAGCAGATCGATGTGTGGGATCTCTTGAAAAGCTTTTCCACCATGATCGGTAATATCAGCAGTGAAAGAATTATTGATCTCTATGAAGAGGTCTCTATCAATGAAAAGATCACTTTAATGCATGAACTTCTGGAAGAGAACGACTCCATTCTATTTACTGACCTATTGAAAAACCGTGCTTCCACCATGGAAATTGTCTGCTCTTTCCTGGCAATTCTGGAAAGTGTTAAAGTGAGAAGCATAGGCATCTTCCAAAACCGTCTTTTTGGTGATATACAGATCAGACGAGGCCCTGGACTTCCTGAAGAGATAGATGAAGACAACAGCCTTAAAGACCAGCATGAAGATCAGGATAAGGAGATATGACCCTGGACACGGAAACTGCACTGATAGAAGCGATACTTTTTCTCGAAGGAGACCCGGTGGGGGAGAAGCAGCTGGTAGCCTATGCCAAGCTCTCCCGGGAAGTGGTTGATCGTTGTATAGCAAAACTGCAGGAAAAGTATGCTGCTCCCAATTCCGGTCTGGAGCTGGTGGCTATTGGTGGAGGCTGGCAGCTCCTTCCCAAAGAATCGCTCTGGGACTTCCTGAAAGAGCGGTACGGTAAAAGAAACGACAGCAAGTTGTCCCGGGCTGCTCTGGAAACCCTTTCCATTATTGCCTACAGTCAACCTATCACCAAAGGAGAAATTGAAGGAATCCGGGGTGTATCCGCTGACGGCATGATAAAGCTCCTTGCCAACCGTTCCCTTATTAAAGGGGTGGGAAAGAAGGATGTACCTGGCAAACCCACCCAGTATGGGACAAGCCGGGAGTTCCTGCAGCTTTTTAAACTGAAAAGTATAGCCGATCTTCCCAAACTTGATGAGCTCAACAGGGACCGCTTTGAGCTGGACGGTGATCGTGAGTAGGTATCGTGAGTAGAGATGAGGAAGAAGCTATCCGGCTCCAGCTCTACCTCTCCCGCAGTGGTATCGCCTCAAGAAGGGCGTGTGAAAAACTGATTGCGGAAGGGAACGTTAGGGTAAATGGAAAAACTGTGACCCAACAGGGAGTAAAGGTTGTCCCTGGTAAGGATTCGGTACTCTACAGGGGAAAGCCGGTTTTTCCCACCCGCCGTAATTTCTACATCGCCCTCCACAAACCGGTCCGTTATATCTGCTCCCACCGAGACCGGGAAGGACGCCCCCTGGCTGAAGATCTCTTGAAAGGTCATTTCCCGGTCAGACTTTTCAATGTGGGTAGGCTTGATTACCTCTCCAGTGGTTTAATCCTCTTCACCAACGATGGTGAATTTGCCAGAATTGTTACCCATCCCTCCCTGGAGATAGAGAAAGAGTACGTTGTCGAGTGCGCTGACAAGCTGAACCCGGAATTGCTTGATCAATTTTCCTCCGGGATCCGGGTTGAGGGAGAAATGTACCGTATCAAGGAGTATCGGCTTGTCTCTCCGGTAAAGGTACGACTTATCCTCTCTGAAGGTAAGAACAGGGAAATCCGTAAACTGTTCAACCATGTCAATATCAAGATCAAACGACTCCACAGGGTCAGGATTGGAAACATTCATCTTGGCACCCTGGCCACTGGAGCCTATAGAAAACTGAGCCCCCGGGAGATCTCCTGGTTATTGTCCAAGGGGAAAGGAGTAAGAGATTGATAGTTGCAATTGATGGCCCTGCGGGGGTTGGAAAAAGTACCATAGCCCGGGAAATAGCAGACAGGGCCGCTTTTTTTTACATCAGCTCCGGCAAATTCTATCGTGCGATAGCTTTTCAAACCATCAAGGAGGCTCTTGACCTGACAAACCGCGATTCCATTATTATCCTTGCAAAGGCGTGCAACTTTACAATTCAAGATGGCA
Source organism: uncultured Sediminispirochaeta sp. (assembly GCA_964394395.1). GTDB lineage: Bacteria > Spirochaetota > Spirochaetia > DSM-16054 > Sediminispirochaetaceae > Sediminispirochaeta. The sequence continues at coordinate 37,748 of CAYMWV010000012.1, forward strand.
AGCTCTTTGTAAATGATCATAACGTGGAACCTTTTCTGCACACCGATGACGTTGATAAAGTGGTTGCCCAGGTAAGCTCGATTCCAAAACTTCGGGATATAGTCAACACCTCATTACGAAGGGCGGTAAAAGGTCTGGATGTGGTTATGGAAGGAAGAGATATCACTACCGTTGTCTTCCCCGATGCGGAAGTCAAGATTTTTCTCGACGCCAGTGCTGAAACGAGGGCTTTAAGGCGCTTTAGGCAGGGAACAAGCAATCTTACTCTGGAAGAAATTACCCATTCCATCCGCCAGCGGGATGAGATAGACCGAAACAAGCCGGTAGGGAGCCTTAAAATTTCCGACCAGGCTTTCTATATAGATTCATCGGACTTGACCATAGATCAAGTTTGTGAGAAAGTGTTGAAGAAAATTTTTGAAGTTGATCAAAAGGTTAACCAGGAGAAACATGGTAGTGATGACTGAGAAGGATTCCGAGAAAAGCACAGACATTCAGGCTTCTCTGCAGGAAGAGTACCTGAAAACCTTGGACGAGCTGGAAGAAGGACAGCTCATCGAAGGTTCTGTAATCCAGGTCGGACCGGAAAACGTGTTCGTTGATGTGGGTTACAAATCTGAGGGTAAGATCCCTCGTACCGAATTCGAAACCGACCCAGAGATTGGAGATATTGTTCATGTAGTTCTTGTCCGCAAAGAAGGAAAGGGTGGACAAGTGGTAGTTTCGAAGAACAAGGCAGATGTTAAGCTCTTCTGGAAGGAGCTGCGAACTGCTGCGGAGGAGAATAAACCGGTAGAAGGTACCTTTGACAAGGTGATTAAGGGTGGTTTTGAGGTGGATCTTGGAAACGGGATCCGTGGTTTCTGTCCCATGTCCAAAACTGATGTACAACGGGTGGAGAATCCCGATGAGTATGTTGGAGTTAAAGGCAAATTCCTCATCGATCGTTTATACAGCGACAATAAATTGAAGATTGTTCTCTCCCGGCGCGGTTTCCTTGAACGGGATATTGCTGAGCGGAAAGAGCGCTTTTTTGGTGATACATCCATTGGAGATGTGGTCAAGGGTACCGTGAAGAGTTTTACCAGTTTTGGCGCCTTCATCGACCTGGGGGGCTTTGATGGCCTCCTCCATATCAATGATATGAGCTGGGGACATGTAACCAGACCAAAGGATTATGTCAAAAAGGGACAGGAAATTGAATTGAAGGTTATCAAGTTGGAACCGGAAGATCAGAAGATCAACCTCTCCTTGAAACATTTCACCCAGGACCCCTGGGCCAGCTTTGAGGATAAATTCCGGGTCAACGATATTGTTAAAGGAACTGTTACCAAACTAACCGATTTTGGTGCCTTTATCGAGCTTGAAGAGGGAATTGAAGGGCTTGCCCACATTTCCGAGCTCTCCTGGGTCAAAAGGGTCAATCACCCGAAAGAGGTTCTTTCAATCGGAGATGAAGTCGATGTGATGGTTCTCAGTTACGATATCCAGCAGGGCAGGGTGAGTCTGGGACTTAAACAGGTATTGCCCAATCCATGGGATAACATCGCTACTGATTATCCCCTAGAGAAGAGACTTACCGGTAAAGTGGTCAAGATCACTAATGCGGGTGCTTTTATTGAGCTCGAAGAAGGGATTGACGGCTTTCTCCACGTTGATGATCTTTCCTGGACAAGAAAGATAAAGAACCCGGGTTCGGTTCTTAAGACCGGTGAAGAGGTCGAAGTTGTGGTGATAGACGTTGATGAAGAGAACCATCGAATCAGGCTTGGGGTAAAGCAGCTGGAAGAAGATCCCTGGCAGTCCCTGAAGAAAAACTATCCCAGGGGTAGTGTTGTTGAAGGGGAAATTACCAGCGTCACCGATTTTGGTGTTTTTGTCCGGGTCCCCGGGGGGGTAGAAGGGCTTATCAACAAATTTAACCTCACCCAACCGGGAGAAGAGGTTAGTGACCAGCTCCTCTCCAAGTTTAAGGAAGGGGAGAAGATTACCTGTACCATAACCGATGTCAACCCTCAAAGTCAGCGATTAAGCCTCTCAATCAGAGAGTACCATAAGAATCTCCAGCGAAAAGAGCTTTCCAAGTATATCCATGACGAGGAGGAGGAATCCACCGTTACCTTTGCTGATATTCTCAAAGAAAAGGGTGATTCCCTGGACTCCTAAACGGAAATGCTGAATGTTGATGCGCAGCGATTTGAAACACTCATTGAAATAAATGAGCTAATCAATACCGATTTCCAGGATGGCCGCTCCCTTCTGACAAGAATACTTGATTCAGCCACCAGGCTGACAGGGGGAGAGGCTTCATCGCTGCTCCTGGTTAATCCGGATAATGGAAAACTCTATTTTGAAATAGCCCTCGGGCCAAAGGGACCTGAGCTTAGCAGTTACACGCTTAACATGGGAGAAGGTATTGCGGGCTGGGTAGCTGAGCATAACCGTTCTCTCATTGTTAATGATGTTACCTCCGATGATCGGTTTAATTCGGAAATCAGCAAAAAGATCGGTTTTTCCACCAGAGCGATCCTTGCTGTTCCAATGCGTTCTAAGAATCATTGTATCGGTGTTATCGAAATCATTAACAAGAAGGAGGGATTGCATTTCTCCCAGGATGATCTTCAGTGGCTGGAGATCTTTTCCAATCAAGCAGCAATCGCCCTGCAGAATGCAAAAGAGTATGAGCGCATCATATCTGAACTGGACAGGCTAAAAAGCAAGATAGAGGAGAAACCGGGTTTTCATCCCTTTATCGGCTCAGGAGAAACAATTCAAAAAAAACTTGAACTGGCCAGGAAGATTGGAAAAACCGGCTCTTCTGTTCTCATCATTGGCGAGAGCGGTACAGGAAAAGAGTTATTTGCTGAACAGATACATCTGGCTGGTGGTAGATCAAAAGAGCCTTTTATCCGGGTTAATTGTGCCGCAATACCAGATTCCCTGATTGAAAGTGAGCTTTTTGGACATGTAAAGGGAGCTTTTACCGATGCCTTCCAGGATCGGACCGGACGTTTCGAGAAAGCCCATGGGGGAAGCCTTTTCCTTGACGAGGTCGGCGAATTACCTCTCTCGACTCAGGCAAAACTGCTGCGGGTATTACAAAGCGGTCGTTTTGAACCTTTAGGAAGCAGTGAATCTGTCAATGTTGATGTGAGAATTGTTGCTGCCAGCAACCGGGATCTGGAAGCTGCCATGGATCAGGGAACCTTCCGGGAAGATCTCTATTACCGGCTCAATGTCCTGCCCTTGACAATACCTCCCCTGAGGGAACATCCTGAGGACATCAGTGAATTGGCAAACTTCTTTTTAGATAGATACAGGGGAAAGAAAAAGATTATAGAAGGCTTTTCCAGTGAGGCCCTGGAAGCTTTACTTTCCTACCGTTGGCCCGGTAATATAAGGGAATTGGAGAATACGATTGAGAGAGCTGTTGTTATTAGTCGAGGCAATTATATTCTTTCTGAAGACCTTATGCTTCCCGGTTCTTTTTCAAATAAAGGTGATGATTATCACAGCAAATCATTGAGGGAGGCGGTTTGGCAATTTAAGAAGCACTTTATCTGTACCGCCCTGGACGAACATAATTGGAATCAGACTGAAACAGCCAAGGCGATAGGTATTCAACGTACCTATCTCTCGAAATTAATTAAGGAACTTGAAATTTCACGTTAGAAGGAGCAATTGGAAACATCATGGCGAAATCTCATGACGAAAACAATCTTACCCCATCTGCCAAATTGGCAGCGCTTATTCAAAAGAACCGTAACATCATTCTGCTTGTCGCAGCGGTGCTTTTGATCGCACTCATCATCATTGGTGTAACAAGTTATGTACAGGAGCAAAAAGCCCGAAAGGGAGCGCTGGCAGTAGAAAGCCTGCAGGAAATCTATGCAGAGTGGCAAAATGAGACAGATGAAGATAAGAAAACTATCCTGGAAGATGAGCTCACTGAAACTATCTCCGATACCATAGCATCATTTAAGGGGACCATGGCAGAACAGCGAGGACATCTCATGGCAGGATCTATCGCTTTTGAGAAAACCGATTGGGAAAAAGCGTTATCCTCTTTCCAGACAATAGCGAAAAGATTCCCAAAGAGCTACCTGGCTCCTGTCGCATTGATGAATCAGGGGGCGGTATACGAAGAGATGGGGAAAAACCGGGAAGCTCTCGAAGTCTACCAAGCCATTACTGATTCCTATACCGGTATCACTCCAGAGGTGCCCCATGCACATTTTTCCATTGCCCGATTGTATGAATTGACCGGACAGGATGAATCTGCGATTGAAGCATATCGGGAACTAAGTGAATCTTTCCCCGAGAGTGATTGGACAAAACTGGCTAGAGACCGTATAATTTACTTGGAAACCCGTTAGCTTTTTGGCCCGGGTATAGAATCCGGGCCCTCTTTTGGAGGATGTGTATGAGTGCTCCTGTTAACAAGCGTCGAAAGTTCTTTGAGACTAAGATATTTGGATTCATAATAGGTCTGGCAGTTATCCTCACCTTCCTTGCACTTAACCAATACACCCTCTTTCTCAAAAACATCGAAAACAAAGTCCTGGATGTTCACTTTCGTTATAAAGATGTATTTTTAAACAGAAGCATCCAGGAAGGGGTTAGTGTAGTATCTGACAACCCCAATATCAATGATGATATCCTTATTGTAGGAATTGACTTCAGAAGTCTCAACAGAATCGGCAGATGGCCCTTTCCCAGGTCGGTTCATGGCAGTTTTCTCAACACCCTTTCCAGGATTCAGGATCAACAACAACGGGAGCGCTCTGTTCTCCTCGATATCTTTTTTAATGAACCCTCCGCAGAGGCAATTGAAGATGTGATCCTCCTCGAAAGCATTGAAGAAAATGGAAGGGTCTTTCTTGAAACCCTGCTTGACGAGGTACCCCCGCCGGATGAAAACTTTGAAGAGCTCTTCTCCAGGCAGGATGCTCTCATCGATTCCCACGGAGCAATTAGTAACATAAGCGGTGACTGGAAAAAAATGCACGCTTTTCCGGGGGTCCAGCCACCCTTAAAACCCTACGCCACCTCTTCAGCAGGCTACGGCCATGCAACCTACTTGAAGGACAATGATGAGGTTTTCCGGCGCCAGCCGATGGTGCTCAAATCTTCAAAATTGATCGAAGAGATACCCTTTCGTGAGCTTATTCCCGGTTTTTCTGTTGATGAAGAGGGTTTTCAGTACCTGGTCTGGACCGATAAAGAGGGGATAGAGCATCCTGTGGAGTATCCCATAACAGAAGAGGTTTTATCTAAACTATCCGTGTCCCTGGAAAACAGATCACCCATGAGAGTCGTTGATACCGATGGGGATGGCGAAATTGATGACAGCTACCATATTGTCAAACGGTATCAGGCCAATTTCCTACCCTCGGTCACCCTTGCTTTATCACTGGATTATTTTAATAAGAGTTACGATGAGATAGAAGTTACCCTGGGTGAGCAGATTTACATACCCCATCCTCAATATTTTGATGCCCAACGAAATGTCTGGTCTCCCTATGAAAGGATCATCTCGCCTGCCCAATACGATGAGGAAGGGAATGAGGTGGAACCGGCGGAGAGTGAAATTCTGCACGAAATAGAAATACCAATTGATGAGCAAGGAAACATGCTGATCAATTTTATGGGTCCTCCCAGCTTCGCTGATCCGGGAGCGCGGCAAACCTTCCCGATTCGTTCATACTCCGGATATGCATCCAATCCTCCGGGACTTGATCCCAACTCCTGGCCCCGAACAAGAGCCCTTACAAATAAGATAGTAATGGTAGGAGCTTTTGCCAGAGGTATCGCCGATGATGAAAAACCGACCCCCTATGGCCTCATGTTTGGTGTAGAGATCCATGCAAATGCCCTAAATACCATTCTGATGAATAAATTTATCCAGACCGTACCTTTCTGGGTAAACCTGCTTGTACTTGTTGGCCTGGTTCTCCTGATCACATTTATCAGCTCCCGGCTTTCAACGCTCTGGGCCTTTTTAGTTCTACTTGTTTCGGTGGCAGTTCTTTTTATCGGCTCGTCGATCCTCTTCGACCGGCAGGCTCTCTTACTTGAATTTACCACCCCCGCTCTTGCCTCCGCCTTCACCTTTCTCCTTATTATAGCCTACAAGGCCATGACCGAAGAAAAAGATAAGCGGCGCATCCGTTCCATGTTTGGTACCTATGTAAGTCCGGATGTTGTAGACCAGATTCTGGCAAATCCTCCTGAACTGGGGGGGGTCGACAAGGAACTGACGGTATTCTTTTCTGATATTCGTGGTTTTACCACCATCAGTGAAAGTATGACTCCCCAGGAGCTGGTAAAGGTGCTAAACCTATATCTTACTGCCATGACGGACATTGTACTCGAATATGAGGGAACTCTGGATAAATATGAGGGTGATGCAATTATGTGTTTCTGGGGAGCACCGCTGCCCCAACAGGATCACGCCCTGCGGGCCTGTAAATGTGCGGTCCGCCAACTTGAAGCGCTGAATAAACTCAATGGGGAGCTCCCTGAATCTCATCAAATTGATATCGGAATTGGTATCAATTCCGGAATTATGACTGTCGGCAACATGGGCAGCACCCAGAGGATGGATTATACCCTGATTGGTGATAATGTAAATCTTGGGGCCCGACTTGAAGGTACCAATAAACAGTACAAAACCCGTATTATCATCAGCGATTACACCTACGGACTCGTAAAAGATAAAGTGGTTGTCCGGGAGCTGGACAATATCAGGGTAAAGGGTAAGAGTAAACCGGTACTTATTTATGAGCTTGTTGACATTGCTGAGGGAGTGTAGAAGAGTAGCTTTTCCCTCCTTTCTGTACGGCAGAAGGGGGGGTAGGGGAAAGCGCTCGCTTCTCTATACCTCAGTACCCGTTATTCCCAAGCGAACGAGAGGAGCAGAACCGAC
>CAYMWV010000013.1:0-33045 GCA_964394395.1 uncultured Sediminispirochaeta sp.
GAGGAACCTTATTTATCTCTTTAAGATAGATAGAAAGAACATTCTCGCTACCGGTATCACTTCCCTTCATTCGTTTCACTCTTTTTGCTTCAGCCATGATGTCCTCCTATAGATATAGAAGCAAGTAACGTGCCAAAAACAGTAAAACAGGGAAAGATTTTTTATTTCTTTATATTATAACGATTTACAGACATTTATGAAAAAGAATAACTTTGGAATAAGTGCACTATCCCTGTATAGAAAGGCGGAAGCCGGGCCATTACGACCCAACGAGAAAAAAACTGCTAAAAAGTGGGTCAATTCTACCCATCAAAGGAGATAAAACCCTCAGGTGTGGGCGGATCAACAAAAGGAAAATCGACCTGAATGCTCCGAAAGAGTGAAACCTTCTCCAAAAGGGACATATTGTGTAAAATCCCTGAGGCGATAATCTCTTCCCAATAGACAGAAAGCAGATCCCGGATCATATCTCCCTCGGCGTCGGTACCTATCCGTCCGGAGCGCTTACTTGAAAGATAGAGATGGAGCTGGATTACATAAAACCGTCTCCAATCCTCTCGATGAGCCTGTTGCTGATTCTGCCGCCCTCCACCATCTGAAGATGATGAACCAAATTGAACATGTATTATCTTGTGATTGTTGCCGCTCATAAGATGACCCCTTCGTTACTTACAAAATACTACACTTTTCCCCACAGGACAAGTTTATACAAGTTTATATTTTTTTCTCACCTTTTTCTTGACCGGAGGAGCGTTCATGCGTATATTTGCACCAGAATAGCGTTAGTTCAATCAAACACATTTCAAACACATTTTCAGGAGGAAGGTATGAAGATAAAACCCCTAGGTGATCGCGTTCTGGTAAAGCTTGAGACTGTCGAAGAGAAGACTGCAGGAGGGATTTTCATACCCCAGACTGCGCAGGAAAAGACCCAGACCGGCGTGGTTGCGGAAATCGGCGACGATGAGATTATCAAGGTAAAATCCGGCGACAAAGTGATGTATGACAAATATGCCGGAGCCCAGGTAAAAGTAGACGGAGAGGAGCATCTGCTCCTTCACTTTACCGACATCCTTGCGATAATCAACTAAAAGCCGAGCAAACTATTCAAGCTGCCCCTGAAAAGCGGGCAGCTTTTTTTTGCCCTCCATCGTACCTCCCCTTACAGAATCACGGAAAAAGAAAATTCTCCAGATCCGAAAGAACCCTTTCACTCTCTTTACTACTTATACCGGTTGCGGGTAGTGATGAGAGGAGAATTTTCCCGTAGCTTTTCCGGATGATCCGAGGATCCAGCATGACAACCACACCCCGGTCCTCAGCCTTTCGCATAAGCCGGCCAAAACCCTGCTTCAGCCGCATCGCCGCATCGGGAAGACTCAACTGAAAGAACGGGTTGCCCCCCCTGGCCTCTATCGCTTCCATCCGGGCCTGCAGCACCGGTTCGGAGGGGACCCGGAAGGGAAGTCTGCACATGATAACCATCCGCAGGGATTCACCCGGTACATCAACCCCCTCCCAGAAGCTGTCGGTGGCAAAAAGAACGGAGGAGTGATCGGAAGCAAAGCGGTTAAGCAGCTTGCTTCTATCTTCACTGCCCTGACGGAGGGCAAGGATCCCCTCCTCTGCAAGAACCGGAGCCACCGCATCCCAGGTTCTGCCAAGCATCCCGTAGCTGGTAAAGAGGACCAGAGCGCTGCCGCCGGAGATGAGCAGCGCTTCCCGGACGAAGGATGAAACGTAATCCTGATACCCTTCCGAGGCGGGATCAGGAGCGTCTGAGGGGAGTGCAAGGAGAACCCGCTGGGCATAGAGAAAGGGGGAAGGAAAGATGCCCCTGATCACCCCCTCTCTTTCGGAGGAGAGACCAACCCGGTTGCACCAGAAGGAGAAGCTTTCATTGACCGTCAGAGTAGCAGAGGTGAAGACCACCGTATTGAAGGGTTCGTATACCGCCTTTTCCATGGTGGGACCTATATCCAGGGGGGACTGGATAAAGGAGAGAAAGCGATTCCCCTCACTCCCCCGCACCTCGAACCAGAAAACCGATTCATCCCTTTCCTGATACTCCCGAAAAGCGGCCATCACCGAAACCATTTCAGAAAGACGGCCCAGAATAGTTTCTGCTTCAAAGAGGTCGTTATCATCCTCCTCCAGATCCACCCTCTCTAGGGAAGCGGAAAGGGTGGTCACCAGGGCTGTGAGGCTAGTGCGAACCTTTTCCATCGCCTCCAGCAGAGCCCGTCGCTCCTGGTCAGCCAGAGATACAATCCGCAAGCTGCTGCTCCCCCGGCTGAGTGACAAGCTTATCCCCTCCAGCTCGGCCAGGCTCGTACGAATTCGGCTAATCATTCCCGCCATGGGATCAAACAGCTCAGGCTTGTCACTGTGGCGCTGCAATTTTGGGATGATACCGAAACGTTTCCGGCCCTGCTGGCGCATCAATCGGGCCAGCTGCTTCTGTAGAGAGCTGTTACGGAAGCTGCGGGAAAAGAAACTGGTGGCGCTCCGTTCTATGGTGTGGGCTTCATCAAAGATGATTCTGCTAAAAGCAGGAAGGACTGCTCCGCCCTCAAATCCTGCACCATGTAATCTGAGCGAGAGGTCGGAAAAGAGGAGGTGGTGGTTAACCACCAGAATATTGGCAGAAGCGGCCTCCCGCCTTGCCTGAAGCACAAAGCACTGTTCCCTCCACCGGCAGCGCAGACCCATGCAGGCGTCGGTCTCGGAACAGATCTTTGCCCAGCTCTCCTGCAGGGGATAGAAGGGAAGGTCGCTCCTGCTTCCGGTATCGGTACTGGTAAGCCACTGACGGACTGTTTCCAGTTCATCCCCGGATTCCCGAAAAAGAGAATCCTCTTCCAGAGCCTCATTGAAGCGGCGGAGACAGATATAGTTCCCCCGCCCCTTCACCAGAACACTCTTCAACTTACCGGGAAGAAGCCGGGAGGCGAGGGGGATATCTTTTTCGATGAGCTGCTGCTGCAGGTTAATGGTGGCGGTTGAAATGAGTACCCGCTCACCGTTGGAGAGAGCCCAGGCCAGTGAAGGGATCAGGTAAGCGAGACTCTTTCCCACCCCGGTGCCCGCTTCGGCGATCAGAATGCGCCCATCGTTGAAAGCAGTGAGGACCGATTCCATTAATCCGACCTGACTATCCCGGCTTTCATAATCATGGAAGATGGTGGATAACTTGCCCCCGGGAAGCATCAATTCCCTTAACAGCTTCCCGTCCAGAGGCACGACTCTCCTTTTCCGGGCCGGCTCGGCTACACAGTAAACCCTCTCCGCCCGGTTATCGATGATATAAAAACCGATCCCCCGATTTCCAAGAGCTGAAGCTATCTGGAGATCCGGACCGCTGGGCTTGAGATGCCCCGAGGGGTGGTTATGGATGAGTACATCTCCCGCCTCTACAAAGGGCTCCAGGGCGGGCACAGAAAGCTCATCCCCCCGGGCCACCGCCTCCAGAGAGGCAAGCTGCCCCTCTTCGTTGAAGGTTCCAACGAAAAAGACCTCGTTCCCCTCCGCCTCCTCTATCGCATGGGACGCAAAAAGGGCTGCATCCCGGCTAAACCGTTCAGAAATATCCATCCTTTTCATTATGAACTAAGAGAAAAAAAGATCAAGCAGTTGGACAGAGTGCCCCTTTCGTATACACTCCCAAAGGTGATGAATATCCCGTTTTACAAGATGACCACAGCATGGTCAGATACCATTCTGGTTAACGCTCTCTCGACGGAGAATTTCCGTCTCCCCTCGGCCAGGGAGGTTCTGCATATCTGCAACAGAAGGAGCGGCATTGGCGGAGATGGCATTGTGTTCCTGCTTGAAGAAAAGGAGATAAACAGGAAAGGGAGGGGGATTACCTTTCGCCATTTCTCGGCATCTTCGGGGGAGGAATCGGTCAATTACGGGGCGCTTCTTTCAGCGGCAAAATTCGCCTTCGATTTTGGACTGTTTCATCGGCGGAAGCTTACCCTCACCATTGAAGAACAGAAGATCGAAATCGATGGCATTGACAGTAAGCTGTTTCGCCTCGATCTTGGCCTGCCCTTCCAGGGAGAGGATAGCTGGATTGATGAGGAGACCCCTCTTCTGCGGGAAATTTGGACCCCCCTGGCGGGTAAAACGATTCGGTATGCCAGGATATCCTTTGACCGGTTACCCCGGTCTGCTCAGGAAGTTGCGGTGGTCCTGGATCGGACGGATGAGGAAACATTGTTCGCCTTTTCCAGACGGATGCTTTCGGAAGAACGTCCAGTCTTCACGGTTTTTCCCCGGGTCCTTGATAATGGTACTATGGATATCCGTTTTATCCCTGAAGATGGGTACCACGATTCGGTTATAGAATCAGCGGCCGCCGTGGTTGCCGCAGCCTGTGAAGGCTTACTTCTGCGGGAGGTTCGGATCCCCTCAGTGGGGGGCGATCTTTTTATCAACTGGGAGGGAAGCGGGAATCTCTCTGTCACTGCGATTCCCGGTTATGCCTACACTGGCGAATTTTCCAACGTTTTTGGGGAGGATAGTGATGGATCCTTTACTTGACCGGTTTCACCGGCTCCTTCGGTCGATGTTTCAAACCTCCGATGGAGATTTTCGCTTCAATGAAGACATCTTTGAAGATGATGATGCGGACTACCGGGAAGCGTGGGAGGAGCTGGAAGATTTCCTCGGCAGCTCTTCAAGTGGGTCGAACAGGAGCCGAAATCGGAGCACCAGTGCCGAAGGCGCAAAGAGCCACCATCTCCCACCGGAAGAGCTGCGGGAAGATTATAAACGCTTAGGCGTCTCCTTCGACGCCTCCTTTGAGGAGGTAAAGCTGGCTCACCGTAAGCTGGTAAAGGAGCACCATCCCGACCGGCACGGCGGGGACCCACAGCGCTTAAAGCGAGCCACTGAGACAACCCAGAGCCTAAACTACTCCTTTGCCAAGATAAAGGCGTGGGAGGCGGCAAAAAAGCGAGCTCATCTCTGATTCGCTTAATCCGAGCTTAATTCAGGCTTAATCCGGTTTTAATCTGCCTCCTCAAGGTGATACTCCTTGATCTTTCGGTGGAGGGTTTTCCGGCCAATCCCAAGCACCTCAGCGCATCTGGTCTTGTTGCCTTGTTCGTGAAGGAGGGTGGAGCGGATAATCTCCTTTTCTCCCTCCTCCATGGTAGAACCAAGAGGAATGCGTATAAGGTTGTCCTCACTCCCGCTGGTGACTGAAGGGGGAAGATCCTCAAGCTGAATAAGGTTACTCTTGCACATAACCACTGCGCTCTCGATACAGTTCCGCAGCTCCCTGATATTCCCCGGCCAGCGATAATTGTAGAGAGCCTGCCTCACTTTCAGATCCATCCCCTCTATCTGTTTTCCATTCTCCTCGCTGAACTCCTTTAGAAAAGCTGCGGAGAGAAGAGGAATATCTTCCTGCCGCTCCCTTAAGGGAGGAACATGAATATTCACCACATTGAGCCGGTAAAAAAGATCTTCCCTGAAATTCCCCTTTCCAATCTCCTCTTTCAGATCCCTGTTGGTGGCACTTATTACCCGGACATCCACCTCCAAGGTCTCCTCTCCCCCTACCCGTTCAAAGGTTTTCTCCTGAAGAACCCGGAGAATCTTGATCTGCACCTGCTGGCTGATCTCTCCTATCTCATCCAGAAAGATACTTCCCCCATTTGCCAGTTCAAAGCGTCCCTTTTTACGGGTCACAGCTCCAGTGAAAGCTCCCTTTTCATGACCGAAGAGTTCACTCTCCAGAAGATTTTCGGAGAGGGCGGCGCAGTGCACCTTGATAAAGGGCTTCTCCCGCCGGGATGATAGATGGTGAATTGCATCAGCCACAAGCTCCTTGCCAACACCGCTCTCTCCGGTAATGAGCACCGATGCTCTTGTCTGGGCAAGCTGATCGATAAGCTCCATCACCCGGCGCATCAGGGAACTCTTTCCAATAATGCGGTCGTAGCGGCTCCTGGTACTTATCCGGTCGATCTCCTCCTGGAGGTTCCGGTTTTGAATGACCAGTTCCCGGTTTGACAGGGCCCGCCTGACGATATGGCTGAGCCGTTCCAGGTCCACCGGTTTGGTAAGAAAGTCATAAGCTCCATCCCGGATAGCCGAAACCGCCGACTCAATGGTACCATGGCCGGTAAGAATAAGAACAGGAACGGTGGGATAGGCGGAACTGATCTTCTTTAAGAGCTCCTCTCCACTCATACCGGGCATCCTGAGATCGGTAATCACCATATCAATCTCTTCTGAACCGATAATCTGCCACGCCTCATTCCCATCCGCCGCCAGGCTTACCCGGTAGTCATCCATCTCCAGGCTTTTAGCCAAACCTAACCGGATATTCTTTTCATCATCCACTATGAGAATATGAAACTGCATTATGAGCTCTCCTCCTGAAAATCCAAAAGCCGCCGCTCCTGCTGCGGGATTGGCAGGGTGATAGTGAAGGTGGTGCCGACACCGCTTTTCGAGGCGAGGGCGATCTCCCCACCATGTTCCTTGATAATTTTGTAGACCACCGTAAGGCCCAGTCCCGAACCAAACTCTTTGGTGGTAAAATAGGGCTCAAAGATCTTCTCCCGCACCTCTTCGTCGATGCCTGTCCCGGTGTCCCGGATCTCGATAGCCACCACATCCCCCCGAATCTCCGCGCTTACCCTTAAGGTTCCTCCATCGGGCATGGCAGCTTCGGCGTTCTTGATGATATTCAACAGCGCCTGCTTCAGGTACTTCTCATCCAGCTCCACCTTGGGAAGATCCTTCTGGTAATGCTCGATGATTTCGATATCACTTTCCTGAAGTTCATATTGAACAAACTGCAGAAGATCATGAAGCACTGCGTCAACCCGGCTCTTCTTCATCTCGGCGTTCATGGGCCGGACGGCAAAAAGGAAGTCCACCACTATCCCGTTTAACCTGGAGACTTCCTCTTGAAGCACCTCGAGGTAATCCCCCGCCTGCTCCGGATCGAGGCAGCCATCCCGGCTCAGGGCCCGCTGCATAAGCTGGATGTGGATCCCCAGAGAACCTAGGGGATTTTTGATCTCGTGAGCTACCCCGGCGGCCAGGGTGGTCAAACTGGCCAGATTCTCCGCCCTACGGAGGCGAGCTTCCCGCTTACGTCGTTCGGTTATCTCGGAAACAATAAGAAGAGAGCCCTCAATGGAACCATCCCGAACCACCGGCATCAGATTAAAGGAGAGGGTCCGTATCTTTCCGGTCCCTTCGATAGAGAACTCCGTCTCCTCTACCCGCTCCCCCGAGAGGAGATTGCTCTTGAGGAAGCCGGAAATCTCCCTGTCCTCTATCACGTCCCATACCAGTTTTTCGTCGATATCCCCATAGCTGAAGGGAAGCAGCCGTTCGGAACTCTTGTTATGGAGAATGATCCGATGATCCGTATCGGTTACAACAACCCCGTCGGTCATTGAATCGAGGACCACCTCCAGCCGCTCATTCTCTGCTGCCACCGCAACAAGAAGCTTCCGGATCTGCTCCCGGTCAAGTTTTTCCAGCTTTGCAAGAGCCCGCTGAATAAATTTACGCACCGCAATACTCCCTGCGATACCGGGTCTCGGCCATCCGGTAAAAGAGGCTTTCCAGGACCAGCGCCCCACTCTGATTCCAGGAACGTTTCTTGTTGTAGGCATCTTGAAGATGGTCATTCCAGAGGGCGATTAATTCAGGAGAAGCAGAGCCGTCAGAGAGCATTTGCCGAAAGTGCTCCGAAAGTTCCTGGAGAAAGGGTTCAAACTGCTCCGGCTTGGATAGCTCATCGACCAGGGCTTCCAGAGTCTCCACATCGTAGCGATTCTCATCATTCACAAGAGCAAGCAGCTGGTCGGCGGCTTCCCGAAGCCGGTCAAGCCGAACCCCCTTCCAGGCCAGAAAAAAGTGGCGAAGATTCCGATACTCCTCTTCCACCCTGAATATACGCCCCAAGACCTCCCGGCTCTCCTCTTCCCCCCGGGGGGAGAAGGGGTACTGCCGCACCCGGGAGAGGATGGTCTGAATGATTCCCCCCTTTCGGGAGGTGAGAAGGAGGATATGACAATGGTTAGGGGGCTCTTCAAGAAGCTTCAGAAGGGCATTTCTGGAACTCTCAAGCATCATATCCGCCCCTTCCAGGATGATAAAACGGGGCTGCTCTGAAGACATGCTCTTCGCCCAGTAGGCAACATTTCTTATCTGATCGATAGGAATATTCTTACCAGGCAGGGAAGCGAGGAGCTTCGATACCTCCCCGCTGTTTGCCTTGACAATCTTGTCCAACGCTCTCCGATCGGGCTCAGGGCCATGGGGATCAAGAAGCTCGATCTGCTCCTCCAGCTTCTCAATTCTGCCGGCACATCCCTTTATCTTTCCCTCGTTCCCCTCCCAGAGGACCGAATCAAATCGGCTGATCAGTTTGCGCAGGGCTCTTATGTAGAGGTAACGGCCAGCCTTGGAGGGGTTCCGTAGGAGAGTATCGCCGCAAGCTGCAATCTCCTCCTCAAAATAGCGCCATCCAAGCATGACAGTATAGGGAGATTCCAGGCTTCGCGACTCTTGACAGCGGCGGCAGGGACAGTTCCACTCCCCCTCCCGTTCACAGGAGATGACCCGGGCCAGCTCCAGGGCGGTAGAGAGCTTTCCACTGTAGGCTTCTCCGTAGAAAAGGAGAGAGGCAGGAAGGGTGGATGAGGCGATGTCGTTCTGCAGTAGTTCTACCAGCCGCTTCTGGCCCAGGATATTCTCAAACACTGTTTTTCCGGATCGCCGTATTCATAAACTCCTGTCCCAGGGGTAGGAGCTTCTCCAGGATAGGGGAAACCTTACTCCCCTGAAAGAGGGGCTCCAGGTCGAAAAGGGGCTGTATCTTGATCAAAAAATAGAGGAGCAGGAGCAGGATGATTCCCTCCACTGCTCCCAGAAAAAACCCCAGGGCCTGATCCATCTTTTCCAGGTTGATTTTATCAATCAGCCGATAAAGAGCGCCCTCAAAGAGCTTCATCAAGAGGTAAGCAAGCAGGAAGATACCGAGGAATGCGGCAATTGGGGTCCAAACGGTCTGGCCCAGATAGTTTTCAAGGAGGGGAGTCACAAGGCCCCCAAAGATAATTGCCGCTGCGAGTCCCACAATGAGGGCGGCAAAGGACATAATCTCCGCAACGAAGCCTTTAAAGGTACAACGGATTGCAGCGACCAGAATAATCACCAAAGCAACAATGTCGACAGCAACAAAACTCATCATCTCTCTCCTTCTTCGTTTATCTCTTTTCCTCTCTCGTTTCGTGATCCCGTTCCAGTGCCGTAAGAATCAACCGTGAGATAAGAGCGCCCCCATCCCGGGGACAAAAACGCCGGGCAGCTTCGGCCATCTGCTCAAGCCTTCCGGGGCTATCAAAGAGCTGATAGACCATATCTGCCAAATCCCGGGAAGCACCATCTCCTTCCTCCAGTATAAGGGCTGCCCCGCTCCTTGCAAAGAGCCGGGCGTTCCTTATTTGATCCCCCCTACTGGCCCCAGTTCCCAGGGGTATCAGAATTGCCGGCGTAGCGGTAACACCATTTTCCCAGAGGGTTCCGGCACCGCTGCGGCTGATTACCAGATCCGCTGCTGCCAGGAGGTGGGGAAGCTGTTCATGATAAAAGGGGGCGCTAATGTAGCCTACCCTTTGGGAGGGACGATAGAGCTTCTCCCCCATCTGATGGACCACAAAAGCCCTTTCCAGAAGCGCATCTAAAGCTCCTTCGATCAATTCATTCACCTGCCGAGCTCCCTGGCTCCCCCCCAGGACAAGAATGAGCGGTTTCCCCTTCGGAATGCCAAAGAGCAGCCTTCCCTTTTCAGCATCTCCTTCGAGGATCGCCCGGCGCACCGGGTTTCCGGTGGTGCTGCTCTTTCCGGGCTGTTTTGCTGCCAGTTTCGAGGCAGTTTCTTCATATGCGCAGCAAATGGTATTGGAAAAGCGGGCATTAATCCTGGTGGCAAGCCCGGGGTCCAGGTCAGACTCGTGGCTGATAACCGGTATTCCCAGACTCTTTGCTGCCAGCACCGGTGGAACAGAAACAAAGCCCCCTTTGGAAAAAAGGAGCGCAGCGCCCTCCCGCTTCAAGACCCTTCGGGCAGCAAAGAAGGCGGCAACAATACGAAACAGGTCGGTGATATTGCGAAGGCTGAAGTAGCGGCGCAGCTTCCCGGCGGGAATACCGAAAAAGGGAATCCCCCATTTGTTAACCAGCTCTTCTTCCATCCCACCGGCCTGGCCGATCCAGAAAAAGGTGAGTCCTTCAGCCCCGGGAACCCATTCTCCGGAGCTTCCTCCGGGGCTTCCTCCAGAGCCATCAATCCCGGTGCCGATCGATTCAGACCACCCTTTTTCCAGCTCCTCCATTACCGCAAAGGCGGGGAAAACATGCCCTCCGGTGCCCCCTCCGGTGAAGGCTATTCTACTTTTCTCCACATGTACCCCCCTTGCAGGCAGGCTATCACAAAGAAAAATGAAAAAAAAGCTGGATGCTTGAGTTTTTTTCTGCGACCTAACATTTTTCTAACCTCCTGCTAATATATTTTTAATATAACTATCTCATTCTTCAAACATTATATTTCCTAGGAGGAAAAACATGAAGAAGATTATTGCAATTGCTCTGATGGGCGCCGTTGCTTTCTCCGCCTTTGCTGGTGGAAAGCAGGAAGCGGCCGAGAGCACCGAGACCAAGAGTTCCGGCTACAGCTGGATCCTTGCCGATTCCGACGATGAGATGCTCCCCGGGGTAAATCCCCTGGAAGTGAAGGGCGACATCATCGCCATGGGAAGCTCCACCGTATTCCCCCTCTCCGAGGTTATGGCTGCCCGGTTCCAGGACGAAGGGTATTCAGGTAGCGTCACCATCGACAGCATTGGAAGCGGCGCCGGATTCGAGCGGTTCTGCGTAGCTGGCGAAAGTGACATTTCTAATGCCAGCCGGCCGATCAAGGATAGCGAAATTGCGGCTGCGAAAGAGATCGGCAGAAACCCCATTGAGTTCCGGGTTGGAACCGACGCCCTGGCCGTTGTGGTAAGCAAGGCTAACGATTTCGCCAAAAATGCCACTATGGAAGAGCTGGCACAGATTTTCGGCGGCGCCAACAAGTGGTCCGAGGTTAACCCCTCCTGGCCCGACAAAGAGATCCTTCGCTTCATCCCCGGTACCGACAGCGGAACCTTCGACTACTTTGTAGAAGAGGTGTATGACAAGAAGCCGGATACCATTCTGGCAGCCAACAATCTGCAACTCAGCGAAGATGACAACATTCTGGTTCAGGGTGTAGAGGGAAGCCCCTACGCAATCGCCTTCTTCGGTTACGCCTACTACGAAGAGAACAAAGATATGCTGAATATTCTTGACATCGAGGGTATAGAGGCCAATGCGGCTAACGTGGACAATAACACATATCCCCTGGCACGGCCCCTCTTCATGTACTCCGATGCAGACATCATGAAGAACAAGCCCCAGGTAGCCGCCTATATCGCCTACTACCTCACCTACGTAAACGAGGAGATCGTCGATGCTGGTTACTTCCCATCAGCCCCTGCGGCCCTCAAGAAGGCAAAGCAGAACTGGCTTGATGCCATGCAGGGAACCTACTAGGCACATTGAGCAATAAAGAGGGCCGGTACGGATTCATTCCGATACCGGCCCTCGGTATATAGAAAGGAAAGCGAGAAACTATGAAAGAAAACGAGCTGGCCGGTAAGAAGCGCCCCGCAGAGATGGTGATATCCGGTCTTCTTTTTCTCAGTGCGGCGATCTCCATCTTTATTACCATCGGTATCGTCCTGATCCTTGCCCGGGAATCATTTCTCTTCTTTGGCAGTGATGAGGTCGATCTTGTTGAGTTCTTTACCAGCAAGAAGTGGCAGCCCATGATCAAGGAGTTCGGTGTACTGCCTCTTCTCAACTCCACAATCATGACCAGCACCATCGCCATGATTGTGGCTACCCCTCTGGGGATCTTTGTGGCGATCTTCTTGAGTGAATACGCCACCGAGAGAGTGCGATCATTCCTTAAACCGATCCTGGAAATCCTTGCAGGAATTCCCACGGTAGTTTACGGCTATTTCGCCCTCACCTTTATGACCCCCCTGTTGCGCTTCTTTTTTGGGAAGGATACGGTGGAGATCTACAACACCGCCTCCGCCGGAATCGTTATGGGCATACTGATCCTGCCCCTGGTAACCAGCATGGTAGAGGATGCCTTAAGCTCGGTGCCCGACAGCCTCAGGGAGGGGGCCTACGGCCTGGGCGCTACCAAACTGGAGACTTCGGTTCATGTGGTACTCCCGGCTGCCTTCTCCGGGATTGCCGCAGCCTTTATTGTGGGCCTTTCCCGGGCCATCGGGGAGACGATGATCGTCGCTCTGGCAGCTGGTGCGGGACCCAATTTCACCTTCAACCCCTTCAAGGCGGCGGAGACCATGACCGGTTACATTGTTCGAATAAGCGGCGGAGATATCGGGTACGACACCATGGACTACAACAGTATCTTCGCCCTGGGGCTTCTGCTCTTTCTTTTCACCCTTACCCTGAACATCATCAGCCGTATCGTGGTGAAGAGATATGAGGAGGTTTACGAATGATCCCCCAGGATGAAACAGTACAGAAACATTTGAAAGATCGCTCCAGGGTCGGTACGATCTGGAAGCTCGCCTTCTACCTCTCCACTGCGGTAGCGATAACCTTCCTTATTCTGCTGATCCTCAATATTGTCAATGGAGCCTTCGGTTTTGTTGCTATTGAGAATACCATTGAGCCGGAAAAGCTGGCCATAGATGGTAGACAGATAGAGGATCTAAAAGAGGATGAGCTTATCGGTATTTTGAAAGATAATCTCTCAACAGGTCTCATCCGGCGATTTAACCATGAAGAAGCTCTGGATGAGAGGAGTAAATTCGAACTTGTCAGTTTGGTCTATGAACGGGTAGTAGCTCCAACCATTGTGAAAAGCTGGTCCCTTACTGATTCCATCTTTCAGAAAGATGAGATCTTCTCCTGGCAGCGGGAAAAGTATCCAGATTCAGTTCTGGAGTTTCGTTCCTGGCTCAACCCCCGTTTCATTCGGTCCCCCCAGTCACCGGTTCCGGAGTTTGCCGGAATCAGGACAGCCCTCTTTGGCAGTATCTGGATGATTGTGATCACCCTCATTTTTGCCTTTCCCATAGGGGTTGCAGCTGCAATATATCTGGAGGAGTACGCCGATGATTCCTGGATCACCAGAATTATCCAGGTAAACATCTACAACCTTTCAGGAGTTCCGTCGATTATCTACGGGCTCCTTGGGCTTGCAGTATTTGTCAGGCTCCTTGAACCTGTCACCAGCGGTGCGATCTTTGAAGCCACCGTCGATGGTGCAACCGCCAGCGGCAGAACCATCCTCTCTGCAGGGTTGACCCTGGGGCTCTTGATCCTCCCCATTATTATTATCAACAGCCAGGAGGCAATCCGGGCAGTGCCCCAGTCCCTGCGGGACTCCAGTTACGGTCTGGGAGCAACCAAGTGGCAAACCATTTTGCACCATGTGCTGCCCTCATCCTTCGACAGGATCCTCACCGGAACCATTCTATCGGTATCCAGAGCGGTTGGAGAGACCGCCCCTCTGGTGGTTGTGGGTGCATCAACCTTTATCTCCGTCGATCCAAGTAATGTTTTTTCCAAGTTTACCACCCTTCCCATACAGATCTATCAATGGACCGCCAGACCTCAGGCGGAGTTTAGAAATATTGCAGCGGCGGCAATTATTGCCCTGCTGATTCTGCTCCTGTCAATGAATGCCTTCGCCATCATTGCAAGGGATAAAATCAGGAAGAAGAGAAAAGGATAAGCAGATGAAGAGTGAAGAGAAAGAGTATATTATCACCATAAAAAACCTGAACCAGTACTACGGAGACTTTCTTGCGGCGAAGGAGGTTAACCTGGGTTTGGAGATAAACAAGGTAACCGCCCTCATCGGCCCTTCAGGCTGCGGAAAGAGCACCGTTCTGCGTACCATGAACAGAATGAACGATCTTATCCGGGGTGCCCGGACGGAGGGGAAAATTTTCTTTGAAGGAAAGAACATCTATGAAAAAGATGTGGACCCTGTAGAAGTACGGCGCAAAATCGGAATGGTCTTTCAAAAGCCGAACCCCTTCCCCAAGAGTATCTATGAGAATATTGCCTGGGGGGCAAAAATAAACGGCTTTCATGGGGATATGGACGAACTGGTGGAGACGAGCCTGAAAAAAACAGCCCTTTGGGATGAAGTAAAGGATAAGTTGAAGCAGAATGCACTCAGCCTCTCGGGGGGGCAACAGCAGCGGCTCTGTATCGCCAGAGCTATTGCTGTCCAGCCCTCGGTTCTCCTGATGGATGAGCCGGCATCCGCCCTGGATCCGATCTCCACTGCAAAGATTGAAGATCTGATTGATGAGCTGAAACAGTCCTACACCATTGCGATCGTGACCCATAATATGCAGCAGGCTGGGCGTATCTCTGATTACACTGGCTTCTTTATGGTGGATGAAAACCGCTCCGGTTTTCTCGTGGAGATGGGGGAAACAGAGCATATATTCTTCAACCCCTCCGATGAGAGGACGGAAGCGTACATTTCCGGTAGATTCGGTTGATCGGTACTGAAAAGGCAGATCACCTTCACTATACTTTCGACAGGAATTGAAAAGAAAGAGGAACGAGAAAATGAAAGAGATGAGAAAACATTATCATGACGCCATAGCTGAGGTTGACAGGGATATTCTGACCATGGGTGCCCATGTGGAGGAATCGATAAGGAATGCCATGCAGGCCTTGGTGGATCAGGATGAATACATTGCCCAACAGGTCATTTCCGGGGATGATGTGATCAATAGGCTGGAAGTTGCGATAGAGAATAAACTTACCATCCTCATTGCAACCGAGCAGCCTGTGGCGGGAGATCTGCGGCACATCATTACCAGTCTCAAGATTATCAGTCAGCTGGAGCGAATGGGGGACCATGCGGTCCATATTGCCAAGGCGGCAAAAAGGATGGCCGGGGAAAGTTACATCAAACCCCTCATTGATCTGCCGAAAATGGCCGAGGTGGGAATCACCATGCTCCACAACGTCCTTACCGCCTTTGCGGAAAGCAACAAAGAGCAGGCCATCGAGATGGCAAAAATGGATGATAGAATTGACGAACTCCATAACCAGGTGTGGCGGGAACTTCTCACCTACATGATGCAGGATGTAAAAAACATCAATCAGGCGACAAGTCTCCTCTTTGTTTCCCGCTTTCTTGAACGGTTTGGCGATCACTCAACCAATATCAGTGAGTGGATTGTCTACGACGCTACCGGTGACCATATCGAGCTCAATCAATAAGGGATTCTGGAGGTGTGTGGTGGCTCATGAGAAGATTTTAGTTGTAGATGATGAACAGGATATTCTGGAATTGCTGAGCTACAACCTTGAGCGGGAAGGGTATAGTGTTATCCCGGTGGAGACGGGAGAAGCTGCTGTAGAAAAAGCATCCTCCCAGAAGCCGGACCTGATTATCCTTGACCTCATGCTTCCGGGGATAGATGGTGTTGAAGTTTGCCGCCGGCTGAGGTCCCGGGAGATGATAAAGGATATTCCTATCATCATGCTCACTGCAAAGAGCGAAGACTCGGATGTAATTACTGGATTGGAAGTTGGGGCCGATGATTATGTAGCAAAACCCTTCAGCCCCAAGGTGCTCATTGCACGAATCAGAACCCAGCTCCGTCGTAAACAGAGCCGGGAATTACCGGCCAAGGAAGAGCCTCTTATCTTTATTCATGATATCGTGATAGACACGGTGAGACATGAAGTAAAAGCTGGTGACCATGTAACTGATCTTAGCGTAACAGAGTTCTCCATCCTGGAGTTCTTGGCCCGCAACCCTGGCTGGGTCTTTTCCAGAAGTCAAATAATCGGAGCCGTCAAGGGGGAAGATTATCCGGTTACCGAACGCTCCGTGGATGTGCAGATTCTGGGATTAAGAAAGAAGCTGGGAGAGAAGGGAGACTATATTGAGACTGTCCGGGGGGTTGGCTACAGGATGAAAGAATCCTTATAATAGGCCGATGTATTCACAAAACCCTCCTGTTTTCAGCTATCTACTGAAACCGATGATCCTCCTCTTCCTTTCACTTACCCTCACGCTCTCCTTCTTCACCTATCGCAATATTAGAACGCTTATGTATGGAGAGTATGAGAAGAGGCTGGAGAGTATCGCTCAAATAGTAATTGCCACCCTGCCAGAGAATAGTGGCGATGTGATAAATCAAGCCCCCAGGCTTGCAGAGCGGCTTGGAAAAGAGCAAGAGATCCGGCTCACCTTCACGTTACCCGATGGGAAGGTGTTTGCTGACACCCATGAAGATATTGCAGTGATGGAGAACCACGCTAATCGAAGAGTGATCTGGCGTGCCTTCAGTGGAGAATCGTCATTCGATACAAGAAAAAGCCCCACCCACTCAATTGAAATGCTCTTCTACGGAACCCCCCTGAAGGACAGTGAGGGTACTATTATTGCAGTGCTCCGAACAAGCATCAGCACCCAATACATTGAAAAGGTGCTGCGGGCAGCAGGCCTTACACTTTTCCTTCTCACTTTTTTGCTCTTGTCATTCTCCGTGGGAGTGCTGGTACTGGTATCAAAAAAGATTACCAAACCTCTGGCAAGAATAGCCCAGTATGCAGAACAATATGCAGCCTTTGATTTTTCTTCACCCATCTACGCAGAAGGTCCCCGGGAGATTGTTACCACTGCAAATACTCTTCAAAGAATGGCAGGGGCTCTCACTAGTAGGATTGGTGAAGTTTCCAGGCAAAAGCAGGAGCTTGAGGCGGTCCTCTCCGGCATGAATGAGGCGGTCATTGTGTTGGACCGCAATCTGGTTATTACCGAACTCAACGCAGCTGCAGCCAGGTTGATCGCCTATTCTCCTGACCCGGTCATTGGAAAGAGCCTTATTCAGGTGATTCGGAATACCGATCTGAACAATTTCGCCCAACAGACTTTGCTGACCGGTGGGGTAAGCCACTGTTCTATGCTGATCCCCCGGGAGGGGCAAGAAATTCATTTGCAGGTGAACGCCTCTACCATAGAGACGGAGTTAGCCGGACTCCACGGAAAACAGAAAATTCAGCGCCTTGTACTGGTACTCAACGATATCACCACCCTAAAACGGCTGGAACAGATCCGCAAGGAGTTTGTGGCAAACGTCTCTCACGAGCTAAAGACTCCGATAACCTCCATCAAAGGTTTTGTGGAAACCCTCCTGGATGGTGCCATTGATGAGGAGGAGACAGCAAAACGGTTTCTCACCATTGTACAGAACCAAACATCCCGGCTGGGAAATATCATTGAAGACCTACTCACCCTGAGCCGCTTGGAACAGACCGAAGAGGAGAGGAACCTCAATTTTGAGAAAATCTTCTTGATCCATCCGGTAAGTGAAGCTATCTCCATTTGCCAATCCCGGGCTGCGGCAAAGTTTATCGACATCCACATGGAGTGTAACCGGGATCTGCAGATCCGGGGGAACAGCAGGCTGATCGAGCAGGCTCTGGTAAACCTGATCGATAACGCCATCAAGTACTGCCCCGATGAGAGTGTTGTCCTTGTGCGGACAGAGGAGGAGGCGGATGGACGAATCCTTCTGGCGGTGGAGGATAACGGCCCGGGAATACCCGAAGCGGACCATGCAAGAATTTTTGAACGTTTTTACCGGGTCGAAAAGGCCCGGAGCCGGGATATGGGCGGTACCGGCCTCGGTTTGGCGATTGTAAAGCATATCATGCTTACTCACGGAGGGAGTGTGAGCCTGGAAAGTGTACGGGAAGAGGGGAGCACCTTTATGCTCCGATTTCCCTCCCTGAATTGAGCTATCCTCCACCTACTTGACAGAAGCCGTTTACAGCAGTAAGTTTCCAACAGAGTTGAATCGCTTGGGGTGGTTATTCTGCATACCTGCAGGTGGCCTGAGATTAGACCCGTTGAACCTGATCCGGATAATGCCGGCGAAGGGAACAGCATCCGAAATCAAAACCAATCCCCCATGATTCACCCGAAACCACATCTCAAGGAGCAGTACATGAAACGTTATCTGCCTTTCCTGCTGGTTATCATCGGTGTGATTCTCATTTCATCCCTGGTAATCGGCAAGATGCAAGAGAAAGAGAAGGATCTTACTGTCTACAGTTACGACAGTTTTATCTCCGAATGGGGCCCCGGCCCGGTGATTGCGGAGCTCTTTGAAAAAGAGACCGGAATAAGTATTAATTTTTTCAGTCCCGGAGATGCGGGACAGACCCTGCAGAGGCTGATTGAAGAGAAAGAGAAGCCGATTGCGGATGTCGCTCTGGGAATTGACAGCAATTTATACTTCAAGGCTCTGAAAGAGGGTCTCTTTGAGGAGTATGAGAGCCCTCAGCTAAAACATGTTGATGCCAAACTGCTTTTCCCTGGAAGGCCTGTTCTCACTCCCTTCGATTTTGGCTACTTTTCCTTCATCTACGACAGTGAATCGGAGATACCGCCGCCGGTAGATTTCAGTGATCTCCTCTCGCCCCGGTTCCGGGAGAAGATCATCATCATGGATCCGAGAACCAGTACCCCCGGTCTTGGTCTCCTTCTCTGGAGCAGAATGGTGTTTGGTGATGATACCACACACTTTTGGAATGAGATAAAGCCCAACCTCTTAACGGTAAGTTCTGGCTGGGATACGGGCTACGGGCTCTTCACCAGCGGTGAAGCGCCTCTGGTTTTGAGTTATACCACCAGCCCTGCCTACCACCTGGAATATGAGGAGTCCCGCAGATACCGGGCACTCATCTTCCCGGAAGGACACCTCTTTCAGGTTGAGGGAGCTGGAGTTGTAGCTGGAACAGAGAAGCAAAAAGAGGCGAGAATGTTTATTGACTTCCTTCTCTCGGAATCGGTGCAGGAACTCTTCCCGTTAACAAACTGGATGTATCCGGTTCGAAGGGGCACCCCCCTTCCCGACTCCTACGTTTTGGCCCCCCAACCGACAAGTGGTCTCGCCCCGGAAGAGCAGCTTTTGGATGATCAATCCCTGGATGATCTGATCGATCTCTGGGATAGTTCCTTGAGCCAATAGCAAGACAGGGTCCAAGGTGCTGACGAAAGCTAAAATGATTGCCAGCGGGAAGAAACAGCTTCCCGCTCTTCCTGCTCTCCTCTTTCTCATCTTCTTCTTTCTCAGCCCCCTGCTCTTTATGTTTGGACAAGCCTTTTTTTCCGAACCGGGAGGCTTTTCTCTGGCTCCGCTGTTTTCCCTTTTACAGAAACAGCGACTCTATTCGATCCTGCGCTTTACCTTGTTTCAAGCTTTTTTAAGCGTTGGTGCAGCTTTGGTTTTGGGACTGCCGGGGGCGTGGCTTCTCTCCCGTTACCAATTCCCCGGGAGGAAAATCCTTCTCTCTCTCAGCATCATTCCCTTCATTCTACCGCCCATACTGGTAGTCCTTGGCTTTATTGCCGTATTTGGCAGGAGCGGCTTCTTAAACAGCTTTCTTATGCAGCTTTTCTCCCTAAAAGAGCCGCCCCTGGCGATCCTCTACTCTCTTAAAGGGATCATCCTCGCCCACGGCTTCTACAATTTCCCGGTGGTATTACGGATTGTTGCCTCTGCCCTCTTATCTATTCCTAAACGAGAAGAAGATGCGGCAAGCCTCTTTGGGGCCTCAGCATTCCATAGATTCAGGACCATTATTCTGCCAAGGATCATGCCCGCCCTCCTCTCCTCGATGCTGCTGGTTTTTCTCTTCTGCTTCTCCAGTTTTGCTGTAGTGCTTGTCCTGGGTGGCGGGCCGGAACACAGCACCCTGGAGGTGGAGATCTATCGTCTTGCCAGGATACAACTCGATATGGCCGGGGCCGCTCTTCTGGCTATCCTCTCCGCAGGAGTCACCCTTCTACCTCTCCTGTTTTTGCCTGGAGGGAAAACAGTGGCCCTTACGGACTCTCTTAGCACTGACCGAAACTATCTCCCTTCTGCCGGCAGAGGTATCGCTCTTTTCGGGATTCTCTACTCCGGAATAATGGTTCTCTTCATCCTTCTTCCCATCTTATCGGTCTTCATAAACGGCTTTATTGGAAAAGATGGAAGCGGCAATTCGGTGGTATTCACCCTTCGATGGTTCACCGACCTTTTTTCCCGCAGCAGTACCGGTCAGGCCGTGGCGGGGACCCTCCTTTTGGGATCTTTGACGCTGCTTTTCACCATCCCTTTGGCTACCGGAGCTGCAATCAGTTATGCAAAGGCCGGCGGGCTCTGGAAAAAAGGGCTTTCTTTTTTATTCACCCTTCCCATGGCCCTCTCCTCGGTCATCCTTGGTGCCGCTTATCTTGCTCTATCAAGATTATTCTCCCTTCAGGGGGGAAATCTCCTTCTTATTGCGGCGAGTCACAGCATCATCGCCTTTCCCTTTGTTTTTCATACCATTGCTTCTACCGTGGGCTCTGATCGAAGCAACCCGTCAAAGGCAGCTATCAGCCTGGGGGCCACTCCGATTCGCGCTTTTTTCGATGTTGAATTACCCAGAATAGAACCAGCCCTCTTCTCCGCTGCCGCCTTCAGCTTTGCCCTCTCCGCAGGGGAGATAAATGCAACCCTAACTTTTTCGGGAGGAGCCATGAACACCATCCCCATAGCAATCTACCGCTTGATTGGAGCCTACCGGTTCAACCAGGCATCAGCCTTGGGGTCCATCCTTATCCTGATTTCTGCCCTCGCCTTTCTCTTCCTGGATAGGAGGAAGCGGGGATGAAGTTAACAATCAAGGCAGTAGAAAAGCGTTTCCCCGGTTTTCAGTGCAATATCAATTTTGAAGTTGCATCCGGAAGCCTGGTCACTCTCCTGGGCCCTTCGGGAAGTGGTAAATCTACTACGCTACAACTGATCAGTGGATTAATTCCTCCTGATAGGGGAGAGATTCTCCTGGGAGAGGAGCTTCTCTCCCAGCAGGATCCCTGGAAGCGGGGTATCGGTTTTGTTTTCCAGGATTACGCACTCTTCCCCCACCTTTCAGTCTATGAAAATGTGGCCTACGGCCTGCGCCTGGCCCGGAGGGAAGCTCATAGCAAAATAGAAGCTCACCGTAAAATTGGCAGTTCAAAGCGTAAGAAGGAAATAGAGGAAAAGGTGATGCAGATGCTTGAGCTTACCGGGCTGATGGGATATGAGAAACGGATGCCCTCCACCCTTTCCGGGGGAGAGCAACAGCGGGTTGCCCTTGCCAGAGCCCTGGCTCCAGGGCCTAGGATCCTCCTGCTGGATGAGCCCCTCTCCGCCCTTGACACCCCCCTGCGGAGCCGTTTACGAAAAGAGATCAGGGAGATCCAGACCCGGCTGGGCCTCACAACCATCTACGTAACCCATGACCGGGAAGAGGCTCTCTCCATGAGCGACCAGGTGGTAATTATGAAAGATGGCGCTACCATCGAATACGGTACTCCGGAAAGCTTATACCGGAATCCGAAAAAGCTCTTTACTGCAGGATTCCTTGGCGACTGCTCCCCCCATCCTCGCTCCCTGGAAGAAGGAACAGGTAAAGGGGGGGGCTATTTCCGTCCGGAAGATGGTCACCTTAGCCTAAAACCCCAGGCAGATAGCGTAAAGGTAACGCTCATTTCCCTGCAGTTTCTCGGCTACCAGGTAAAGGCGGAAGTGCTTTACAGAAATGGGGAGAGTAAGAATGAGAAGAGTGGAGAAACGCAAGGGGATATCCTCACTGTTACTATGCCGGGGGATCGATTTGAAGAGTTGAAAGAGTACAGGGGAAAGGAGCTCTACCTGACAGTGGAGCGGGATAGACTCTTTTTTCCGGAAAGCAGCTGAGAATGTTGCTTTTTAATCAATCATCTCTACCCGGTTCCGTCCCCCCTGCTTGGCCCGGTACATCGCCCTGTCGGCCCTGCCGATCCAGTGCTCCCGGCTCTCCCCGGGATGAAATGGAGCCACTCCAAATGAGGCGGTCACCTCCAGCAGATGATCGTCATAACGCACTTCCATCTCTGCCAGGCTCTGCCGGTACCGCTCGGCAATACCCATAGCTTGCTGGACAGAGGTATCGGGAAGAACCACAAAAAACTCTTCTCCCCCGTAGCGGCCTGCCTGGTCGTAACGACGCATCTCCTCCAAGAGCAGCTTTCCGGTTACCCGGATAGCTTCATCCCCCGCCTGATGGCCATGGTTATCATTTATCATCTTAAAATAGTCCAGATCGATCATCACCCCGGATAGCATGGTCCCGTTTCTTACTGCCCGCTCTATCTCCATATCCATGGTGTGGAAAAGCGTCATCCTGTTTAGAAGGCCACTGAGCATATCAAAGCGGGCGATCCGCTCAAGCTTTCGGTTCGATTGTTCCAGATCCCGGTTAATCTTCTCTATATTGGAAAAGGCCTCTTTAAGATGAAGATGCTGATCCAAAACGGTGTTGGATAACTTCTCCTCATGGTAGACAGCGGTTCGGAAAAAGTCCCGCTCCACATAAATCTCCCGCTGGGCCCGAAGTCGAATCAAGGCGGCTTGTATTCTGGTAGAGAACTCAAGATCTCTCAAGGGTCTGAAAACAAAATCATCGGCTCCCATCTCAAGACAGTTGGAAACCTGGTCGGGATTATCGGCAACTAAAACAAGCTGAACCGGATTTTCCGGATACCGTTTCCGGAGAATTGTACAAAAGGGTTTTCCCTCTTCATCCTGCAAAAAAAGATCAAGGATAACAACCGCAGAAACCTTCTCCTCCAGGATCTTCTCCAGAGCTTTCCGGTTCTCGGCAATCTTTACCTCCACAGAGTGGGAAGAGAGAATGGATTGTATTGATTGGTTCTCTTCCGGCATTGACAGCGCCGTAAGCACCAGCAGATCATCCATCCCCTAAGTATGCAAAGTATCACGCATTTAGGCAATCGTCGGTAAGGCAGAAATCCGGTTTTGGCCAAATATGCTATACAATCCGGCCCATCTATGGTACATCTATGCAATGGGATCGGTTCTGGCGGTGGCCTCTGGCAAGGGAGGGGTTGGAAAAACTACGGTAGCTCTTAATCTGGCACTTCAATGGGCAAAGAAGGGCTTGCAGGTCTTGATAGTTGATGCCGACCCGCTTTCAGATATCGCATCCGCCCTGGATATTACCGATGAAGATCTGAGGAAGGTTTCTCAAAAGATTGAGCTGAATAAACCCCTCTCTGCTTACCGCTTATCCCTTTTTTCCGGAGTTTCAGTACTCTTTCCCCATCCCGCTACTGATAAAACCAGAAACAAAAAACTGAAAAAGTATCTGGAAAAGCGGGGAGTTGAGGAGGCGAAGAGAAATTCCGACATCCTCCTTCTGGATCTTCCAGCGGGGGTAGATGAAGAGGAGAACCTGACTTTTCTCCCCTTTGCCGACTCCCTGCTTCTGGTTACCAATCCCGACCCCTTGAGCCACGCTGCAGCCGGGAGCTATCTTTTTCAGATGGCCCGGGATCAGAAGGATTGGGATCAGATGGACCGGAAAGGGAGCAATCTTCCGGTCCTTTTCTGGCATAACCGCTACAAAGGGGTTCAGCTGCCGGGATTTGACCCCCAGGATATTATTGGTAACTACAACCGTAATGTGACCGAAGAGAGACAGCTTGACCAAAACTCCTTAAACACCCGTAACATCTCCTATCTGCCCCCGGATCCAGCCCTGGACCTTCTTGCGGGGGAGGCCCGGTTGAAACCCCTCCTGCTCCGCTCCATGACCTCCAGTACAGAGCTTATCCTGGATACCTACCTGCAAAGCAGCTACCCCCTCGATTTTCTGGGTAAAAAGAGCGCAAAGCTGCTCTACGCCTTTCTGCGGAAGGGACCAACGGTCGATAATCCCGATACCATGAAAGAGTCCGAAAAGGAACTTATCAACAGTTTTCTTGACTATATGGCCCTTTGTGCAGGGGAAAAAGGGTCAGGGCTGCCAGCTCTTACGGATGAAGAGAAAAAGCACTTTCTAAAGCTCTTCGGCTCCCTTGGAAAAGACAGGTTTTACCTGCAGTGCCGCTGGACAGAATCGGTACTTGAGGGCGCTGCAGAAGATGAGGTTCGTAAAACGGTGGATTTTGCCCAATCAGGAGGGGGAAAGGAGAGCTATAGAGGTCTGGATAGGGAAATTGTCAGCCTTCTGATGCGGTGCAACGAAGCTGTCTCTTCCTACTCAGAACTGAGGAATCCCGGAGGCTTGCTTTTCTTCCAATACGGATTGATGAAACTCTTTGACTCTTCCTCGGTCAGGAAAGTGGTGGAAGATGCCATTCCACGGAATAGCGATGGAAGCCGGGACAGGAAGACCCAGATTGCCCTGCTGATAAAAAAGAGTGACAGTTACCATGGAAAATATCTATCCCTGGTGAAGAAGCTTTTCCCCCTGGCGATTAAACAGATAAATACCATGGCGGAAACTCTGGAAATCCACGCACTTCTTCTCCGAGATAAAGCGGGAGCTGTATCAAGTACCGCCTACGCCAGTCTCAGTTCGGCCTTCCTGCATGAGGCGGTTCACAGTGGACTTGGTATTATCATCGGATTTAAACATCGACCAGCCGCAGAGGCACTCCGGAAAGGCTCCGAAGGGCTTCTACAATTTCTTACCGAGCAGGCTGGAGGGGAAAACGGATCGTAAAACGGACCCCCTCACCCGGTTCGCTTTCGCAGGAGATATCCCCCTGCAAACTTTTTACCACCAGGTTATACACAATATTCATTCCCAGGCCGCTTCCGCCGCTTCCCCTGCGGGTAGTAAAAAATGGGTCAAACACCTTTTTTACCGTTCCAGAATCCATTCCTTTTCCATTATCTTCATGAACAAGTGCCAGCTGCTGCCCATCCACCGCAGCGCTAATCCGGATTGTACCACTCTCCCCATCGGGGAAGCCATGGATCAGAGAATTTTGCACAAGATTCCCTATGATCTGGCTTAATGCTCCCGGTTTTCCAATTACCCGTATCCCCTCGGGGATATCAATGGAAACCTCCACCCGGCTTTTACGAAGAAGGGGCTGGAGACTTACCATTACATCACGAATATAGGTATCCAGTAAAAACTCCCGCTCCTGTTCTCCAGCTTGATCCACCGCCACTTTTTTGAAACTTCCTATCAGATCAGCAGCCTTGTTCAGGTTCCGCATCAAGAGATCCACCGATTCCAGCAAGGTTTCAGAATCAGCGAATCCGCTTTTCAATTGGTCGGTTAAAAAACTCCCTGCGGTAACGGCAACTCCCAGGGGAGTGTTTACCTCGTGAGCAATGCCTGCCACCAAGGAACCAAGGCCCGCCAGCTTCTCCGACTCTATCAATGTATCCTGTGCATCCTGTAGATCTTTATAGGATTTCTCCAGAGCTCTTTTACTCTCAAGCACTTCCCGGGTACGCTCCTCCACCCTCTCTTCCAGTTCCTCCTCAATTCTGCTCCTTCGAAGCACCTCCTCTTGAAGGTTTCGGTTCAACAAGCGGGACTGCTCATAGAGCTTCACATTCTGCAGAGCCGTCCCGGCCTGACGACTCAAGAGCTCTACAATTTCGATCCGGGGCGGAGAAAAAAGTGCCGGAACAACGGAGTTCTCCAGATAGATCATGGAGCGGCCAAAACCGGTATCCTCAAGGGGTTCGCAAAATACCGATCGTATTCCGATAGCTCGAAAGTAGGGATCATTGATAAAATCTCCCCGAGCCGCAGCATCATCAAGGACAACCCTTTTCCCACTCCGCTTCACATACCGGAGAACTCCGATGGATAGATTAATGGAGCGAACCAGCCGTTCAATCTTCTCCTCCCCTCCCTCCAGGGGATAAAAAGTAAACTCTCCAGTTTCTCCCAGATAACGTCCCCGTAGAAGCAGTTCATCATTCTTGATAACGATATAAAAAGCTTTCTGCGCCCCTGTATTCTCCAGGACCAATTTAAGAAAACGCTCAACAAGCAGTTCTTCACTCAGGGTGGAGGTGAGTTCCCTGCCTGCTTTCATGAGGGAGATCACATCTACTCCGTAGCTGCTTCCCTTTTCAACGCCGCCAGAGCTCTCTTGTTCAGAGCCGGTCAGGGTTATCGCCCCAGGGAAAAATGATCCCCATTTCTGTCTCAACCGGGTAGCCCGTTCCGGTACCCCCAGATAGGTCCAGAATCGATACGCCTCCTGAACATAGAGTCCGCCAACTCGGCTCTTTTCCTGGTTCATCAAATAGATGGCGTAACGCTCATTTGCCAGAGCGGTATGGAAGAGATCGCCATTCTGTCTGGCTGCTTCTATCGCCTCTTCAAAAAGGGTTTCCCCTGCTTTATCCTCCCCGGTAATATGGAGGGATATCTCCGCTTCAAGAAGCCGTAAAAGGTGGAGGTAATTTTCCTTGCACCCCTGGGCATACAGTGAAAGGAGAGAAGCCATCTCTTTCGCTTCTTCAATCTTTTCCGCCTCCAGGGCAAATAAGCCCTTCGCCATAAGCACCGGAGCCACAAGATAGCCCTCTTTCAGGTGGAGAAAGTAGCGCTCCACCCTTTCAAGAGCTCTCTCTGCCATCCCGGTGTAGCGAAACAGGAGAGCATAGAGCAGCATGAACCCTTCAGCAGTAACGAGGGCCTGATAATTTCCATGCTGCTCTGCCCGATTCTCAACCTCTCTTACACGTTTTAGAGAGCTTTCCCGCTGTGTTGAATCTTTGGCCATAAAGAGTGAGATAACCGCCATAACACCTTCCAGATGATCAACCGCCTCCTGATTGCGCATGGAGCCGGCAAGCCTTTCATACTCCTCTCCAAGGTGCTTCAGCTCCTGAAAGTCTGTGGTGAGAAAGAACTCATGAACAAGACGATGCATCAGGATGTAACCGGTAAACTGCACCTCTCCGGAGATTTTCCCCAGCGCCACCCCCTCGGAAAAGATCGGCCCAATATCTACGAGGGGAATCGTCCAGGGAGCAACATGGGCTCCATACACCTCCCTGCACATAACCCGGAAACGATTATTCCGATAGGAGTCGCTTAACTGCAGGGCTGCCCGGCCAAAAAGTTCGGCCTGGCCAAATTGGTACTCCCGTCCCGTAAGGTGAAGAGCATATAAGGAAAAAATGAAAGAGGATTCAGCTCCTCCCCCATGGTGGAGGATAAAGACCATTAGCTCTTTAATAAAATTACCGTAGGCCTCCGGTCTCTGAGAGTAGATACTGCCGTCAAGATTGACCGCCGCCTGCAGAAACTTGCGGTAGAGTCCATGCTCCGGTTGGGGCAACAGGGTAACATGATCGGGATTGACCGATTCAAGAATCTGGTCAAGCTCTTCACTCCTTCCCTCCCGGCTGTTCAGGAAATCTATTCCCGCCAGGGCAAAAGCCTTTTCTCCCACCTCCAGCGCCTGATGAAACCGGCTGAGAAGAGAATACGCTTCTATCATCTCTCCATAGTACGCCATTACGGTTTCACCATCATCGGTTCTATTCAAGAGCAGTTGATACTCCTTTAGAGATGCCTCAAACTCCCCTTGAAGATGAAAAGAGCGTGCCCTTATCTCGTGAAGGCTCCGGTACAAGGTAATATCACTCTCTATCTGCTCCAGAGGAAGAAGCGAGGTTACCCCATGGGTATACTGGAAGGCCCTCTCATAATTCCCTTTGGCCAGGTTTCTTCTTCCCAGATCGAGGGAGATCAGGGCGAGCTGCAGAGCCTCCTCCTTCGTAAGTAATGAGGGAGGCAGTTGCAAAAGAATATCTGTTATCTGGGTCATCAGAGGCTCTAAACCGCTATCCCGATTTTCCGTCGATTTCTCTCTGGAAGATAATTGCCCCAACAAGTATCGTCCTGTCTGCAAGCGAATATCATTGATAAACCCTGAAGGAAACTCTTTCAGTAATCGTTTTCTACTCTTCCCGCCCAGGGCTTCAACTCCATCGCTTTTACGAAGGATAAAACCAAACCCCTCAAGCTTATCCAGAACAGACGGCGAGGTTTCATCACCACAAATGCTTGAGAGCTCTTTTTCCGGAGTTCTCATATTGAGCAATAGAAGGCAGGCGAGGAGTTTCCGTTCCGGTTGAGAAAGTTGCTCCAGGTGGTGGAAAAGCAGCAGGCGAATACTGGTGAACCCTTCAAGGGTATTCATCGACTCCTCTTTCCAGGACCATCCCCTCTCTTTGGTATAAAAAAGTGACCCCTCCTGAAAGAGGTAACGTACCGCTTGTCGAATATGAAAGGGGTTACCGGAGAATTTTTCTACCAACAGTTCCGCTTGATGATGATACTCCTGTGGGGAGGGTCCAAAACTGCGCTGAAGCCAGAGACTTACGGCGTCGACGGACAAGCCCCGAAGAAGCATGGTGGAGACAGGAAGCTCTACCGGTAGTTCTGAAAGGATATCAATGATCCTTTCCTCATCACCAATACCTTCAGGTTGATAGGAGCTTACCACCAGAAGGGGATGTTCAATCTCCAGAGCTAAAAGCGAACGAAGTATGTGCAGCTCTTCCCTCTCGGCAAGGTGGAGATCATCAAGGACCAGAACAAGCCCCTCACCCCAGGCACTGAAAAGACGCAGAAAGGAGAGAAGAGCCTGCTCAAGCTTACGCCCCTCTTTAATTCCACTTTTTTTATCCCCAAGCTGTTCCCCAAGCTGTTCATGCTCCTCTGCAGTCTCCTCTGCAGAGCTGCCTATAATCATCGACAGGGCTGGTATCTGTTGCCTCAGGAGAGAAACAGAATCGCCAATCTCATTTCGAATCATTGAGGCCCATGAAGCGATTTCATCTTCATGGGCTCCAAGAATACGATATACAAGATCAGCAGCAGCTTTCAGCAGGGCACCTGTACCCTTTTTCTTTGAATCCGAGGGATCTTCCCAACCGGTGTAGACTACCCAAAAGGGCTGCTCATCCCGCTGCTCCCGCCGGGCGAACTCCCGCAAAAGGGCACTCTTCCCAAGACCGCTTTCTCCTGCCAGGAGTAAAAGCTCCGCCCCCCTTTCCCTGCTGCGGTTGATCGCCTCATGGAGAGAGGCCAGCTCCGACTCCCGGGCTACCAGTTTATTGGAGAGAGAAAAAAATGACGCTGGATCACTCTTTCCGGGGATAAAGAGCTTCCCCTTCCCGGGCATCCTGGTAAACTCTTTGACCTGTGCCAGGTCGTTAAGAACCCCTTCAGCGCTGGAATAACGATCCTCTGGATTTTTCTCCAGAAGCTTTAGGATGATGGCAGAAACAGCCTCCGGTATCTCTGGCTTTATGGAAGAGGGAGATTCTGGCTTTACCGCTATGTGGCCATGAACTACTTCGAGGATATTGCCGCTGAAGGGGGGAAAGCCCAGGAGCATCTCATAAAGAGAGATACCTGCGCTATAGTAGTCGCTGCGATAATCCAGGGGCTGCTCCAGCCTGCCGGTCTGCTCCGGGCTGATATAGAGGGGCGATCCCTCTCTGGAAGTGTCATGATGCAGCTCCTCGTCCCTGAGAGAGTGACGAAGAAAGGCGTGGCCGAAATCGAGGAGCACCATGGTATGCTTATCATCAAACAGAAGCAGGTTCGAAGGTCTGATGTCGCCATGCACTATACCGGCACCCTGGAGCTTGGCAAGAAGGGTGAACATCTTCTCCGACAGGGAAAACCATTCATCCAGCTCAAAACCTGAAGCAGGAATACGCTGTCCAAGGCTTGTGCCCTCAAGAAAAGGCTTCACCAGAAAAGGCCCCTCATCAATCCAATCAAGACATTCCGGTGCGACACCTTCAGGAATCAGGGAAGAGAGCTGCCATTCGTTCTTCAGGGCGTGTTCAGCAGGAAGGTTGAAAGAGCCGTGTATCCCCTTCAAAATTACCGGCAATCCGTCCTCTTTTCTGATTCCCCGAAAGATCCGGCTCTGTTCACCCTCATAGAGAATCTCTCCTAGCTGGTATGCACCGATTTGTTTCATCATGGTCAACAGGAAAAGAGGCCGCTCTTCTCCTTCTCCGGGAGCAGGGCCAGCATTGTTCTATCCGCAGCCTCCATACATCCAATGGTGTAAACGACCACCGCCAGAGGCGGTGGTTTGCTTTTACAATCAAACAGTGTGGCATCTATTAATTTCCAGCCATCTTCTCCCCGCATCTCATTCACCTTCCTGGGTCCATACTAACTTTAGCTTACCATATTTTTATAACATGGGAACATCGGATATCGGATAGTTTCCAGGATTCTTCTCGATCTCTTTTCTGCCGCTCCCCCTTAACCCTTTTCATCCTGCTCCTTCTCCTGTAGGCTTAAGACAAACTTTTTTTGAAGGCGGTTACAGCATGACAATTGACGAGAAACGGGTAGTCAGCATCGACTACACACTGAAAGATGATGATGGTGCCACAATTGACACCAGCGAAGGAAGGGAACCGCTGTCATTTATCTTTGGAACTGGTACTATTATCCCGGGACTGGAAAAAGAGCTCTCTGGAAAGAGCAGTGGAGAGAGTTTGTCAGTGACGGTCACTCCTGAAGAGGGCTACGGGAACTATGATGAAACTCTCATCCTGGATGTGCCGAAGGATCGCTTCGAAGGATCGGGAGAAATTCAGGAAGGTGTACAGGTGCAGGCTCAAAGAGAGGACGGTGGAGTACAGATCATGACTGTCAAGAGTGTTGGCGATGATAGTGTAACCCTGGATGGTAACCATCCCCTGGCAGGGATGACCCTTCATTTCGATGTAGAGGTAAAGGATGTCAGGGACGCAAGTGCAGAAGAGCTTGACCACGGCCACGTCCATTAAAAAAGCAGGGGCCTGCCGATACAAGCTATCGGCGGCCCCGCTTTAATCGGAATAGTTAATCCAGCTTCAACATAGGTAATCCCGCTATGTAATGCTGATTTTTCTGGGCTTTACCGCTTCCTTCAGCTGCAGGTCAAGAAAAAGGATTCCATTTTCCATGGTTGCGGAAATCTTTTCCCTGTCGATCGTTTCGTCCAGGGTGAACACCTTGCGGTAATCAGCCATGGAGCGTTCCCGAACAAGAAAATCGCCCTCAGCCAGAATATCACCCCGCTTTCCTTCAATGATAAGCTGATCATTATCAATCTGTATATCTAGGTTTGATTTTTCTACACCAGCCATCTCTACGCGAAGCATCACCTTTCCCTCTTCCTCGCAGATATCAGTTACCGGATTTCGATACTCTCTTTTCTCTTCCATGATTCACCTCCCTAATCAACGTTTACGGTGATCTGTTTCGGCTTTACCTCTTCCCGCTTGACAGCAACAATGGTAAGTACCCCGTTTTTCATCTCAGCGCTCACCTTCTCCGGGTCGATACTTTCAGGAAGGGAAAGGGTCCTCTGAAAAGAGCCGCTCCAACTCTCGGTTCGATATACCTTGCTCTTTTCATTCTTCTTATCAGCCTTCTTCTCTCCCTTGACGGTAAGCACATTCCCCGCTATGGATACATCAATATCTTCCCGATCTATACCAGGAAGATCGAAGGAGATTCTAAAGTCATCTCCACTCTCCATGATGTCCACTGCCGGGTTCACATGTCGGTCGAAGATTCCACTGTTGTCCGGGTAGTCGTAGTTAAACAGCTTGTTTATTTCGCTCTGCAACCTGTCGAACTCCCGGGTGGGATCCCAAAGATTGTTTTTGTTCCATCTTGTAAGGTTCATACTACACCTCCTATACCGTAATCTGGTATTTTCATTAATTAATTTGCAGGAACCATGCCAAACAGATATAATATTGATATCTTCTTACATAATAAGGAATTAGAACTACTGCTTGCAGATCATCATCAGAAAACAAGAACAATAAACTGTTTCACTTTGCCCCATCTTAGTGGGCCTGAAAAAACCATGACGGGTCATTTTTACTCATTCCAAACCCTTTTCACCATTTACTTGACTTTTTTTTCCCCACAACTCACATTAAAGGAGTGAAAGAGATGGAACAACGTCTGGAAAAACTGCTTGAAAGCTATAAAGCTGATCAGGGGACAAATTTCATTGATGAGGCGGATCTGCCGGTTAATGCAAAGGTGAAGGAAGTTGTAGATACCCTGCTGGAAATTCTTTTTCCCGGCTACACAGGTCAACGAGTGCTTACCAGGCATAACGTACGCTACGTGATCGGAGACCTCCTATGTGATGTACATACAAAACTGCATCACCAGATTCTTTTAGCCTTTCGGCATGAGTGCAGACTAAGTTCCTGCACTGAGTGCTTTTGCGAACATGAAGCGGTAAAAAGCTGTGACCAGCTCTTTGATGATCTTCCCGGGATACGTAAAACGCTTTTGACCGATGTCCGGGCAGCCTATGAAGGTGATCCGGCAGCAAAGAGTTTTGAAGAGATCGTCATCGCCTACCCGGGACTTACCGCCATAGCGATCCATCGGATTGCCCATCATCTCTATACCAGCGGAGTTCCCCTCATTCCCAGAATGATCTCCGAATACGCCCATGAACGGACCGGGATCGACATCCATCCAGGTGCGAAAATCGGGGAGGCCTTTTTCATCGATCACGGAACCGGGGTTGTCATTGGAGAAACTACCGTAATTGGTTCTGGCGTACGACTGTACCAGGGTGTAACCCTGGGATCTGCCAACTTCCCTACCGACTCTTCAGGAAAGATCATCCGGGACAGGAAGCGGCATCCCACAATTGAGGATAATGTGACGGTCTATGCAGAGGCGACCATTTTAGGAGATATCACCATAGGCAGGGGATCAGTGGTGGGAGGAAACGTCTGGATTATGGAGGACGTCCCGCCCAATACCAAGGTAAGCTCGGGAAAGCCGGAGGTTCATTTCAGGCCCGCACCGGAGCAGGAGTCCTGAAGCTACATGAAAAGCATCATCACTTTGTGACAGTTCTACTACATAACATTGTATAGCATCAGGTAGCAGAAGGGAGCCTTCCAGGGAGCTCAATGCAGCCTTCGGTTGTTATCGGCCTTTCTTCTTTTCCGGTAAACCATCCGGGCAGGTTCAAAGGGCAGGATCAAAAGGAGAGTGTAAAATCTCTTTGACATAGTACGCCAAAGGGGT
>CAYMWV010000013.1:33145-43639 GCA_964394395.1 uncultured Sediminispirochaeta sp.
GGGCAGGATCAAAAGGAGAGTGTAAAATCTCTTTGACATAGTACGCCAAAGGGGTCTACAATAGAGTTATAAGCAAATAGGTAAAAAAAGGAGGAGAGGAGTGAAAATATTAGTTATTGATGATTCGGGGGTTATGAGAAGAATTCACAAAAACACCCTGCTGGAGCAGCATATTGATGAGTCTTCCATTATAGAGGCTCCCGATGGGCAAGCGGCCCTCGAAATCGCTTCCAAGCAGGATATAGAACTCTTTTTAGTGGACTGGAACATGCCTAAACTGGATGGCCTTAAATTTGTGCAGGTGATTCGGGCAATGGAAAAGTATTCCAAAACGCCGATAATTATGATTACCTCAGAGGCTGCAAAGTACAACGTCGTTGAAGCAATCAATGCAGGGGTAACCAATTATATCGTTAAGCCCATCAGAGGTAATATGCTCTGGGAAAAAATCAGCAAATACATCCAGGTTTAGGAGGCATCATGCAGGCCAAATACATCAATCCTTTCATCCACGCAACAAATTATCTGTTTAAAGATTTCCTAGGCGTTGGGATCTCTGCGGGTAAGCCTTATCTGAAAAAAGACCCGAAGGATCTTTTAGAAGTTTCTGGTCTTATCGGTCTTGCAGGTGAGACAGTGGGGGCTGTGGTACTCAGTTTTAATCGGGAAACGGCAATAGAGGCAGTTTCAAAAATGGAAGGTCACAATTATCCCGCTTTGAGCAACGAAGTAATTGACGGGGTAGGAGAAATGATTAATATCATCGCCGGGAATGCGAAAAAGGAGCTTACCGAGTTTCGCATTTCCATATCCCTCCCCGGGGTAGTCACCGGTACCAGTTACCACATTCACTGGCCGGAAGGTGTTCCTATTGTAGCTATTCCCTTTGACTCTGATCTTGGCAATTTTCAGGTCAATGTTTCACTAAGAGACCTCCTGTAATATGGGTATAAGCAAGAGCTCCATCAGGGGAAAAATTGTTACAGGTATTATTGTCCTGCTTCTCATAAGCATATCCATTTCTGTTTTTATAGCTGTCTCAAGTCAGAGGAATATTACACTTGACACCCAGAGAAAGAATCTTGTTACCAGTAATGACATTCTCAACCGCGTAATAAAAAACCTCATGCTAAGCGGTGAAGCTCCTATTGCTGTTACGACTCTTGATGATCTTAGGTCAGTCCCTGGTTTCCAGGAGCTTGAACTGTATAGAAGGGATGGGACTATTGCATTTAATGATTACGCCACCGTTGAAGAAGTCAATGCCATTCAAAACTTCACAAATTTCGATAAAACACCCAGGATAGATCTTAAAACCAATTCCATGAAAGTTTTTCAGGAAGTGGTCCGTACAAATACACCAATCCATGTGGAAGACCTTGAACAAAAGACGATGGAGTACTATTTCCCCATTCTCAACTATGCTGATTGCCGTCAATGTCACGGAACCGACCATTTTGTCCGGGGAGTTGCATATTACAACATCTCTCTGGAGCGCACCTTTTCCAGTATCACGAATTCACGGAATACATTGATTGTTTTCTTTCTCATTGCAGGCCTGACTGTAGCACTACTTCTCATCTTCATGATGCAAGCCATTATTATTAATCCAATTCTGGAAATTGAAGATGTTGTAGGCATCGTCGGCGATGGAAATCTTGATGTCCAAAGCAAGGTGGGCAGCAGAGACGAATTAGGATCCCTTTCTCAAAAAATAAATGAAATGATAATCAGCTTGAGAGAGAAAAGCAGATTGGAAATTGAAAACAGCGTTATTGAAACAAAAAACGAAGAGAACAAGAAATACCTGGATAACATTGCAGAAGGATTGATTCTTGTCAGGCGTGATGGAACTATAAGTGAACAATACTCCAGTTATGTGAGTACCCTTTTCAGAACAGATAAGATTGCTGGCCGCACCTTCAGCGAGTTTATATATCCAGAGGAGGAGAAAGATTCAAAGAAACGTCTTGAACTGGAAAAGTTTATAGCCATGATTTTTGAAAACAGCAATACTGAGATGGAAATGATCATGTCGATCAATCCTCTTGCTGATGTCACTCTGACAATCCCCCAGGAGAGTGGAAATGAAACTATCGTCATCGATGCAGATTTTCAACGCATCTATTCCGGAGGGGAGCTGGAAAATGTGATGGTCATTTTTACTGACAAGACTAATATAACCCGCATCCAGCATGAACTTGATCAGGAAAGAGAACGAAGCAAGTCAGAGGTAGA
Organism: uncultured Sediminispirochaeta sp.; assembly: GCA_964394395.1. Classification (GTDB taxonomy): domain Bacteria; phylum Spirochaetota; class Spirochaetia; order DSM-16054; family Sediminispirochaetaceae; genus Sediminispirochaeta. Next base: position 35,384 of record CAYMWV010000013.1, read on the forward strand.
ACAGATTTCAACGCTCCTTAAAATTGGTCCTCAGTCATTTATGGAGTTTTCCCGGGATGCAGCCCGCACAATAGAGAACCTTGAAGAGTTTCTCGTTGAAACGATAAGTCTCGAAGCTATCCAGGAGCAGATCCGTGCTCTTCACTCAATGAAAGGATCTGCCCGTTATCTTGAGTTTCGAAGAGTAGCAGATCAGGCACATGAAGTAGAAAACCTCGTAGTGCAGGCAAAGAATGAAATCCCGGATATGAGCGAAAAAACAGAAAAGGAAGTACAAAAGGGAATAGAAGAACTGAAGCAAGAACTTTCAAGCATAGAAAAGATCCATGAAATCTTCAAAAACTTTGCTTCGGTCAGCTCAACAGCGGAAGGCGAGTCCAATGCACTTCAGGTTTTTCTCGATACCCTGGAGATAATGATAGAAGACATAGCCAAAGAGCTGGAAAAGACAGTACAGGTATCGATAAAAAACGAAGTTGAATCCCTACCTTCACTTGATACCCTCAAAAATCCCATAATCCATCTCGTCCGTAATTCCCTGGATCATGGTGTGGAGGAAGAAATCGAAAGGATAAGCCTCGGGAAGAAAGGAGAAGGACATATCAGTATACGGCTCTATACTGAGCAGGAACTCTATAAAATCAGCATAGAAGATGATGGTAAAGGGATAGACTTCAAGGGGGTAAAAGAAAAAGGAGTTTCCCTCGGTTTATTGAACGAAAATGCAAGTTATAGCGAACAGGAGCTGTTGAAACTGCTTTCCCGTTCTGAGTTCAGTACCAAGATGCAGGCCACTTCCATTTCCGGTAGAGGGGTGGGCCTGGATGTTGTATACCGGGATGTAAAAAATGCAGGGGGGCGAATTGCAGTTACTACGAAAAAGGGCAGGGGAACACGATTTACCATATCTATTCCCCGAAAGGAGCGTACATGAAAAAGATTTGGATAATACCTGCATCTCTGCTAATTATTTTCATTAGCCTATCTATAGGCTGCAGTGGAAAAGAAGAGCCTGAACTAGCCCCTCTCAAAGTTGGTGAAGTTAGCGCCGAGCGGCTCTGGGAGCGAATCAGTGGTGAAAGCCAATACACCGACTACGATTTCTGGCCAGGACATGAGGGGCTACGGCCTGGCCAGGCCCCCCATGGGGTGTACCATAAAGTGTATATAAATCGGGACTTAAAAGAGAGACTTCCAGTAACGAGCCGAATAGCACCGGAAGGCACTATCATTGTAAAAGAAAACTACACCGTCGATGAAGAGCTTGCGGCTTTAACGGTAATGGTAAAGGTAAAAGATTTCGCTCCCGAGGCTGGTGACTGGTTTTGGGCCCGGTACAGTCCCGATGGGACAGCCGGTCCATCGGGGAAAGTACAATCATGCCTGGAGTGCCATGCTGGAGTTGCAGATAACGATTATATCGTCATACATCCTCTGGATACTCCTTTACCTTGACAGGATTTGCCTAGAAGTATGTGTCCTGGGGTAAAAAAGCAACAACCCCGCTGGTGAACTGCATGATGCATATATGGAACTGTTTCACATGGGATCATATCGCAAGAACCAACTCCTCGACCCGGTCAAGCCACAATTTCCGCTTCTCCGGAGTGCTGAAGAACACCTGGTAAAAAGAGTGGTAATCTGTCTTTTTTACTCCGCAGCCGGAGAAAACATACTCTCCCCAGAAACGGTGGATGGGAAAGCTCTTTCCGAAAAGCCATTTTTCTGGTATATCCAATGAGATGCAAGAGCACAATGAGATGAAAGAACCTGCACTATTCCTCGATTTTGACGGAGTACTCTGTGATTCCCTTCATGAGTGTTATGAGACATCATTAAGGGCGTGGCAAACCGTCTCCAGCACCATGGCTGAGAAAGTTGCAAGGAATCGACCAGATGGGGAAGATGACGAAGAAAGGAAAGAGCTCTTTCGTCGCTACCGTCCCTTTATCCGGAACGGAGGAGATTATCTCTTTCTGCAGCTGGCCATTGATACACAAATTCCGCTGCACTCCCAAGAGGCCTTCGATCAGCTGCAACAGGGTTATCCCGAGCTTTCCAGGAAGGGAGATGAGATTTTTCAAAAGTGGCGAAGCCACTTTCTTTCCTCGAATCCAGAGAGGTGGTTTTCCCTCAATCCACTCTTCCCCGGCATTGCTGAGCTTCTCAACAAAGCTGCGAGTAATGAAGAAGTGTACATTCTCTCGACAAAACCGGTCCGATTTATCCATGAGATAGTCACCTTTCACGCTGTAAAGTGGCCGCTGCATCGAATTATCTGCTCTAAACCGAGGGCAAAGGTTGATGTCATCCTCGAAGTGATGGAGGAAAAGCACTATAGAGAAGCTATTTTTGTGGAAGATCAAATCGATCATCTGTTGAAAGTCTTAGAAAAGGGGAACCTGGTAAAAAATATTCGTCCCTGTCTTGCAAGCTGGGGTTATATTAAAGAGGAGTGGAAACAGTACGAGGGAGTTGAATGTATCTCGATCGATACCCTTGCGAATTGGACTGATACATTGGTACATTCTCCCTTTTACAAATAGTTGATGTATCCCTTATACTTAGAGCGAAATCAGGAGGTAATAATGGAGAAAAATAATAAGGATTTTCTTGTAATTTCCGCATTGGGACCCGACCGGATCGGTTTTGCCGACCAACTAAGCCAGGAAATCCTGGATCGGCAAGGAAACATCGAAGAGAGTAAAATGGCTGTTCTGGGCGGTGAATTTGCCATGCTTGTTCTTGTCTCTTCGGGGCACAAAGGGAGTATTGATACCATCAGCAGGGAGCTTTCCGCTTTTGGGGAACGGGAAGGAATATCCGTATTGGTTAAACCCACAACGGCTCCCCGTCATGAGAGGGAAGCGGTGCCCTATCGGCTAGAAACAATCTCACTGGACAGTCCGGGGATTGTGCATGCAGTAACCGCCCTTTGCAGGGAGTACGGAATCAATATCGAAGATCTGGAAACCGATACAAGCAGCGCCCCCATGACCGGCGCTCCCATGTTTCACATGAAGGCAATTGTAGCAATTCCCTCTTCACTTCGTATCCACACCCTTCGGGATCGACTGGAAGAGCTGGAGGATGAACGTGGACTGGATGTCATATTTAAACCCCTAGCCTCACTATAGTCCAGGCTTGAAGGGATATTGAGGATACCCGCCACTTGTGCATAGTTGCGGAGCGACCTGGCACAAGCGGCGGGCTTATTCCCAAGCGAGCGAGAAGAGCTATGCGTCCCGGCTCCAGGGCTTGCCTGACAGGGCTTGCCCTGGGGTTTGATACCTTTCATTCGCTGCACTAAAAGCCAAATAACCCCTTACCCGCTTGCATTGGAGAGCCAAAAATACTATACTTCCAATATGAATAATATCTCTATCAATAGCAGGAAGATTCAATACGTTTTTCTGCTTGTACTCATATTAAGCCTCTTATACGGCTTGAGTTTTATAAATTATCTCCTCTTCCACGCCATGGCAGAACTTTTCAGTATCGTCATCGCCTGCGGCCTCTTTATGTTCGCCTGGACCACCCGGGAGATAGAGGGAAATGAGCATCTGGTGAGGCTTGGAATCGGCTACCTCTTTATCGCCTTCCTTGATCTGATGCACACCTTGAGTTACTCCGGAATGGAGATCTTCACCGACTACGACTTTTATGCAAATCAGCTCTGGGTGGCCGCCCGGGGCATGGAGGCTCTTACCCTCCTCTTTTATGCTGTAACGATTCCTGGCAAGGCAAAGATATCCCATCGATCTGTTTTTTCGGTCTACTCTTTTCTCACTGCCCTGACTTTATATAGTGTGTACATTGCGAAGGTGTTTCCAATCTGTTTTGTTCCAAACCAGGGTCAGACTCTATTTAAAATTTGGTCAGAAATTGGAATAATGGTGGTCCTTCTCATTGCTATGCTTGCACTGGGAAAGAACAGGAAATTATTAAGTCCGCTTGTCTACCGCTGGGTGCAGATTTCAATCTTCCTTACTATCCTGGGAGAGGTCGCCTTCACCATCTATATCAGCAACTACGGCCTGAGCAATATGGCTGGTCACTATCTGATTTCGTGTGCAGGATAATGGAATCGGCATGAAAAAAGAGCAGATCGATAGATTGTTCCGGCCGGGTAAACATTCCACCTCCCTGGGGACAGAGCGTGAAGAGGGAACAGGCTTCGGCCTGCTTCTTTGTAAGGAGTTGATTGCCTTACATGATGGTGCAATAGATGTTGAGAGCGTTCTGCAGGAGGGAACCTCCATCACCTTTACCCTTCCTCTTTGCAAAGAGGGAGAGCCTAAGAGGTAATCGCTATTACCCTATTGAAGAATTGCGAAACGATATCGTTATTGCTCCAGGGCAAGATAGTTAAAGAGTGCTCCTTCCTCCGGAAGGTGTGAAGATACCCCGTCTTTCTACTCTCCCGGATTAAGCTCTCTTGCATGCTACCTTTTCCCCCGCTCTTCATCATATTCAGATACCGGGAGAGACGGAACAGCGTTAAAAGTGTCGGGGTGCTGAGTTCGCCACCCCACCGCCAGGCGGCGCTGCCGAGATAGCGACGAAATGGGGCAGCAGTATCACTGTCCGGGAGGGGATAGTAGAGGCTGATCCCTGCCCTCCCCGGCAGCTGTGACAGGGTGATCAAGCTATCCAACGATTCCTCTCCCTTCTCTCCAGGCAGACCGGCAATAAAGTAGTTCACCCCCTTTCCCCCCAGCTTTGCCCAGCTCTCAACCACAGCTTGAAAATGCGCCATAGAGCCGCCTCTATCAAGCCTGGAGAGGGAAGAGGCAGTGGAAGATCCAAGGGAGAGATTGAGGGTACGAAACCCCTTATCCCAAAGGAAGGGCAAATCATTGATGGCCAGGAAGCGGTGGTCCATACCATTCTCTGCGGAAATTTCTGCTTGCGGAAATCGCTCATGAAGGGCAGTCAAAAGCGACTTGAACCAGCGTATATCAGCGGAAGGGTTATCATCTTCCAGAAAGATCTTCTTAACATGAGCAGCCGAAAGAGGGAGTGAATCAATTTTCCGCAACACATCCCCCGGTCGGGGAAGGCGCAGCCCCCTACCATGAACCAGGTGGTTTGCACAGAAACGGCAGGACATGGGACAGCCCCGCCCGGCAGAAATAGCTAGGGCTTTATCATTGCCCCTGTTTCTACCAGGGAGAGGAAAAGAAACAGCCCCGGGCAGGGGCTTTCGTTCCGGATCAAATCCTGCAGAAAAGTGCCCCTTCAGAGGAGATCCCGCCTCCAGCCATAAAGGGATCACCCCCTCCGCCTCCCCCTCTAGGAAAAGTGAGAAGAGGCCGGAAGTGATAAAGCGCTCCGGAGCGGCAGAAAAACCTGCACCGGCAATCCCCATCGGATGGTCCGGATTGCGGACCCGATATTCCCGGGCGAGCTGGAGAAGGTCCTCCCCGAAAGGCCAGGCGAAAAGGGCCAGGATTATCAGATCCACCCGTTTTGCTTCTACTATGTTGCAAGCTTCTGAAAAAGAGGGACCAAAGCGTTGAAAATGGTTTAAACCCTTCACCGGCCCCTTCTCATCACTGAGAAGGTAGGGCTTCAAATGGGATAGTTCATCCGGAAGAGCTGCTGTTTTTCCCGATGAAAGGAGAGGGAAATTAATGACTTCAACGTTATATCCTGCCTCCTTAAGCAGATCTGCTGCGATGTGAAGCCCCAGGGCGTTGGTTCGGTGAATGGTGGCGTAAAAGTCGTGGAAGGGGGGCTGGATGAGGAGGATCTTCACCCCTATTCTCCGGAAAGATCGCTCCCGGGCAGGGCCGCATCTTCCAGAACCCGCAGCACCTCCGGGAGCAGCTGTTTTTTCCGGGAAAGGATGTCTGGCAGATCGAAGAGCCCCTCTCCCTCCTGGCGATAGATAAGCCGGGAAGAGAGCCCCTCCCCACCGTAGGTGATCAATTTTGAATTCTCCTTCAAAACGTTGCTGACCAGCAGCATTACCCAATCAAGGCGCTGCTTCTCCCTCGCCCTTTTGAGCGCTGCCTTAAGAGCATCGCAGCTATCAGGAAGATCCTCCAGGGTCACCACCTCTACCTGACCAATACCAACCCGTTTACCATACTCCTGATACACCTTGAAATCACCGGAAACCACATCATCCGGGTCCTTCTCCGAAATGAGGGAGGTGCGCTTAAACATCTGCTCCCCGAAGGTGTGGTAGTCAACCCCGGCGATGCTGGCAAGCTGCTCCACCGCCATCTTATCCTCCCCGGTTGTGGTAGGGCTGTTGAGCAGCACCGTGTCAGAGAGAATCCCGCTTAAGAGAATCAGTGCACAGCTTCTGTCAACCGGTACCTGGTGGGTGATGTAGTGCTGATACACAATGGTACAGGTGCTTCCCACCGGTTTTGCGGCAATATAGATGGGGCTGCGGGTCTTTTCCGGGGCAAACCGGTGATGGTCGATGATCTCTACTATTTCTGCATGCTCTATGCCGCGGATACTCTGGGCAGCCTCATTATGGTCCATCATGATAAGCTTACGCTTGGGCTTATCGATAAAGGAGCGGCGGGTAACGATTCCCCGGAAACTTCCATCAGAGAAGACTGGCAGACCCCGGTATTCGGAATTGATCAAACTTCCCTTTGCCTCATCAAAATGGGTATCTTCAGTCAAGGTGGGATAATCGCAGCCCATAATGTCTTCCACAGGGGCACTCAATCGAAGAAGCCGGGCCGTTTCCGCCGTATCAGTATGGGAGAGAAAGACCGTACCCTCGTAGCCGTCAAGCTCCTCTCGTATATCCTCATTCTCCTCTATACCCGTTAAGACCAGTGCGGGAAAGGCGTTCTCCACCGCATATCGGATGATCTTGCTCCGTTTACCCACCACCAAAACCGGCTTACTGGGCAGCAGCTCCCGGATTCGGGCAATACTTTGCTCAAAGGGCATGGCTCCCACCATCAGGGGGGCTTTGAACTCATCCTCTCCTGCTCCCCGAAGGAGTTTCCCAGGTAAGACCTTACCGAAGTTCTCAACCCGAAAGGTGTAATGGGGACGCCCCCCTATCTGCTCACTGATCAGAAAATCCGATATCTCCTGAACACTGACAAGCCCCGCAAAATCTCCCTCTCTGAAGACTGGAAGGATACTCAAGGTTCGATCATGGAGGGTGCGTACAGCATTGAGGATGGAGTCGCTTACTGAAAGAGAGTCCACCGGAGCCTGCAGAATATCCCCCACCCGGGGGTGAATATCCCGGACCAGTCTGGGAGCCTCCAGGCCCAGATCCTGAAAGAGCGCCTTTGTCTGTTCGTTGAGATGGCCGCAGGAAATGGGAAGATAGCTGTTTACTGTATCAAGCTCATTCTTCAACCTTGCATAGGCCCAGGCTGAGCAGACCGAATCCATGTCGGGGTTTCTATGACCAGTTATATAGATAGCATCCATTGATAGCTATCTTTTCACTTTTCCCCCGGCTCGTCAAGAAAGAGAACATTGAGCAAGGAGGTAGAGAGATTCAGCAGGAGATTCCCGAGGAAGCGATAGCCTCCTTTTCCTTTATAACTATCGTAAAAGCTTTTCGCCACGTCAAGATGCTATTGTTTCACCGTCTGAAAAAGGTTAGCATGGAACAGAAAGGAGAGGTACCATGGATAGAGCAGATAAAAGGGTAGTAATTGCCGTTGATCATGGCGGTTTTATTGTAAAAGAGCGGATTGTCACGTTTCTGCAGAAGCAGGGTTTTGAGGTTAAAGATCTTGGAGTGCATGAAGAGAGTTCGGTCGACTACCCCGATATGGCCGCAAAAGGGTGCAGAGAGTTTCTGCAAGGAGAGTACGCCTTCGGTATTCTGGCCTGTGGAACCGGAATTGGTATCTCTATCACTGCAAACAAGTTCCCCGGAATCCGCTGCGCCCTGCCTCAGAACATCTTTGCAGCCCAGATGGCCAGGGAACATAACAACGCCAACTTCATAGCCTTCGGCGGGCGCATCGATTACCAGGAGCCGATAGAAGAGATGCTTAAAGCCTTCATCGAAGCAAAGTGGTCCACCGAAGAGCGGCACCGCAAACGGGTGGCGAAGATAAACGACCTCCGGTAAAACCGGTGGTTTTACTGAGCCCCCTTCCAGGGGGCTTACAGCGGCCTGTGGCCGCTGTCGGTGGTCGTTTGTTGAAAAAGAACGCTTCAGGCAAAGCCTGAACCGCCGCCAGTTTGTTAACTGGCGAACCACCGCCAGAGGCGGTGGTTTTCTTTTACAATAAACGACCTCCGGTA
>CAYMWV010000014.1:0-17910 GCA_964394395.1 uncultured Sediminispirochaeta sp.
TAGAGCCCTGGAGGCGATGGGTAGGGTTTGTGCCGGGGCTGGGGCTGGAGCTGGAGCTGGAGCTGGGGCTGGGGCTGGGGCTAAGGTCAGTGCCGGGGCCCGGGCAGGAGCCGGGAGGGGAGAAAAACGTGCAGAAAAGTACCACGGGGGTGCAGAAAGAGAGAACGGGGAAACGGAGAGAGAGGAAGTGCCGGCTCGGCCGGGACCGCAGTGGCCTGGACCGCAGTGGCCCGCTCCCGATAGGCCCGGAAAGGATCCGATCCACCGACAGGTGCTGCTCCACTTTTCAAGACCCGAATTTCTCCGGCTTCTTTTTGGCTAAGGTAAGGCTGCCGGATTGGACTGAAGCGGGGGGCCTTGGAGGGGCCGCTGGAGGGGAGCTCTGGAGGGGAGGGGCCTCTATAGGGGTCGGGTCAGCCCAGGGGACCAGGGGGTACCCTGCCCTCCCGGGCACCTGGCCAGGTTTTTCCCGGGAGATCGGGTAAGCCCACCGCTCCGTTTCATGCAACAAATCACAAAAACAGATCATCCTTCACAATATACGAATATTTGGTTTTCTGGAATAATATGGGTCACAAAAGCGGCCTCGTCCTTGTATATCCTGCCCATTTCGGTTACACTTCCTAGGCAAAAATAACCTAGAAGAAAGGATCTTACCATGTCTGAAAAAACTATGGTCACGATCGATGGTAATACCGCCGTCGCCCACGTGGCACATGCCACCAATGAGGTAATTGCAATTTACCCCATTACCCCCTCCTCCCCCATGGGAGAGCTCTCCGACGCCTACAGCGCCCAGGGCAGAAAGAACATCTGGGGAAGCAGCCCGGAAGTTGTAGAGCTCCAGTCCGAAGCGGGAGCTTCCGGATCGGTTCATGGAGCCCTCACCACCGGAGCCTTGACCACCACCTTTACAGCAAGTCAGGGACTCCTGCTGATGATCCCCAACATGTTCAAGATTGCGGGAGAACTTACTCCCACGGTCTTTCACATTGCAGCCCGGTCCGTTGCAGCTCAGGCTCTCAGTATCTTCGGAGACCACTCCGACATTATGGCCGCCCGAAGCACCGGCTTTGCCATGCTGGGCAGCAACAATGTTCAGGAGACCATGGACAACGCTCTGATCGCCCAGGCCGCTACGGTAAAGGCCCGGGTTCCCTTCCTCCACTTCTTTGACGGCTTCAGAACCAGCCACGAAATTCAAAAGGTGGAAGAGATCTCCTATGGTGTAATGAAGGAGATGATTGACGATGAGGCTGTCCGGGCCCACCGCGGCAGGGGAATGAACCCCGAAAAGCCGGTGGTTCGCGGGACCAGCCAGAACCCGGATCTCTTCTTTGCCGCCCGGGAGACAGTAAACCGCTACTATGAGGCTACCCCGCAGATCGTCCAGGATGCAATGGACCAGTTCGGTAAGTTGACCGGCCGGCAGTACCACCTCTTTGACTATGTGGGTGCCCCGGATGCCGAACGGGTTGTTGTAATGATGGGAAGCGGTGCAGATACCATGGAAGAGACTGTGGAGGCTCTCACCGCCAAGGGAGAGAAGGTTGGACTTGTCAAGGTTCACCTCTTCCGCCCCTTCAGCGCCAAGCACTTCATCGGCGCCCTTCCAAAAAGCGTCAAATCCATCGCTGTCCTTGACCGAACCAAGGAGCCGGGAAGCCTGGGAGAACCTCTCTATGAAGATGTGCGCACCGCCATTGGCGAGATGATGGAGAGCGGTGAAAGCGCTTTTACCAGCTGGCCCAAAACGGTGGGAGGCCGCTACGGCCTGGGCTCTAACGAGTTTACCCCCGGCATGGCCAAAAGCGTACTGGACAACCTGGCCGCTGATAAGCCGAAGAACCACTTTACCGTGGGTATCTACGATGACCTCTCCTACACCAGCCTGGAGTGGGATGAGAACTTCACCACCGGCGATAAGGTTCACCGGGCCATGTTCTATGGCCTTGGATCGGATGGAACCGTGGGGGCCAACAAAAACAGCATCAAGATTATCGGTGAGGCAACCGACAACTTTGCTCAAGGCTACTTTGTTTACGACTCCAAGAAGGCGGGAGCTACCACCGCCAGCCACCTCCGATTCGGAAAAGATCGAATCAAGAGCACCTACCTCATTCAGAAGGCGAGCTTTCTTGCCTGTCACAAGTTCAGCTTCCTTGAGAGGCTCGACATTCTGAAGAACGCTGAAGTGGGTGGCGTATTCCTCCTGGCAAGTCCCTACCATAAGGACGAGGTGTGGGAACACATGCCCGTAGAGGTGCAGCAGAAGATTATTGATAAGAAGCTGCAGTTCTATGTCGTAGATGCGGTATCTATTGCCGAGAAAGCGGGGATGGGCAACCGGATCAACGTTATCATGCAGACCGCTTTCTTTAAGATTTCCGGTATCCTGCCGGAGGATCAGGCGATCGAACTGATCAAGAAGTACATCACCAAGACCTATATGAAGAAGGGTCAGGATGTGGTGGACAAAAATATCAAGACCATCGATATGGCCCTGGAGGGGATCGAGAAAGTAGACTATCCCTCCACCACCAAGGGGGACAATCACATGATCAAGATTGTTCCCGACAATGCTCCCGAATTCGTCAAGAACGTAACTGCGGAGATTATCGCAGGCCGGGGTGAAAAGCTGAAGGTGAGTCAGCTCCCGAACGACGGAACCTATCCCACCGGCACCACCAAGTATGAGAAGCGGAATATCGCCGAGAAGATCCCTGTATGGGATGCCGAGGTGTGTATCCAGTGTGCCGACTGTTCTGCAGTCTGCCCCCACGGTGTTATCCGAATGAAGATCTACGATGAGGATAAGCTCTCTGGTGCCCCGGCTACCTTCAAGAGTGCGGAGGCCAAGGGAAAGGATTTTGCAGGACAGAAGTTCACCATCCAGGTGAGCCCCGAGGATTGTACCGGTTGCGGCGCCTGTTGGAATATCTGCCCGGTAAACAAGAAGTTTGAGAAGAAAGCGCTCTCCCTGGAGCCTCAGCTCCCCTTACGGGACCAGGAGGTGGAAAACTGGGAGTTCTTCCAGAAGATCCCCAACTACGACCGGAGCAAACTCAACCTCAACTCCACCAAGGGGAGTCAGCTTTTAGAGCCCCTCTTTGAGTTCAGCGGCGCCTGTGCAGGCTGTGGAGAGACCCCCTACGTGAAGCTGGTAAGCCAGTTTGTGGGTGATCGGGCAGTTATCGCCAACGCCACGGGATGTTCCTCCATTTATGGCGGAAACCTCCCCACCACCCCCTACACCACCCGGGAAGACGGACGGGGCCCAACATGGAGCAACAGCCTCTTCGAGGATGCCGCCGAGTTTGGTTACGGCATGCGCCTGACCAGCGACCGGATGGCAACTTATGCCATGGAGCTGGTAGACAAGCTGCTGGCAAACACCCCGGCAGGTGTTGACAAGGGGCTCCTTGAGAAGATCAAAGGCAACGCCCAGTCCAGCGATCAGGAGATTGATCAGCAGCGGGAGTGGAAGGATAAGCTGGTAGCTCAGTGCCAGCCTTCCGACGACTACAGTGCCAATGAGTTGGCCAGCGTGGCGGATTACTTGATCAAACGGTCGGTCTGGATCTTCGGCGGAGATGGCTGGGCCTACGATATCGGTTACGGCGGTCTGGACCATGTACTGGCCAGCGGAAGAAATATCAACGTTCTCTGTATGGACACCGAGGTCTACTCCAACACCGGAGGCCAGATGTCCAAGGCTACCCCGGTTGGCGCCATCGCCAAATTCGCCGCCAGCGGCAAGGCGATCACCAAGAAAGATCTGGGGATGATGGCCATGACCTACGGCTACGTCTACGTGGCAAGAGTTGCCATGGGCTACAACCGGATGCAGACCATCAAGGCGATCCGGGAGGCGGAAGCCTACGACGGACCCAGCCTTATCATCGCCTACAGCCACTGTATCAACCACGGTATCAACATGACCACCGGTATGGATCAGCAGAAGCTGGCTGTCACCAGCGGCATGTGGCCCCTCTGGCGCTTCAACCCCGAACTGCTGGAGCAGGGCAAGAACCCCTTCCTCCTGGACAGCAAAGAGCCTGCCACCGAACCTGCCGAGTATATGTACAACGAGGTTCGTTACAAATCCCTGCAGGCAGCAAACCCAGAACGGGCAGCCATGCTGCTTGAGAAGGTGAAAGTTGATGTGGACCGGAAGTACAAGGAACTGAAGTACCTGGCCGATCGGGAGTTTTAGGGCTTCTGTCGGCCGGTATCGGGTGACTGGTATCTGTTAAGTGAGTATTCGGGGCTGCCTGAGACTAGGTCTTGGGCAGCCTCTTTTTTGTTGATGGTAGAATGGTATTATAGGTGGGAATTGTTCAGGCTTTCCTGAAAGCTATCCGGTAACTCTGACGGTAACGTTTTCTTCTGAATCGCAAAGAGGCACAGTCATTTTCTCATCGTAGCAATCTCCATTTTATCTTGGATACTAAATCACTGCTCTCTTTTTTTCTATGTGATATAAAATAGCCTTTGATTCCCTACCACTTCTTCGCTATACTCTTACCCATGGCCAGAATCGACGAAGAAGCTGAAGATCTCATAACCCTTGGGAAATTGCTCCGCAAAAAGCGAAGCGAATCGGATCGGGAGATAGTGGAGGAGATTATAGCTAGAAACCTTTCGCTAAAGACAAAAATAGAGAAGATAAGGAGGATAGATAAAGGGGACCACTACCTGGCCGTTGATGAAAAGCAGCCCTCCAAGAGGCAAAGGCAGGTACCCAAGCGAAAACTGAGGAATTTAATCCAACCCTTTATCCGAGAAAGCTATTTCTCCTACCTCTTTAGGCATCGGAGAAAGATGAAAGCCTTTGGGGAGAGGACTGGGCTCTTGAAACCCACCTTTTTACCTCCAGGACCGAAACTTACCGAACGGGCAAAAACAACCATAAGCCACATATTCGCCCCCTTCGCTGAAAAGGTGCAGCCCCTTCTGAATCAGCTCATGGGAAATGCCTGGCTCTACCTTACCAAAAAGGAGTATAACCTCCTGGTTTTTCTGGAGGACTACTGCAGCGAACTGTTGAAAGCCTCATCCCACCGGAGGGATCAAATTTATCTCATGATGACCTACGGTGATAAAAAAGTGGACTCCATCCTCAGTGCCATTCACACCCTCATTGAACATAACCGCCGGGAAATACCGGATCTGGAAACCCTGCCAGCCCAGGTGAAGGGGCTTCTTGCCCCGGGGGCCAATCGACCGGGAATGAACCAGTATATTTTAGCAGAACTCATGGCAAGATATCGCCGTTATCTGGAGATGGAGGAGGTGGTAATAAATGGAATCGGCGATCCCATCGAGGGGAAATCATTTCTCTGCAATACCGAAACTGGTAAAAGGATTGAAGAATACCTTCAATCTCAGGAGGAGCAGTTAAAAACGCTGAATGAGGAACGAAAGGAGCTCTTAAAACTCCGGTACTTCCTGAAAAAGAGCTCCAACGGTGATATTGACCAAAGCCCGCTTGATAAGTTCTATTCCCGGGGGGGATCAAAACGATCCTACCAGGAAACTTACGAGAAGCCTATTTCCTTTATGCAGCACCTGATTGACAGGTATATGGAGGATTTTGAATCCCTCCTGATAGGAAAGCCGATGGTGGAAAATATCGGACGACAGGCCCTCTTTGCAGACGATCCCTTTCATGCCACCGTCAGTCGGCTGAAGGGAATGCGGGATCTTTTAGCGGATATATCCTTTCAGCTCCCCTCTTTCAATCGTGACAGGTTCCTGGAACTGCACTCAAAAAAGGTGAACGCAATTCCCATTGAAGCTGAAGCGGTAGCCATTCTGGAGGCTGCAGTGGTACTTTTGAAACGGATATCCTCAGAGCTTACCCCCCTTCTCTTCACGCCCTTTCAAAGCGGAGCGATCACGTTAAACTTGTTCAGCCCTATAGAGCTGTTCAGGAGCTCGGGTCAGGGAGAACCTCCTGCCCTGCCAATGGAAAACACCATCCACGAAGGAGGCGCAAAGGGGCTCTCAATTCGTAATGCCTTGGAGGAGCTGACGGTGATAACCCAGATCACCGCCTTTATATTCGGGGATCGGGAAATTCATCGTCTATTGAGCAGGGAGAGTTCAATCAAACGGGAGCAGGAGAAGATTCTGAAGATAGTGGAACGGATTGCCGACACCAACCGGTTCCTCGAAATACGGGAGAAATTCACCGAGCCGGGAGGATCAGATTCGTATACATCGATGGAAGGTCAGGTGGAGTGAAGTTCCTGCTCCTTCGATAGCCTCGTCTCCCTCGCCTCAATCCTCAATTCCCGGATAAAGAGCACCGTACCGATGATCATCACAAAAATATCGGAGGCCGGGGTGGCCAGCCACACCCCGTCGATGCCGATCAGTTTGGGCAGGAAGATAATATTGGGGATGAAAAAAAGGCTCATCCTGCTGATTACCAGAAAGGCGGAGGGGCCGCTCTTCCCGATGGACTGGAAAAAGGTCACCACCAGCAGCATGTAGCCGTAGATGGGGAAATCACAGAGGTAGAGGCGGATTACCCGGATCCCCTGATCGACGATTGCCGGGTCGGTGATAAACCAGGAGAGGACGGTGGAGGGTAAGAGCTGCAGAATGGCCCATATTAAGAGGGTTAGCAGGGTGGAGTAAAGGACAAAATAGGCAAAAGCGCTGCGCAGGCGGCGGTAGCTCCCCGCTCCGTAGTTGATTCCCGCCATGGGCTGAAAACCCTGGCAGATACCCCAGATAGGGACAAAGATAAAATTGAGGATTTTGATAACCGTGCTGATAATGATAAGATCGTTCTCATTTCCGTAAAAGGCTACACTCTTCAGAACAAAGACAATCTGCACAATACTCATCATCGGGAGGGCCATACCGGAAAAGCCGACCCGCAGCATCTCCCCCAGATGGCTGGAGAAGGCGATGCGCCCCCGGTGGGGAGAGACCGCTCCGCCCCCCTTGAAGAAATATACCAGGCTGATGATGAACATGACGAAGTAGCTGGTGATGGTGGCGGCGGCCGCACCAGCAATTCCCAGCCTTAAGGGGCCCAGGAAGAGGGCGTCCAGAGCGATATTGAGGAAGGTGCCGATCAGCATGATCCGCATGGCGTAACGCATCTTTCCTTCAGCCCGGATAAGGACATTCGCACTGGAGGCAAAATTGAAAAAGAAGGAGCCGGCGGTCATGATCCGCAGGTAGATCACCCCAAGACGATGGATCTCCCCTTCTGCTCCAAGGAAGGTGACAATCCTGTCGGCAGCAGCTATCCCGAAGAGGGTGATCAGGGAAGATAAGATGATGTTTGCCAGGAGGAAATTGCCGAACAGGGCATCGATGGTGGGCTGATCACCCCTTCCGATAGCCCGGGAGAGGAGAGAGGCCGCTCCCACACCAATGAGGCTGAAAATTCCGTTATTGATGAGGGTAAAGGGGTAGACCACCCCGACAGCCCCAAGAGCTTCAGGGCTTACCCATTGGCCCACAAAAATACCGTCCACAAACTGATAGAGCCCCAGAGCAAGGAGGCTCACCACCGCCGGAACGGACAAGCGGAAAAAGAGGGCGCTGATACTTCCGGTCAGGATCTCTTTACTGTCGGTGTTCATCGAATTTGTTTCACCCTCATTGGATTTTTTACCAGACGGCTCAAACAGGCAGATGAATCCGGCTGCTTGCCAGCCCCGGCAGTACAATGCCCGCCTTATCTGCCGCCCCTTTTCCTGCCACTACCACCAGGGAACGCTCTTCAAAACGCTTTAAGAGCTCCCGGGCTGCCCCGGCGACCCGGTGGCGATCCGCAGACAGGAGGATATCCCGCTTCTGCTGTCGCACCTCATCGCTGATCCCATAAAGAAGCCGACGAAAGCCGATCATGCTTTTCTCCCCCGGAGATTGGGGCCGGGTCTCTTTCCCCACTAGGGAGATAATCGCCTTTTCTATTTCCTCCTGGGTCGGGGGAGTTTGAGCCACCAGTTCCAAGCCCTCCCGAAAAGCGGTAACAGTAGAAAGGATCTTGGGATCCCGGTAACTGGAAAAGCCGAAAACCGATTCAAGGCCGTTGGTAAATGCCCCGGCGCCATAGGCACCTCCCCGCATTCTGATCCGCTCCCAGAGGAAGGTGGTTTTCAGTATCTGGCTCAACAGAAGCTGCAGAGGATGGTCAGGAGAATCGATCCTTGCACCGGGTAAAACGGCGGCTACAAAGTTGACTGAGGAGGGAACAATAAGAGCCTCTTCCCGGCCCGGCCCCGAAAGTCCGGGAGCATCCTCGTCGGAGCTCTCCGGTACCGCAGCTTCACCGGGCGTTTGGGACTCCTCGGATGATTCAAACTCCTCAGAAGCTGCAGGGAGCCTCTCCAGGAAGGTGTTGATCATTGAAGCCGCCGAAGGAATAAAATCGGCATCGGCGGTGATATTACACATCAGCCTCTCCCGGCTGAAGAGTTTCTTTCGTATTGTTTCAAGGATCTCCACCGCTTCAGAGAGCCCCGGATCACCCCGCTTCACCAGCTCATCAAGAAAAAGGAGCTGACTTGCCCCTCTCCATAGCTCATCGTTTGCCATAGTGGGAGAGAGAAAGGAGGAGGCCCGCAAAGCGGCAACGCTGTTCCCGGAAGAGATAACCCCGGAGGCCAAGTCGTTTCGCATCTCCAGAAGCACCTCTTTAAGCCGGCTGCGGTCCTGGAGGATCGCCTCCATAAAGATGGAGAGGGCCAGATCAAGGGCGCTCTCCGCCCCATCCTCCAGAGATTTGAGGCGGAAAACCATCAGGTTCTGGTAGGTGCCACCCAGAACCGGACTTGATTCCAGGAAGGAATAGAGTCCCCCGGTATCCCTGAAGAGCCGATGGGCCACCTGATCATAGCTCATTCCGGGCAAGGAGGTGTGAAGAAGGAGCCGGGTAAAGAGGGGCAGGTAGAGCCGCTCTCTCCGGTCAAGGTGATCCATAGAAAAGATAAAATCGGTATAGAGAATGCCGTTTGTATAGAGCTTGTTGAGAAAAACGGTGGTATCTCCCAGGCGAGTCTCCTCCACCTCCAGCTTTTCCACTTCCCGGGGGACATCTTCGATGGAGAGACTTGGGATGGATGCAACCGCCTCGGGAGAATCGGGGCGGTCCTGAAATGTTTTCAGCCTTTCATTCTTCTCCTCCAGCTCCTTCTCACCCTGCCGGCCCAACCGGTTAAGCACTGTCTCAGCGTGCTCCTTCAGCTCTCCCTCTATCCTCTCCTCATGTTCGGAATCGGGTCGAACACTCACCGTAGCCCGGTGGGGGTTGTCCCGGAAGCGCTTCTCCACCAGCTCCTCGAAAAAGCTGGGCTTACCGGCTACCTGCGCCTTAAGCCGCTCCATCGACTGGGTGAAGCCCAGGGTATCCGAAGGCTTACCCCCGTGGAGCCATCCCCGAAGAGCCTTTCCCATCAGCCGAAGACCGAAGGGGTAGCCCCCTTTGAGCTCCCGCTGACGAAACTCAACCCGCTTCAAGGCGCCCTCCACAGCTTCGGAGGGCAGACCCTTGCGAACAGTCTCAGCGAAAAAGTGCTCTATCAGCTTCTCAAAGGCTTCGGCTTTTCCGGGATCGGTTCCCCGGATACCCACCGCAAAGACCAGCTCCTGCAGATCCGTTTCAAGCCCGCTGACCGGAGAGATATCCTCTCCCAGCCCGGAGTCAACAACCGTTTTATACAAGGGGGAGCCCACATGGCCGAGTAACACCTCCGCGAGCACCTCCAGAGCCAGCACCTCATCGGGATCGGTAATATCTCCGATAATCCAGCTCAGGACAATGGAACTGCGCCCACCTGCACCTTCACCACCACCTTCCCCCTGGCCAGCAGCAAGATCTTGCCCTTCAAGCCCGTCATCGGCTAAGCCCGGCTCATTAGGCACTCCTTCAGCAGCTATCCCCGGGCTGGTAAAGGAGAAACGCCGGGGAGCTTCCCAGCGCTGCTGTTTGGGAATTGGCCCAGCCGAAGGGCCCGATGTGAAAGAGGAGAGAAACTGCTCCTGCAGGAAGGCAAGCTGCCGCTCCGTTTCGATGTTTCCGTAGAGGAAAAGTCTACAGTTGGAGGGATGGTACCATTTCTGATGAAACTCTCGAAAGGCTTCATAGGTGAGATCGGGAATGGCAGTGGGCTCCCCCCCCGAATCATGTCTGTAGGGAGTATCGGGGAAAAGGGAACGGTAGGACCACTCGCCAACGATAGAGTCATGGTTCGAGTAGGCTCCCTTCATCTCGTTGAAAACGATGCCGGTGTAAGCGGGTCTATTCGTATCATCCCGTTCAAGACGAATTCCTTCCTGCCGGAACACCTCCTCCGAGAGGGTGGGAAAAAAGACAGCATCCCCATAAACCGACATCAGGTTAAAATAATCTTTTTCCACCGGACTTGCAGCGGGGTAGACCGTCTTATCAGGGTAGGTCATGGCGTTGAGAAAGGTGTTCATGCTGCCCCGCATCAGGGAGAGAAAGGGATCTTTCACCGGATAGCGCCGGGAACCGGAGAGGACCGAATGCTCCACGATGTGGGGAATCCCCATATCGTCACCCGGAATAGTCTTGAAGGTAAAGGCAAAGAGGTTTTCCCGGTCATCGCAGAGGAGATGATAGAGATCCAGCCCCGTCTTGTCGTGCTCTAGCCGTATACCCCTCCCCTGATACTCCTCCTGGGGTTCAATATCCACCACGGTAAAGCCGTGAAGCTTATCGCCCTTCTTTAGCATGAAATACTCCCATATCTGTTGATGTACGCTTCTTTTCTGTGCAACTCTGTGCAACAAATCCCGCTACTTTGAGACCTTAGTATAGACGAAAGGGAGAGCTTTTGAATAGGGGAGATAAAATCTTCCAACACCTCAGCTCAGGCCGCCTATTATCAGCCGTTGGATCAGCGGCTGGATCAACACTTGAATAAACGACCACCGGTAAAACCGGTGGTTTTACCGAGCCCCCTGGAAGGGGGCTTACAGCGGCCTTTTACGCTGGAGCTCCAGTTCCTTACTCATAATCTCATGACATTTAGCTGCAAGGGCTGATGCGGAATCGCCCTTATCTACCGGTATAGAGGGCAAAACATGCAAAAAGAGGTGGTGACGCTTTTTAGCGATAAAACCGCCCTTAGGTAGGGCCTGAAACGCCCCGTCTATTAACACAGGCATTATTGCAGTCCCCGTTTTTACAGCTGAGCGGAACGCCCCCTTCTTGAACTGAGCGATATTTCCATCCCTTGTTCTTGTACCTTCGGGATATATTAACAGGGAATCACCGCTGAGCAGCAGTTCTTCCATTTTATGCATAGTCGCAAACTGACTCTTCCTGCTTGCTCTGTCTACAAAGATGTGGCCGCTTAGAAAGAGGTTCCACCCTATAATCGGGACTAAGGCGAGGACCTTTTTCCCGATCATTTTGGCAGGATAAAAAAGGCGAAAAGAGAGCAGCACATCAAGAAGGGATTGATGGTTCATCACGACAACATGCGCTTTACTCCTGTCAATATGCTCTTTACCGGTAACCTTGACCTTAAGAACCGGGCTTATAGCCAGGGCAATTGTAGAAAATATTCCGGAGTTGTAGTGCATTATCCTTCTTTTCTTATCGAAGAGAGCGGTCAGTAAAAAGAGAAGAACCTGAACCGGCATGAAGACAATTAAGCAGAAGACCATCTCCACCCAGGTGAATAGTGAGAAAAATATATAGACGAAAGACATAGGCCCTCCATTGATCACCCCTGCTTGAGTTCAGATTATAGTTCCCTTTACCGGCCTGTTCAATCGCTTTTTCAACACATCACCACGGTGGGCGTTTATTATAAGCTTATTTAACCAGACCACTCCGGCTGCTCCAGATCCAAGCCGGTATAAAGAATTCACCAAAGATCAAATAATAGTTCTTGAAACAAGTACCCCCTGGTAGGTTATAATAGGCAATCTCATCCGGGAGCTGCCTTACGTCATATGCATTAATGGTCCAGGGAACATCCTCCGACGCAGGTAAAAGTTTGCTTGTCACCGGGCTGTGCAGGATCTACGCCCGCCGGGGTTTGAAGGTGTTCCCCTTTAAAAGTCAGA
The DNA here is from genome assembly GCA_964394395.1 of uncultured Sediminispirochaeta sp. Taxonomy (GTDB): domain Bacteria; phylum Spirochaetota; class Spirochaetia; order DSM-16054; family Sediminispirochaetaceae; genus Sediminispirochaeta. The sequence continues at coordinate 12,073 of CAYMWV010000014.1, forward strand.
ACATGGCACTCAACTCTTTTGTCACCCCCTGGGGGGAGGAAATTGGCCGGGCCCAGGCTCTCCAGGCTTGTGCCGCCCAGCGGGATGCCGAAGTGGGGATGAATCCCATCCTTATCAAGCCAGAGGGAGATAGCAAATCCCAGATCGTCTTGATGGGCAAGCCCTGGAAGCGGAGCAGTGCCGGGAACTACTACAGGGAAAAAGAGGCGTTGTGGGAGACGGTGGCGGAGGTGCTTGAAAAGGCCCGGCGGGAAAATGATCTGATTATCGCCGAGGGGGCAGGCAGCCCTGCGGAGATCAACCTCAAACAGCATGAGATTGTCAACATGAAGGTGGCCCTCCACCTGAAAGCTCCGGTCTTGCTTACGGCGGATATCGACCGGGGAGGAGTTTTCGCCTTTCTCTACGGAACCCTTGCCCTGCTTGAAAAAGAGGAGCAGGAGCTGATAAAGGGTTTTATCATCAACAAGTTTCGGGGTGATGTAACACTCCTGCAGCCGGGGCTGGAGATGCTCTCTGACCTTACCGGCGGAAGGCCCACGGTGGGGGTTGTTCCCTTTTACCGGGATATCACCCTGGCCAGGGAAGACTCGGTCTTTCTCCAGGATCATCGGATATTTGGTGAGGGGGATACCGAAATTGTGGTTATTTCCCTGCCCCACATCTCCAATTACGACGACTTTGACGCCCTTCTGCTTGAAAAGGGGGTGCGGCTCCGTTTTGTCTCCTCCCCTTCGGAGATGGGAGACCCCTCTGCAATCATCATTCCCGGAAGCAAGACCACCAGGGCAGACCTGGCCTGGATGGAAGAGAGTGGTCTGGCCGATGCAATTCGTAAAAGGGCTGCTAGGAAAACCCCTGTGGCGGGAATCTGCGGAGGCTACCAGATTCTCGGGAAGAAGCTGGAGGATCCCGAAGGAGTTGAGGGGGATCCCGGAACCAGCCAGGGCCTCGGCCTTCTCGACATTTCCACCCGGTTTTTGCCCGGAAAGGAGACCCGCCCGGCAAGGGCCCGGGTGGCCGAAGGCCCAGGATTCCTGGCTGCCTCTGGGGGGATTGAAGTGGAGGGCTACGAGATACACTCCGGTCTCAGCAGAGGTGCTGGAACCTCAAGGCCGCTGCTCTTTACCGAAATAAGGGGGGAAGAAGGGGCTCCTCTATCCGGCCCTCTTCCAAACGCCACACCTCTACCCGGCAGCAAGGATTCCACCGACGGGAAAGGTAAGATGAGCAGCAAGGGTTCCACCGACGGGGCGGTCTCTCCGGATGGACACATATGGGGTACCTATCTGCACGGAATCTTTGACCTTCCCGGATTCCGTCGGGCCTGGCTCCGATCCCTGGGGTGGAATCCTCCGGGGGGAGAAGAGCAAGGCATCACCCTTGGGCAGAAACGGGAGCGGGAGCTGGAAAAACTTGCAGACCGGCTCGAAGAAGATCTGGATATGCATCTGATTGACCGGATGATCGGTTTATGAAACTCCTCTCCTCTCCCTTCTCAACATGTTCACTGATACTGCTGATGGAAGCGCTTATAGTGGCCGGTGCCCTTCTTATCGACCAGCTTTTTGGTGAAGCGGAAAATCGCTTCCACCCGGTGGCCTGGATGGGCAATTTTATCGCTTACTTCTGGAATAAGCGGCCTGGGCTTGTAAGCAGGGGGAAGCCGAAGGACCGGGGGAAGCTGAAGGAGGGGGCAGCGGGGGGCAAACCCTCTGAAATGGGAAAAAGGATTCCCCTCTTTCTTTTCGGCAGCTTCATAAGCATCTTCGGAGGGGCTCTTTTCTCTCTGCCTATGGTGCTTCCCGCACTCATCCCGACCCTGCTTCCGGCCCTGCTTCCCCGATTTCTCTCGGGGTCCGGCTCGTTTCCGGTAATACCGGTACTTATCTTTATTCTGTGTTCGATCATCCTCCTGAAACCTGTTTTCTCGTTGAGAAAACTCCTTGAGGTGGGAGAGGAGATCTCCCAGGCCTTGGGAGAGGGAGAGATCGACCGGGCACGACAGCTGACAGCCTACCACCTGGTAAGCCGCCCCACAGAGCATCTGGAGGAAGAGAAGATTGCAGCAGCGGTGATCGAATCACTGGCAGAGAATATGAGCGACAGTTTCGCCAGCCCCCTTTTCTGGTACGCCCTTGCCGGGCTGCCCGGAGCCTGGGCCTATCGCTATATCAACACCTGTGATGCCATGCTTGGCTATCGGCATGGGGCGTATGAATGGGGAGGCAAGTTCCCGGCCCGGCTGGATGACCTGCTCAACTTCATCCCCGCCAGGATTACAGGAGCAGCGATCCTGCTAAGCCGTCCCAAAAACATCGGCCGGGGCCCCACTTCCCACACCTCCCTCCCTGCCCTTTCCCGGTATGCCCGGGTCACTGTAAGCCCCAATGCCGGGTACCCCATCGCTGCAGCGGCTCTCTCCCTTTCTGTTCGTCTGGAAAAAGTGAACCACTACACCGTCTTTCCCGAAGGAGGCTCTCCCACAGCGGGGGATATACGAGAGTTGATTAAGGTGCTGCGTAGAAGCAGCAGACTCCTAGTCCCCTTCTTTGTTATACTATCTGCAATTCGGAGTGTACTCTTTTATGGTTGACCAGACACCATTTTCTATAAAGCCGAGAAGTGAGCTCATAAGAGCTTCAAGGGTGCCCCACGGAGGGGGAAGGGAAAACCGGGGGATGATCGATTTTTCGGTCTGCCTCAACCCCTTTCCACTCCCCCAGGCGGTACTGCGGGCGATAAGGGAGGCGGATCCCCGAAGCTATCCCGATAGCAATGGCTCTGTCCTGCAGGAGAAGCTGGCAAAGATACACCACTGCTCCTCTGAAGAAATTCTTTTAGCTAACGGCATAAGCCAAGCCATCTTTCTTACCGCCTTTGCCTTTCTGGAACGGGGAGACCGGGTAGTGATTGCTGCTCCAAGCTACGGTGAATATGAGAAAGCGAGCAGACTCATGGGTGGGGAGATACGCTTTGTAGATTGCTTTTCTCCCAAAAGGAGAGAGGTTCAGACCCTGAAATACGGTTCCGGCCATTGCGATCCCCTTACCCTGTTAAGCAGCCAGATTATCAAGGAGAAGCCAAAAATAGTCTGGATCTGTAATCCCAACAACCCGACAGGAGATCTGATAGACTCAAAAGGGATGGAGCAGATCCGGGAAGCTTGTCTGAGGGCCCCTGCTCTCCTGGTGGTTGACGAAGCGTATATGAACTTTACCGATCCGGAGAGACAATATAACGCCGAAGGAGAAAACTGTATTACCCTTCACTCGATGACCAAGGACTTTTCCATTCCCGGCTTACGGCTGGGCTATCTAAAAGCTCCGGAGAAGCTTTTAACGATCATAGGGGCAGCAAGACCGGAGTGGAGCCTCAATGCTCCCGCCTTGGCTGCGGGAGAAGCAGCACTTGCATCCTTGGGGGAGTACCGGAAGCAGTGGGAGGATCTGCGACAGGAGACCGTGGCTCTTGCAAGCTCCCTCTCCAGTATCGGTTTTCAACTCCTCCCGCCTGCAGCAAACTTTCTTATGGTCCGGGAGCGGGAAGCAGCCCCTCCTGAAAGCAATCTATCTTGCTGTGAAGAGGAATTTCGGCCACCGGGGCCAGGCAGGAAGGGGCTTTTCAGCCGGATGAAAGAGAAGGGAATGGTACTTCGGGACTGCAGCTCTTTTAGACTCCCCGGCTGGTACCGGATAGGAACAAATCTGCCGAAGTATAACCGTAAACTGATAGAGGCCTTTAATGGCCTGGATAGAGGAGATAAGGAGGGTGAGAAACAGTGGGAAAGATAAACTTGGTACTCGGAGGGACCAAGAGTGGGAAGACAAGCTGGGCCCAGGAAAAGGCAAGAGCGCTCTCTGCAGCCCGTGCTCTTCCGGTGGCCTATATAGCTACCGCCCTCCCTTTTGATGAGGGGATGAAATTGCGGATTACAAAGCATCGTGCTTCCCGGCCCACCGGCTGGATCACCTTTGAAGAACCCCTCCATGTCTCAAGAATCCTGGAGGAAGCGGCCAGGGGAGCATCTGCGGTCATCCTCGACTGCCTTACGGTCCTTGCCACCAATATATTGATGGAGCTGGGAGAGGAACCGGACCGGGAGGAAGCCCAGGGAAAGGTTCTTGCCGAAGTGGAAGCTATTCTCCAGGCAGCCAATAAAGTTGATGGCGAACTTATCATCGTCAGTAACCTGGTTGAGGAGGGATTGATCGCTCCCACCCGGCTTGGGGGAATCTTTCAGGATATCGCCGGGCTCAGCCACCAGAAGATAGCAGCTCGGGCAGACCGGGTGGTGCACATGATCGCAGGGATACCCCGGTTCCTGAAGGGGGAGGCATGAAGCTCCTTTACGCCCTCAGGTTTCTCACCATTATCCCAATTCCCTACCGACAGGATGAGGATATGAGGCAGGTTGCCGGCTCAAGCATCTATTATCCCCTGGCAGGATTGCTGATTGGACTCTTTCTCTACGCCTCCGCCCGATTACTCCTTCTCCTGTTCCCTCCCCAGGCCGCTGCAGCCCTGCTTATCGCCCTATGGGCAGCTCTTACCGGAGGGCTGCACCTGGACGGGCTCTCCGACCTGGCCGACGGAATGGGAGGGGGGAGAACAGCAGAGCAGCGTCTTGTGATTATGAAAGACAGCCGGGTAGGAGCCTTTGGTGCCATCACTCTCATCATCTTTCTCCTTGTAAAGTGGTCCATGACAGCAGCCATCTTCTCCCCTGGAACCTTCCTTGCAGCAAACACTGTATCTGCAAGCGGACTCTCCCTGGTTGAAAAATTTCCCACTGCACCGCTGAAGGTAATTATCTTTGCTCCGGTTTGCGCCAGGCTGACGGCGCTTCTGGGGATTAAACTCTATTCTCCCGCCAGACCCGACGGGATGGGTGCCTTTTTCAAGAAGCATATCACCTGGAAGGAGCCGGTAATCGGAATTCTCTTTACCCTGATCACAGGCTGGATGCTCTTCGCTCTTCCAGGTGTGGTAGGGGCGGCAACAATGTGCGGGGTGGTACTGCTTTCAGCCCTCCCCGCCTCCCGTGGACTGGGAGGATTGACCGGTGATGTCTACGGGGCCCTTATTGAACGGGCGGAACTGCTCTTTCTTCTTCTATCGGTAGCAATTCTCAAGCTTTATGGGCCGGAACTTTTTGAGAGCCCGGAGATTATCCAGAAACTTCTTGTTCAGTCCTTCGAATTTTAGCATTAGCAAAAACAAGGCCTCTATGCATTACTTGGACAACGTTCAGCACTGAATGTAATATCCAGGCTACTCTATCAACAGTCTCTTTTTACCCCTTTTTCTTAAAACCAAGAAGCACAGCTGCATTTTTCTTGTTATGAACTCTATATAAACCCGTTGGGTTGTAGTATAATTCTATTGTCGTGGAGTTTTATATGGAAGAGATGGCAGAAATTCTCGAAAACAAACTGGCAGATGCGGTGGAGGTAAAGAACCGGGCGAGCCTGCACCAGTATACCCTATTAATAGTGCAGAATGTTACATCCAGACAACGTTTTGAAACAGAACAGCTGCGAACCGCTGGGGCTCTTGAAGCAATGGTTGCGGAACTGAAAGAGTTCCGCCTGACCATGGATAAGCGGTTTGAGGAACATAAAGAGTATTTCGACAAACGATTTGATGATCAGAAAGAGCACACTGATCGGCAATTCGCCGCTATGGAGAAGCGATTCGAGGAACGGAAAGAGCAGTCCGACCAGCAATTCGCCGCTATGGAGAAGCGATTCGAGGAACGGAAAGAGCAGTCCGACCAGCAGTTCGCCGCTATGGAGAAGCGATTCGAGGAACGGAAAGAGCAGTCCGACCAGCAGT
>CAYMWV010000014.1:18010-39428 GCA_964394395.1 uncultured Sediminispirochaeta sp.
TTCGCCGCTATGGAGAAGCGATTCGAGGAACGGAAAGAGCAGTCCGACCAGCAGTTCGGCGCTATGGAGAAGCGCTTTGAAGATCAGAAGGATTTTTTCGACAAACGGATTAGCGAAAGTGAAAAGCACTTCAACCGTTTTTTCACCTTCATTTCCCTTAGCCTGGGTTTGATGATGGCTCTTCTCTCCTATGGAACGTTCTTTGTTCGCTAAGTGAGCAAGAACCCACCGGGAAAACCGCTTAAAGCAAACCGTAATGCTCTAATACAGACAAGCTCGTCTCAATTTCATCCCAGCTGAAAAGTTCAAGTTCCACCGGACCGGTGAAGCTCTCCAGCCAGGGAAGCATCTCTTCCAACCACGATTCTCCCTTCTGCAAGGGGCGGTGATCCGGAAGTCTATCCTCCTGGTCAAGTCCCAGGTTGTGGAGGTGTACCTGCCTTATCCGGTCTTCAAACGTCTCAAAGAAGCGTGCCGGGCTCCTTTGTTCCAGTAAGAGATGTCCCGTATCGCAGCAAACAGGAATATCCGGAAGCCGTGATAGAGCGGCTTCGAAAAGATCGTACCGGGTATTTTCCAGAAGAAAGATATCTCCATAGCGATCTCTCCAACCGGGCAGGAAGGTGTCAAGTCCTGGAGCTTTACCGCTGGGCGCCCCCCTTTTGTGAGCCCCCCTGTTGGGAACTTCACCAAATCTTGGGGGATGCACAATGTAATGGTCCACCAGATCGCAGGTAAGAGTCAGCAACTCCTCATGTTCAGGGAGAAGGATATCAGGGAGGTGGAGGGTGTAGGAGAAGCGGCCCTTCAAACTCCCTATGCCAGCTGCTTCCTTCTCAAAAAGGAGGCGAGTTTCTTCATCATAGAGGAAAAAAAGCAGCTCTATCCCGGAAATCTGCCTCTTATCCTCCAGAAAAGAGGCATTCTCCAGGTAGCTCCCGGGAGTCACGTAGGAGGGGACAGCTATCTTCACTCCCGGCGCCCTAGGAACAGGCGGCCAGATGGGCCGGCATGGGGAGAAGATAATCTGTTCCATGCTTCTCTGATCGCAGGGGAAGCAGTTTAAGACCGAAGAGCTCTTCGATCCGCTCCGCCTTCAGCATCCGGCCCGTTTCTCCGGAGTGAACCTCCCCATCAGCATCTATCATAATAACCCGATGGGCATACATGGCCGCCAGGTTGATATCGTGAAGGCTCGCCAGCACCGATATTCCCCGATCTGATAAACGCCGTACCATATCCAGGGTTGAAATCTGATGATGGAGATCCAGATGGGCCACCGGTTCATCCATGATCAGCACTGAGGGCTCCTGAGCCAGGGCCTGGGCGATCATCACCCGCTGCGCCTCCCCTCCTGAAAGGGTGGGGAAATCGCGCTCTGCCAGGTGGAGCACCTCCATCTCCTCCATTGCCGCTTCAGCTATCCTGCGATCTTCCGCTCCCGGGGCCCTTAGCCAGCCATGATGGGGCCAGCGCCCCAGGTTGACCGCATGGCGGACAGAAAAGGACCAGGCGCTTCCGGGGCTCTGAACAACCCGGGCTATCTTCCGGGCCACCGCCTTCGGGCTCATCCGGGAAAGATCCCCTCCGTAGAGGCTTATATCTCCGCCTTTCGGCTTCAATGCGCCGGTGAGAGCCCGTATGAGGGTGGTCTTTCCTATGCCGTTGGGTCCCAAAAGAGCAACCACCTCCCCCGGAAAGAGTTCAAGATCAGCCCGGTTGATCACTGCCCTCTCTCCATAACCGGCAGAAAGATTTCTCGTTGATAATACTGCATTGCCACTCATAAGCACCAAGCCTCCTAGCTCAAGCCTTGTCCCAAAGCACCGCCCCGTTTTCTGAGAAGATAGAGGAAGAAGGGTCCTCCCAAAAAGGCGGTAAAAATTCCCACCGGTATCTCCAGAGGAGCCGCTACCGTACGGGCCACCAGGTCGGCGGCCACCAGCACGAGAGCTCCCATTAAAAGTGATCCCGGCAGAACCTTCCTGTGTTCCGCTCCAAAGATAAGCCGGGCAATATGGGGCGAAACAAGACCCACAAAGCCAATAGTTCCTCCAGCTGCCACAGCTGCTGCCACACAGAGCGATGCTGCCCCTGTGATAAGCAGCCGGGCACTCCCCACATGAAGCCCCATGGATCGGGCCGATTCCTCCCCGAAGGCAAGAACATCCAGAGCCCGAACAGAGAGAAGCAGCACCATTGTACCTACCACCATAAAGGGCAAGACCCCAGCCAGATTACTCCAGCTTCTCCCGGAAAAACCTCCCAGGAGCCAAAAAAAGACACTGTGCAGCTTATCGTCGTTGGTTACCACCAGAAAAGAGACGAAGGCGGATATCATCGACGAAAGAGCAGTTCCCGCCAGCAGAAGATTTATGGCGGACTTACCCGTCACTGCTGCCCCGGAGACGGAGTAGACCAGGGCTACTGACAGAAGACTCCCCCCGAAAGCCGCTGCAGGAACTGCGGTGAGCCCGGCAAACCCGAAGGAGGCTCCGGAGATTATCGCCAGAGAGGCTCCAAGGGCCGCTCCACTGGAAGCTCCAATTACGTAAGGATCAGCCAGGGAGTTGCGAAACAGACCCTGAAAGGCAGCTCCGGCAACTCCGAGAGAGGCGCCGGTGAGGGCAGCCAGGAGGACCCGGGGAAAGCGTAGTTTCCACACAATAGTATGGACCATAGGGTCCCCTAACGTACCGGTCCTGGGACCGAGTAGAAGCGCATTCAGGGTTTCGGATAGATCAATCCCCACTGCACCAAGGGATATCCCAAGAAGCATGGCAAAAAGAAGCAGCACGCCTCCCCCTCCAAAGAGAAGGGGAACGAATAAGGATCTTCCTGCCACACCATCTTCCATCTTAATCAAAGAGCTCCGGATAGAGCGCCTGGGCAATCCCCTCCATGGCATCTATCACTCTAGGTCCGGGGCGTGAGACGATATCCCCGTCAAGCAGATGGATTCTTCCATTTCGTACTGCGGCTATCTCGTCCCAACCGGGCCGGCTGGAGACAATCTCGTCGCTAAGTTTACGTTGGTGGGTGTGGGAAGCCATTATCACATCAGGATCCCGCTCTACCACCTCTTCATGGCTAACCATGGGCCACTCCTGCTCCAGGTCATCAAAAATATTAATCCCCCCAGCCCGGTGGAGCACATCTGAAGTGAAGGTAGCCGAACCGGCGGTCATAAGCGGTTCGTCCCATATCTCCCAAAACACCTTCAATCGCTTATCCTCGGGAATTGATTCAATCCGTGATGTGACCGTAGCAGCCCGGCTCTTGATATCATCAATCACTGCCTCCGCTTTCGGCGCCGAATCCAACACATCTCCCAGCTGGGCGATATTGAGCAGCACCTGATCCATCCCCCCGGAAGGGAGAAGGAGAACCGTCACACCAAGCTTATCAAGATCATCCTTAACCGGTTCATGAGCCGAAGCCTGTCCCACAACCAGGTCCGGTCGCAGCGCTATAATCTTTTCCAGATTGATCGATTTGATGGAAAAACCTCCCACCTTCTCCTTAGCCGCAGTTTCAGCGGGATAGTTACAATAGGTAGTCACCCCCGCCACCCGCTCTCCGGCTCCCAGGGCAAAGAGCATCTCTGTTAAAGCGGGAGAAATGGATACAATCCGCTGAGGGCCCGAAGCAGGATCCATGGACTCTTCAGCTGGCTCATTAACCTCGGTGATACCTCTGGCAGAGAGGCCCATAGTCGTCAGGGAAAAGAGAAAAAGAAGAGCAATGAAAAGCGGTAAGAAAGAAAGACGGCCGATAGAACGGTACATGGGGTAATCCTTTCGAAGGGTCTTCCGCCCTTCGCAGCGCAGAGGAAAAAGCGAATGCAGGGGTGTACATGGAAGGAAGGGTACAGCCTGCGCTTTCTCCACGAAGCGCCGTGGTCTGAACTGGCAACGACCGGGGTGCTCTGGCTTCATCATCTGAAAAGATGATGTTACAGTTACGGGATAGCGCCGGAATTGCACCGAACTTCCCCCCGTTAATCCGTTTCCTAACCACCGGAAAGAAAACGGAGACGTGCATCTGTATCATCATCGTAGGGCCGACAGCTGGTTCTGTCAAGTCTGACCAGTAATTCGAAATATAAGACGACCACGATTAGTGGTCGACCTAAAAACGATGCGATTAAAAGGAATTCTCAATTTGGCAAGGGAAAAAGTTAAATCCAATGCAAAAACCATGATTATGCGGAGCATCGCGGAGCGCTAGCGAGCAGAATCATGTTTTTTGCAATTGGATTTGCTCTTAGTTTTGCCAAATTGAGAATTCCTGAAGGCTGACATAGGGTTCTACCAAGTCTGACATTGGTAGATAGCACATTGCCAGCTCTCTTTGTATCCGGTATGATTATTCCCATGAAAATCGAAACTGAAGCACAATATATTGAAAAGATGCCCCTTCCCCGGCCCTTTGCAGTCCCCCGGATTATCCTTGCCCGGGGAGCGGTGGGTTGGTTTATGAACCTGATTATCACTCTTATCGTGGCCCTTCTTCTCACCCTTGCCCTCTCTTCCCTCAGCCGGGGAAGCAGTTCCATCAGCGGTGCGGCATTTTTCATTGTCGGCTCCTTTCTGCTTCTCCTGGTGCTCTTGATCAAACGCATCATCGAACCTTTTCGCATGGCGGCGCTCTTACGAAAGGGGAGAGTCGGCGTTTTTTCGATAGTCAAGAGGGAGCACAGCTACAGCGTCTTCTCCAGGATCGGCTCGAAGCACCAAAGTGCTTACACCATCCGTTTTGGAGAGACTCCGGAAGATCTGGCGCTGATAGAGAAGTTTGACGGTACCGATCTGTACAATGGAGATAAAACCGTTTTGCTTTACCAGCCCCGGGATAATGGCTCGAATGGGCCGGATCAAAAAGCTGTTCCTGAATCCTTTTTTGCTCTGGATTGCTTCCTCCACCACCGGAGGCTCACCTTTCCGGACCTTCTGGAAGGGGAAGAGCAAGGCCAGGCTGCTGAACTGCAAAACAGGGAAAAGGCCTCTGAAATCCGGGAAGGGGAGGAAAAACAGGAGTGGATGAACACCCTTGGCAGCACCTGGCCTTCTTTTTTGGGCCGCTTTATTATGACAGTCGGAATACTTTCAGTTATCGGGATCATCCTTTTTGCCGTTTTTCGAATGTAATGGCCTAAGACTTAGAGTCGATAGGAAAAAGCAACAGATCCATAAAAAGGGAATAAGCCAAACATCATTCCGTCAAATCCTGTAAGGAAAGGGTTCGGGGTCCAGAGGATTCCCACTTTGCTGGTTAAGACCAAGTGATCAGAAAACCCAATTTCACCAGCAATTCCAGTTCTAAACCGGAGAGCAGATAAAAAAAGGAGTGTTCCCTTCGGTGCAGAACCTTCTCCATCATAGCGATCTTCAAAAGTTTTTGTAACAAAATCGGAATACTGAAAAGCACTTATCCAGGTCTGCTCCCAATCGAGATCGAGGAGAAGGGTGCTTTTATCCAAGGCAATTCCCCCTTGTAGAGTGAGATCTGAGAAGAGCGATTGCATAAAGCCGAGATTCTGATTCTGATATCGGTAAGCAACTTCCAGTTGGACCACCCCTTTCCATAACTCATGCAAGTGGCCATCTCTTTTAATGGAAAAACCTATATCGCCAGTATCAATATCCCCCTGCAGTACCATCAGTGCTGATAGATGGACAAAGCCTCCAATAAACGACCACCGGTAAAACCGGTGGTTTTACGGAGCCCCCTGGAAGGGGGCTTACAGCGGCCAGAGGCCGCTGTCGGTGGTCGTGTGTTGAAAAAGACGATTCAGGCAGAGCCTGAATCGTCGCCAGTTTGTCAACTGGCGGACCACCGCCAGAGGCGGTGGTTTTCTTTTACAATAAAGAGGTCCGAAGCCACTCCATACTCGTAAGCCGCTTTTACGCCTGCAAATCCATGACTTGTAAACATGAGCGTTATTCGGTGCTCATCTGCATGCAGGAAAGAAAATGGAAGAATCCACAAGAAAACCAACCATAAAATACGATTTCTCATGCTTTACCCCTTAATATTGGTGCAAATAATCTCTCAAGCCTGCTTCCAGAGCATCCCATTGCTCGGTGATGATCCGATGCCCCGATTGTTCGATATTGAGAAGACGGCTATGGGGGAATACTTTTGAATTGAAGTCCCGTTGAAATTGGTATCCAATGGGACTATGAGAACTTCCTACAAAAAGCACTTCATTTGGATAATCCTTAATACCCTCGGTATGGTCAAAATTCCATAAACCATTCTTGCCAAGAAGTTCTTTTTCCCAAACAAGTAAGGCCAGCCCCGCATATCCCAAAGGACAACAAAATAGCGATCCTGGAAAACGGTAAAGGGCATATAGGCTCTGATATCCGAGAGCGATCCGGGAGCTATCATAAGCACCGGGTTTGCCGAATCACCATAGCTTCTCAAATGAATGGTTCGCTCCTTTCCGGCAACCATGATCCGTTGAGAAGGTAAATTACTATCTTCATCGGTAGTAGAAACGAGTGAAGTTTGAATCGTTTACCCATTATTCCACTCTCCGTCCCGCTGCCAGGAAAAAGAAAGGGCCTTCCTTCCACAGGTATCCACACAGTTTCCGCAGAGAATACAATCACTGCTTGAAATGGCTCCCCGCTGCACCTCCCGGGATACCGGGATGCTCATGGGGCATACCTCGTCACATCTCCCGCAATCTACACAGGAGTCCGAAACAGCTACTATCCGTAAAGCGGGAACCATTAAAACCCTTCCCACTTTAGAGCCCAGGATCATAAAGGGAGCTATCCAACAGATGGTGTGGCAAGCTGCCCGACGTCCAAAGAGCAGGGCCAAAAGAAAAAAGGTACCCACTACAATAAAATAGACAATAAGTGATTGGAGATCCGAAACAGAAAAACCAAAACGGGTGTGATAGGTGAAAGAAAAACCCTTTATTCCTCCGGCCCTGCGAAAGAGAAAGAGCAATCCTCCCAACCAGGAAGCCCAGATAAGAAACTTTAGCCATCCGAAATAGCGGCGCGGGAATCGGGTTCTTCTTCCCCGGGCGATTTGATCTTGCAAATTCCCACCGGGACAGAGATAGGCGCAGAAACTTCGCCCAAGAAAAGTGCTTACTATAAAAAGCCCTGTAAAGACCATTAAACTACCAGTAACAATTCCATTTGAAGCACCCATAAGGGGCACCGCCGGAGAGAGATAATAATAATAGGCTGGGAAAAAGAGCAGCATGAGGATACCTGTAACAGCCCTCACTTTTTGACGAATCGGAATTGTTTTCATCCATCCCTCCTTTCAATCACTAAGGAGAGGATGAACCAGAAAAAGGGGAATAACCATGGGTAAAATCCCTCATTTACCTGTCCCGGGAGCTTAAAGAGAAGGAGCTACCCTAGGGGTTTCCTCCTAGGATACCCGATTGAGGCTGTCCTGCAACCTATTTTGAGTATCAGACACACATAGAGTGGTGATAGATTTGTAACAGCACCATGTATAGTGGTTTGGACGGGCAGAATTATCGGTTTTTACTTCTGTTGTGAAGGGCCCCTACAAGCTGTAAGCGATTCCTTACTCCCATTTTCTGATAGATATTGTAGAGATGATTTTCTACAGTCTTCACAGAGATAAAGAGATGCTCGGAAATTTCCCGATTTGTATACCCCTCCCAAAGTAGTTCAATGAGCTCCGATTCCCGGTCGGTAAGGCCAAATTCGGATCGAAAAGTTTCAGTTATTTTCCCCTCTTCCATAAGGGCCTCTTTTCCAAATAGGGGAACGGCAAAAAAGAAACTTCCCACATTGAGAGCAAAAAAGTAGATGGGCAGACTCAGATTATCCAGGAAGCGAAGAGATTCAATAGAAAGACGACTAACAAGAATATCCAGCGATAGAAGGATAAGGAAGCAAAGACTAATCCAGAAAAAGCCCTTGACACTTTTTCGAAGAGCTTCTTCGGAAATCTCTCCCATTCTGAGAAACAGTATCGCCAAAGAAAGAGCAATAGTAAGAAGGAGCTGCATATTTATAATGGTAAGGAAAAGCTCTCCGGCAGGGGTAAGAAAAAAGAGCAAACACCATAGAGAAAAGAGAGATATCCAAAGATACAAAACCATATAGTGAAATTTGCCAAGAGGTAATGATATGAGGGAGGCAATAAGCAATGGAACAACTCCGATGTTGAGCAGAAGACCTGTCAGTGAAAAGAGGGTAGCCACAATCTGGAAAGTTTCGATCTTCCCAACTGGAAAGAGGAGAAACCAAAAGCCTAAGTTGATGGAGAGCAAGCTTACCAGAAAAAGTGCTACCAGCCTTACTATTCTGGTACGATATTTCAGATAAAGAAAGGCAGCAGCACCAAAACTAAAAAAACCGGAGTAGAGAGAAATACTTACCAGGAGAAACGGATAAAGCTCCATAGCCTTATATTCGGCATGCTAGAAGCTTAAATTCAAGCACCGTAACCCGCCCGAAGCACCCGTTCATTCACCTCGTTGAGCTTCCGGTTTCTCGCTGAAACTGCCTCGGAGAGGGCGGCAATTACCGCATCAAGGGATGCGAGGATGGGCTTTAGCTGCAAGAGCTTCCCGATGGCTGCCATATTTGCAGCCCGGCTGCTTCCGGAAGCTTCGGCAATCCCGTTGGCATCCACCGCCACTATATCAATATCACTGCGCTGCGGGGCAATATCCACCAGAGCGCTGTTATAGAGGAGCAGTCCCCCCTTCTTTATCCGGGGCTCAAACTTTTCCAGGGAGGGATTATTGAGGAGCACTGCGATTGTGGGGGCATAGACGATGGGGGCGGCTACCTCGTCATCGGAGATAATCACCTGACAATTGGCAGTCCCGCCCCTCATCTCTGCGCCATAGCTGGGGATGTGGCTCACATATTTATCCTCCCGCATTGCAGCGATGCAGAGAAGCTTGCCCATCAGTAAAACGCCTTGACCGCCAAAGCCGGAAAAAATAATCTCTTCTTTCATGCTGCGTCTCCTCTCACCGGTCCCGAAAATTTCCAAGGGGATAGTAGGGGATCATGGTCTCCTCCAGCCAATGTGCAGCATCCCGGGGCAACATACCCCAGTTGGTTGGGCACATGGAGAGCACCTCTACGAAGGAGTATCCCCTTCCCTCTTTCTGATTCGTCAGAGCCTTCTTTATCGCCTTCTTCGCCTTATTGATATGCTTCACATCGTGGACGCTTACCCGTTCGATAAAGACCGGTCGCTCCAGGGTATTAATCAACTCACAAGCCCGGATGGGAAAGCCCACGTCCTCGGGATCTCTCCCCCTGGGAGAGGTTTTTGTAACCTGTTTTACCATGGAGGTGGGAGCCATCTGGCCGCCGGTCATCCCGTAAATGGCGTTGTTGACAAAAATAACAGTGATATCCTCTCCCCGGTTTGCAGTATGTACCGTTTCGGCGGTACCAATGGCCAGAAGATCACCATCTCCCTGATAACTAATCACCATTTTATCCGGATGCACCCGTTTGATCCCCGTAGCCACAGCGGGGGCCCGTCCGTGGGCGGCCTCACAGCCATCCACATCGATATAGTAGTAGGCAAGAACTGAACAGCCCACAGGGGCTACCAGTATGGTCTCCTCCCGGATTCCCAGTTCATCAATACTCTCGGCGATCAGTTTATGGGCAATTCCATGGCCGCAGCCGGGACAGTAGATAGTCCGTAGCTCGGTCATAGCCTCCGGTTTCTTATACTTGATATCAAATCCTTCAGGTATCTTAGTCATGATCGGCAATCCTCCTGATGATCTCATCCACCTCCGGGACCATTCCTCCCAGACGGTTGTAGCTCTCGATTCGGGGCAGGGGCAGCTGGCCGGTACCGTCCAAAGGAGAAAGAGCAAGCCGTACATCCTCCAACATCTGCCCGGCACTCATCTCCACCACCATAATCCGTTTCTTGCCCTTCGCTGCCTCCTGCAGCTGCCGATAAGGATAGGGATAAAGGGTAATGGGTCGGAAAAGAGCCGCCTTCACTCCCCGGTCCCGCAGCTGATGCACCGCAGAGTGGCATATTCTGGCACTGGTACCGTAAGCCACCAGGAGAATATCCGCATCTTCACTCTGCCAGCTCTCGAAGCGGCATTCACTCTCTTCAACCCTTCGATACTTTTCCAGCAGTTTGAGGTTGTGCTCTTCCAGGGCTCCATCGGGCTTAAGTCTCAGACTGGCTACTACGTTGTGCTTTCGTCCCTTAGCTCCAGTGAGTGCCCAGGGCTTATCAACCTTCTTTCCCGTCCCTTTGGGCAGAATGAGAGGCTCAGACATCTGTCCAAGAAAACCATCCCCCAGGATCAGCACCACCATCCGGTAGGTATCCGCCAGATCAAAGGCGGTAAGAGTCATATCCGCCAGCTCCTGTACATTGGCCGGGGCAAGAACAATGGTCCGGTAATCTCCGTTACCGCCCCCCCGGGTTGCCTGCCAGTAATCTGCCTGACTTCCGGAAATATTTCCCAGCCCCGGGCCTCCCCGCATCATGTTTACCACCACCGCCGGCAGCTCCGCACCGGCGAGGTAGCTGATCCCCTCCTGCTTTAAACTTACCCCGGGACTGGAGGAGCTGGTCATTACCCGGGCCCCCGCAGCGGCAGCCCCAAAAACCATATTAATTGCAGCAAGCTCACTTTCGGCTTGCAGGAAGGTGCCTCCCACCTCGGGGAGACGTTTGGCAAGATAGGCGGGAATCTCATTCTGGGGAGTTATGGGATAGGCAAAATAATGGGTACAACCGGCTATCAAGGCCGCCTCACCCAGAGCTTCGTTACCCTTCATCAATATTTTATTGTCGTTCCTGCTCATATCTTACTCCTCCCGTCGACTCTTCAAAATCGTAATCGCCGAATCCGGACACATTGTTGCGCAGAATGTGCAGGCGATACAGGCACTTTCATCTATGCAGAGGGGGTAAGAAACACCCTGTTTGTTAACATCTTTTGAGAATTCCAGGATGTGCTTCGGACAAGCCCCTATACAAAGTCCGCAGCCTTTACACTTTTCAGGATCGATAACCGGCTTTCCTTGTGCCACAGTCACACTCCTTTACAGCGGGTTTGATATAGTATACACGGTTTGATAAGATAAAACAAATTAATTTAGGTACAGCAAGGCTTGGAGAGAAAAAAACCGGGGCCCTTGCAAAAGAAAGGTCCCGGCTCATTTGTTGAAACAGATTAGTCAGCGGGTGAAAAATCATCCTTCGCTGCACCGCAGAGAGGGCAAACCCAATCCTCGGGTATATCGTCAAAGGCTGTTCCGGGATCTACACCGTTGTCGGGATCTCCTTCAGCGGGGTCGTAGATGTAACCACACACATCACATACATATTTTTGCATCCTGTTCCTCCATCACCGTTCTTATTTTATTAAGCCTGGCGTGCGCCAAGCTCTTTATCGAGCATATAGAGCGCCTGGGGTGACTCTTTTACCTGCAGCAGCTTCTGAACTACCTCATCGGTACTTGCTTCTTCTTCAACCTGTTCAGTGACGTACCAGCCAAGGAACAACTCAGTGGCCGTATCATCCAGCTCCCGGGCCAGTTTCACCAGCTTCTGAATACAGTCGGTAATAAACTGCTCATGTTTGTAAGCCCCCTGAAAGGCAGCCAGAGGGGAATCCCAGCTCTTCTGAGGCGCTGATAGCGCCTTTAGCTCTATCGTGCCGCCCCGCTCAAGGATGTAGCCGTAGATCTTTCGGGCGTGGTTCATCTCTTCACCGGCCTGGGACTGCATCCATGCAGACATACCGGGGCGATTCTTTGCGGCGAAATCGGCACTCATCGCCTGATAGAGATAGGCGGAGGCAAGTTCTTCAGTAATCTGCTGATTTAAGGCATCTTCCATTTTTTTATCAATCATCTACATTCCTCCCTTCCAAAGACCATGGACGTTACAGTATTCCCGGGCACTCACCTTCGAGGCGGTGACACAAAACTCTGCCACAGGCTGATCCCCCGGCTTCAGAAAAGCGCGGTAGGAGACTCCATCTGCTATCAGTTCTATCCATTCAATGTAGTGTTTCTCTTCCATCGGGTGGAGGGTACTTCCAACAGTTACTTTGTAACCCTTATCGCTTTTCTCGATTACCGGAACGTGCTTCTCCGTGGAGCTGTCGGCACTCTTTTCATCGAAGAAGGTCATGGGCTCTCCACAGCAAACCAATTCACCCGCCCCCTCGTGGAGTACCTCTACGATGTTTCCACACACTTCGCATTTGTAGATTCCATTCAACTTAGCCATATATTTCCTCCTTAAGGAATATCTTGTTTAACCAGCTTACCAGTTTTCGCCCAGAAGTTCAAAGTGGGCCTGGGGATGGGCACAGGCAGGACAATTCTTCGGAGCTTCAACAGCTTCAGCAATATATCCGCAATTCCGGCATCTCCATACAACACTCTTCCCCTTATTGAAGACAGAATTGTCTATAATATTTTGTCGAAGCTCCTTATACCGCTTCTCATGCTGCTTTTCCGCCACCGCAATAGCGTTGAAGACCGCAGCGACCTCATTAAAGCCCTCTTCTTTTGCCTTTTCAGCAAAGGAGGGGTACATATCTGTCCACTCATAATTCTCTCCAGCGGCAGCTTCTTTCAGATTATCCTCGGTGCTCCCGATAACGCCAGCGGGAAATGCAGCGGTAATCTCCAGCTCTCCCCCCTCAAGAAATTTGAACAGCCGCTTGGCGTGCTCCTTTTCCTGGTTGGCAGTCTCTTCAAAGATATCAGCGATCTGCACGTATCCATCCTTTTTCGCCTTGCTCGCAAAATAGGTGTAACGATTCCTTGCCTGACTCTCGCCAGAAAAGCCTTTCAGCAGGTTTTTTTCTGTTTCCGTTCCTTTCAGACTCTTCATTCTCTACTCCTTAGTACTATTGTATTTTTAGGCCCAGTCGGACCATTACAGGCTAACACGCTTCATTTCAACTCCGATCCTAATCAAATCATAGTAAACTGTACCATCAATCGCAAATTCTTTCAGAAATATTGTTGCTTTCCAGAGTTATCTTATTCATAACGATTACTATTATCGTTAGAGAAAGCCAAAAGGTCAAGGGGCCTGGCGGAAAAGATAGTCATTCTTTGAGAAACGATCAGCACCAGATGCATATGGCCCATCAGGTATGGTAGAGTGCTAAAATCTTCTCTATATCCCGAATAAATTTCTTCCGGTAGGATTCGGGACCGATGATCTCCACAGAGGCTCCACACTGGACGATCCGTAGAAAGAGTTCAATTGAGTTCTCAGCCTCAATGTCGCAGAGCATCCAGCCGCCCTCGTCAGGTTCGTGAATCTTCAAATGGTCAAAATAGAGGTTTTGAAAAACATTCAGCACGCTCCGCTCCCTGATCTTCATTTTTAAGGGAACCAGATCCTCGGACTCTATGGGAGCGGCGTATTCGCTTTTTCGAAAGGGTTTCAAGTTATCCGGGATGGTGTAAATTTCATCAAGAATCTCGGCACTGCGGATCTTCCTCATATCGATGGTCTGGATAGCTGAGGTGTGCCGTAGACGGCCGGTCACACTGATGGGACGACGTGCTCCATTCTGATCATAAAAGCCGATAAAATAGGGAGCAAAATCGGTCTCCTCCACCTTCCCGCTCTTTTCGTTGAGATGTTCAATCCGGACGATCTTGCCGGAAACCCAGGAGTCGGTCATGGTTTCCATCACCTTGATATAATCAGGATCCTGAAGCTTTGCCCCGGTCTCTATCGATTCTGCCATGGAATCGATACTGGCACTCATGGAGGGTGCGTGCTTTCGCATATTTTCTGCAAGCTTCCGCAGTCCGCTGGACATATGGGGATTATGGTACTCCATGTGGTTTGCCAGCAATTCCGCTGAAAGATGAAAGGCGAGGCTCTCATAGACAGAGAGTTTCATCATATCCATCGATTCGTCACTGTTTACCCCAACGACGAACTCATCTTCCCAGATATCCACCTTCACTTTCAGCTCATCCACATATCTGCCAACGGTAGAACGATGAACCCCCAGCCTGCGGGCAATCTCCGCCCTGCGCATTCCCTCGGGGTGGCTAAGGAGTAGAAGCTCCAGCTGCATTAATCGTTCGCTTTTTCCCATCGGTAACTACCTCTCCGTTGCTAGTTGTTGCATTTTTCATAGTGTATGCCCATAAAAGAGAAAAAACAAGGATTTTTTCTACAAAATGCAACAGAGCAAAACAAAAAAGGGGGGGGCAATAGTTAACTACAACAAAAACACAACGGAGAGGTGCTCAACCAGGAAGATCAGTCTCCTGCGCTTCGGCAGGAATTTCAAGGACTTTCACCAGATCTGCCGGTTCCAGGCGGAAGAGACTCCCCTTGCCTTCGTAGAATCCGTGATCTCCCACAAGGTGGATATTGATATCGGTGTAGATGATAATCCGGTTGAGGCTGCTATTCTTTACCGTGGTATTGGTCTTTGCATAGAGTCCGGGGCCTCCGAAGGGGCTGGGAATCCATCCCCGGACAGAATCTACCTTTACTTCAAAATGGTCATCCACGGTGGTAAACTCCCCCAAGCCATCCTTGCCCATATCACGAAAATAGGCCATCCGGTCTGCAATCTTCCGGTGGGTCGTACCAAGGCGGCGAACCTCCGCTTCATCAGCATCAAGGATTTCTGCCAGACTACGGCTATCGTTTCCCAGAAAGCCGTGGAGGGTCAAAACCCCGGGCTGCATCTGAGCTTCTATTTCTCTCATCTGGGGTGACTGTTTCATAACAACTCCTCGTATCAACCGAATTTGTCGTAGTAGATGAGCTCCTCAGGAACTCCCTTATCGCTCAGCACTTTGACGCAGGCATCGATCATCCCCGGGCTACCGCAGAGATAAGCCTCGGTATTATCCCCCGACTCCATATGCTTAGCAACAACATCAGTGATGATGCCGGTCTCTCCTTCCCAGTTATCCTCCGGCTCCGGAGCACTCAGGGCCGGGATAAAGGTAAAGTTGGGGAGCTTATCCTCCAGCTCTTTCATCTCCTCCAGGAGGAAGAGATCTTTTTTCCCCCGGGCTCCAAAGAAGTAGCGGGTCCGGCGATCGATACCCTTCTCCGCCATATCGAGGAGAATCGATTTGATCGGCGCCATCCCGCTTCCTCCGGCGATACAGATAATCTCCCGCTCTGTCTCCCGGAGAAAAAAATCACCGTAGGGGCCGTTGAAGATCAGTTCATCTCCCTCTTTCAGATATTTGTGGACAAAGGTGGTACAAATTCCGTTGGGCACATACCGGATCTCCAGCTCCACCCGGTTTCGCAGGCTGGGCACCGAAGCAGCAGAATAGGCCCGGTAGACCGGCTCGTCGGTTAGTTCGTATTCCGGAACCTGGATCTGCACAAACTGCCCGGCGCTGATATCAATTTCCGAAGGCTCTTCCAGTTTGAGGGTCAACTCCTTTATATCATGAGTCAGGTCTCGGAGTCTCTCTACGGTTGCCCGAAACTCTTTCACATTGAAGAGCTCTTCGGGGATACGGATTGACATATCCTCCTTCACCTTCAGCTGGCAGGAGAGACGGATATTATCCTTCTTCTCCTCTTCGCTGATCCAGGGAAGTTCGGTGGGTAGGTACTGTCCTACCCCCTTCTCCACTTTTACCTTGCAAAGACCGCAGGAACCGCGGCCGCCGCAGGCGGAAGGAATAAAGATCTCCTGTTCCGACAAGGTACCCAGGAGGGGCTTGCCTCCCTTCACCTCAAACTCTTTGTCTCCATTTATGGTGATGGTTACCTCACCATAGTTTGCAATGGTAGCATCCGCAACCACCATGAGAATCGCCAGGACGGCGGATATACCGGATATTGCGCCGACGCTGATAAGCAGTGCTGATATCACAATAAGCTCCTTATCCTATGTTAATCATTCCGGAAAAGCCCATAAAGGCCATGGCCATCATCCCGGTAATAACCAGGGTGATACCGGCCCCCTCCAGCCCCCGGGGGAGCCGAGCCTTTTTCAATTTCTGCCGAATCCCCGCCATAGCAAGAATTGCAAGAAACCAGCCGATGCCGCTTCCCAGACCAAAGGTAAAGGCGGCAATAAAACTGTATTCCCGGATTACCATAAAAAGGCTCACACCCAGGATGGCACAGTTGACCGTAATGAGGGGAAGGAAAATCCCCAGGGCCGCATAGAGCGCCTCGGATACCCGCTCGATGATCATCTCAACCAACTGAACAAAAGCGGCTATCACAATGATAAAAACAATGAACCGGAGATACTCCAGCTCCAGGGGGGTGAGAATAAGATGGTAGACCAGCCAGTTCAGTACACTGGTAGAGGCCATCACAAAGATAACCGCAATTCCCAGTCCAAAACTGGTCTTAAGCTCCCGGGATACCGAGAGGAAGCTGCACATTCCAAGGTAGTTGGTAAGGAGGATATTGTTGGTAAAGATGGCGGCAAAGAGGATTGCCACCGGATAGAAAGCACCGTTCATTTTTTAGCCTCCTCTTCATCAGGAATAATGACCCCTTTCACGATCCAGACGAAAAGGGCAAGCATAAAGAATGCGCCGGGAGGCATGATCATGATTGACCAATTGGTCCACCAGGAGCCAAGCACCTGCACGCCCCAGATCGATCCGGTTCCCAGAAGTTCACGAAAAAAGGCGATAACGATGAGCACATAAGAATAGCCAATTCCCGAAGCAAGGCCGTCGATCAGGCTGGTCCCAGGGCTGTTACTGAGGGCGAAAGCTTCAGCTCTTCCCATAATAATACAGTTGGTGATAATCAATCCCACGTAGGGCCCCAGCTGCCGCCAGATGTCGGGATAGTAGGCCCGGAGGGTGATATCTACGATGATAACAAAGCTGGCAATGATGAGGGTTTCCGCCATCATCCGCACCCGGGAGGGTATCAACTTGCGAAGCAGAGAGATGACGAAACTTGAGAGGGTGGTGGTAAAAATCACCCCCAGGGACATGACAACAGTATTCTCAAGTTTGTTGGTAACCGCCAGGGTAGAACAAATTCCCAGGATCTGTGCAAAGACCGGGTTGTTTTTTCCCAGCGGATCGGTAAATGTTTTTTTCAGCTTTCCTTTAACCATACTCACTCCTCGATAAGCTCTTTGGCTATTTCGGGGGCTTTATTCGCTATCTTCAGCACCGCACTGCTGGTTCGGGTTGCCCCGGTGATGGCATCCAGCTCGCTGGACTGATCTGCCGTGCCCTCATCGACCAGGGTAAAGGGTGGAGTCTTTCCCCGAAACTGCTCTTTAAACCAGAGTTCGGTAATCCGGGCGCCCAGTCCGGGAGTCTCGTTCTGCTCCACAAACTCCACACCCCGGATTGTCTTCAGATCCTTCTCGAAACTGAAGAGTGAGACAATTTCTCCCCAGAGCCCCGCTCCATTCACATAAACGGCATATCCCCCGGTAGAGCCATCTTCCAGAATCCTGAACCAGGAGGGTTCCCCGTCGGAGAGTCCCTCTTCCTCTACCCGGGCGGAGTAGATCTCCTGAATCTTCATGATGTCCCCTTCAGGGAATTCAATTCCTGATGCATAGAGCACCGCTCTTTTCCGGCTCAATGTTTCGTTCATTTTGACCCGATCCTTCGTGGCCAGGTAGATTCCACTGACCCCGGTGATAAAAACCACGGTTAATAAGATCATGAACAGAACGGGATAGATGCGAAGCGCAAAGGTTCCATCTTTCTTCATGCCTTCGCCTCCTTTTTCCGCTTCTTCTGCTCCTTGATCAAGTGATCGATCAGGGGAGCAAACATGTTGGCAAAGAGGATTGCAAAGGTTACCCCCTCAGGCCACCCGGCAAAGACCCGGATCAGCACCGTCATCACCCCGAAGATGGAGCCGTAGATCCAGCGGCCCAGGTTGGTGGTTTGACTTGCCGATACGGGGTCGGTGATCATAAAAAATGCCGCAAAGAGGAAACTACCGGAAAGCAGAGCGTGCACCGGTTCAATTGCCCCCTCAAGGCCGGCAAAAAAGAGAGCTCCCTGAAGGATGATAAAACTTACCAGAGAGGAGAGGACAAAATGAATATTGGCAGCCTTTTTCCAGATTATGAAGATCCCTCCGAGAATAATCAGCAAGGCGGAGGCTTCCCCAAAACTCCCCGCCACTGTTCCCAAAAAGAGCTTCTCCAGGGGAAGGAGTGCGCTCTCAACCTGGGTGACCAAAGGAGTCGCACTGGAAAGGGCATCCGCTTTCACACTCCAGAGGCCAAATCCCCCGGGAACTCCCGCAGCAGGGGGAAGGAAGCGCCCCGTCATGGGAACACCAAAACTGATATAGATGAAGGCCCTGCCGGAAATTGCGGGATTGAATACATTCTTCCCAAAGCCGCCAAAAACCATCTTTCCGAAGACGATTCCAAAAAGGATACCCACCACCGCAATCCAGAGAGGAATAGTCGGAGGAAGGGAGAGGGCGAACAGGAAGGATGTTACCAGAACCGAGCTGGTCACCTTCATACCATAGGCCCGGGCAAGCAGGAATTCCGCAAGGATTGCGGCTCCATTCACCAAGGCCAGCACCAGCAGAAAACGCCATCCGTAGAAATAGACCGCTGCCGCACAAAGCGGGATCAGGGCATAAACAACATTCAGCATCGGTGGCTGTTTCTGCATAAAGGGTTGTTGTTTTTTCTCTTTGCTCATGGTGACAGTATCGGTGCTTAAACCGCTCTTGTCAAACCCTTCCCGGGTGTTCCCGAAAAGAGGCAAAATGAAAGGTATCAAACAATATTCCCGCCCCTCAGGAACTGCTCTATCACTTTTAAGGGCACCGGAGAAGCCATACAGATCAATGATGCCGGGGTGGTGGCCGATGCGATGCACTCTTGAGCCCCTCCTTGGGTCCCCCCGGTCCTGCGCCCCGGATTGCTCTCGGGACTACTCTCGGGTGCGATCCTAAACCAGCCGGCAGGAAGAGGGGAGATAAAAAGGACGGGGCCCTTCCCCTCAAGGGTGCAGGCATGGTGGAAGTCCTGAAAACAGTTCTCCCTGTCTGTTATGAAAAGGAAAACTCCCGCATCCTCATCCTCCGCAGTTTGGAAAAGAGGGCCAAGTTGCTCAATAAAGGCAGCTTCAATGTGTGCGTCCCGGATCAGATAGGAGAGAGCGGGGAGAGAATGCTCTTTTTGCTTATGGGGAACCGCAAACACAACCCAAAGTAGCATTTAGCCGAACCGTAACACAACCCCCGGTTTGTTGTATTCTCCTAGCCTCTGCCGGATAATACCCCAATGGCCATTGAACCTTACACTATTGGCAGGAACATCTTCAGGTATCGCAGGGCAAGCACTCTCACCCAGGAGCAGCTTGGGTCGGCCATTGGTGTTACCTATCAGCAGGTTCAGAAATATGAGAACGGATCGAATCAACCCTCAGCCTATCAACTCCTGAAGATCGCCGAAGCCACCGGTTTTTCTATCCAGCTCTTCTTTTCGCCCCTGCCGGAGACCGGGGATGAAGCGGAACCGGAGTATGGAAAGGGTGCAGCACCAAAGGGTTCAGAAGAGCTGGAACTGCTTCGCATCTCCCCTGAGGAGAAGCGAATTCTACTCCTCTTCCGGGCGCTGAAGAGAGATCCATCCCGGGAATTGGTGCTCAGTCATCTCAAATCATTACAAAAGATCGAATCCTGTCACTAAGCGCTCAACCCTTTTCAGTGATCCCGAACCTTTTTGATAAGGCATCTTAATAGTTTTCACTAAATCCCTTCACTTCTCCTGAAGAATCAATAATATTAAAGGTAGCGGAGGTGCTTATGATGAAAAAATCAGATTTCCTTTTAGAAATTGAAGCGCTAATCGAAGATGCTAAAACAGCAATTCTTGCCAGCGTAGATGGCGAAGGTAGGCCTCATATGCGCTGGATGACCCCGGCGCTCTTAAAGGACCGGGAGGGAGGGATTTATGCCCTCACTTCCACAAGCTTTGATAAACGAAAACAGCTGGAGGCATCCCAACAGGTGCAGTGGATGTTTCAAAGTAAGTCCCTCGACCGAATGGCTACGGTAAACGGCAGGGTTAACCTGATTGAGAATCCTTCTATGCGGAGCGAGGTGCTGGAGGAGATCGGCGGCAAGCTTGGGGTTTTCTGGAAACTCAACAGCGACCCTTCGAGTCTGGTGGTTATCGAGACCATCATGGAGGAGGGAAAGCTCTTCCTTCCCATGAAGGGAGAGAAGAGGAGCATAAGCTTCTAGGAGGAACCATGGCGAACAAGAAAGGAAATAAGATCGATCTAAAACGGCATAAGGAGCTATACCGGCAGATGCTCCTGATTCGAAGATTTGAAGAGAAGGCGGCGCAGATGTACGGCCTGAGAAAGATTGGTGGGTTCTGTCATCTATATATTGGCGAAGAGGCGGTGGCGGTAGGGGCAATCGGTACCCTGGACCTATCAAAGGACTACGTGGTAGCCGCATACCGGGACCACGGTCACGCCCTGGCCTGCGGGATGGATCCCAAGGCTGTTATGGCCGAGCTATACGGAAAAATCGATGGCTGCAGCAAGGGCAAGGGCGGATCGATGCACATGTTTGACCGGGAAAAGCATATGTTCGGCGGTAACGGGATCGTCGGAGGACAGCTACCGGTGGCAACCGGGGTGGCTCTCAACATCCGCTACCGGGAAGAGGATGGCGTTGTTCTCTGCTTCTTTGGCGATGGAGCAATTCATCAAGGCTCCTTTCATGAGAGCCTCAATCTGGCAAAGATTTACGGTCTGCCGGTGATCTACATCTGTGAAAACAACCAGTACGGGATGGGAACTGACTTCCGCCGGGTATCCTCGGTTGATGATTTCTCCCTCATGGCCGGGAGTTACGGAATTGAAGGACGACAGATCGACGGAATGGATATGGAGGAGGTGTACCGGAATATCAAAGAGCTGGGCGATAAAGCCCGGACCGATCACCTGCCATCATTGATCGAGATAAAAACCTACCGTTACAAGGGCCACTCCATGAGTGATCCGGCAAAATACCGTACCAAAGAGGAGCTTGCGGAGTACAAGGAGCGGGATCCCCTGCTGATCCAGAAAAAGCGTCTTATGGATGAAGGGGTAAAGGATGATGAGCTCGAAAAGTGGGATAAAGAGGCGAAAAAGCTGAGCAGTGATGCCGCCGATTTTGCCGAAAAGAGTCCCGAACCGGAGCTGAAAGAGCTCTACTCCGATGTGCTGGTTTAGGGGAGGTTTATTGTGGCAAAAATAACGTTCAGAGAAGCGATACGGCAGGCGATCGAGGAAGAGATGAACCGGGATGATGCGGTTATCCTGATGGGGGAAGAGGTAGCTCAGTACAACGGCGCCTACAAGGTGACCCAGGGGCTCCTGGATACCTTCGGAGCGAAACGGGTTATGGATACCCCCATCACCGAAGAGGGCTTTACCGGAATGGGAATAGGCGC
>CAYMWV010000015.1:0-38546 GCA_964394395.1 uncultured Sediminispirochaeta sp.
ATTTTCTGAGCTACAATAAGTGAATACTTTTCATCAGGTATGAACTGATAAGATGAATAGAGTCCACGGGAAACTCGTATCATTTCGCCGGATTCCATCATCCTGCGAATGGTCTCTCTGTGCACTCCTGAATCTGCAAGCTCCCTTGTACTGACTATAGAGTTGTTGGATAGAAGTTGTCTTGCAATATCCTTCTGGGTCTCCATGTGGCTAAGTGTATACTATTATTAATAAATGTCAACGTTTTGTCACAGGGTAATTCTTTTTCAGATTTACCACAGTTCTAGTGTAATGTGGTAGATTCTATCAAATTGATTGATGTTGCTTTCAACGAAAAAAAGATTCTCATAACCTCTGTAAACCAACCTTACAGGATGTGCGCTGCTTCTCCTGCAAGGGCTGACACAGTAGTTCGACTGATTAAACAAATGATAGAGGCCGCGACGTATCGATATGAGTCTACCCTGGCTTTTATAGTACTACCTGGTCCAGTCTATGATTCTCAGACCCTCAACTCCCTCGAATTCTTTTACGTTGTTGGTAACCAGGATCAATCCCTGGCTTCGGGCATGACCAGCAATATGAAGATCGTTCACGCCGATGATTGTTCCCTTACGCTCCAGGGTTGCGCGTATATCTCCATAATGAGCTGCTGCAGAATCGTCATAGTTCAGAACATCAACACGGGCAACGGGTTACTGAGATGGACGATCTGCCATGAAATCATCAGTTACACTTTCATCAAGCCTTTTCACCTTCAGAGAATAATTTCAAAATTCCAAGACTATTTCTCATCTCTTGATATGATTCTGTATCCATCAAAACAGCTTTTGTTTTGTCAAGATGTAAGCTTATATTTGTAACACGTTAATCACTGAAAGAGAACAAGCAGAAAGTCTGTTAGGACCTGATTTTATCTATCCTCTGTGATAGAATAAACCAAAGAGGGAAAGAAAATGAATAGGGTTATCAAACAAGCAATATCCAGTATGACTATCGAAGAGAAAATCATTCTCGTAGAAGATATATGGGATTCCATTGACGTTTCAAAAGAGGACATTTCTCTCTCAGCCGATCAAAAGGAAGAACTCGAAAGCAGGGAAGAACACTACAAGAGACATCCCGAAACGGCCCAGTCATGGGAGGCCTTTAAATCGGAAATGGAAGAAGCATAACTCCATGGAATATAATCTTGTCATATCCTCTGAAGCTCAGAGAGAAATCACAGAAGCCCTGCTCTGGTACAGGGGAAAGGCACCCTATCTGGACCGGGAGTTTATCAATTGCATAGAAAACGGCTTTTCAATGATCCGGCGGAATCCTCTCATGTTCCCTGCTGTTCACAAGCATTATCGGAAGCTGCTTATTAAAAGATTTCCTTATCAGATCATATACACCGTTCAAGAATCGGAGATTCTTGTTCTCGCCGTATTTCATGCGAGAAAAAACCCAGAACGCTGGAAGAACCGGTAACCTTTCCGGCCCGTCACACACATAACTCACGCTAATCGAAACCCTGCGGACCTCCCTTTCAAATTTCACAGAGCCCCTAATCGGTCTCGCCTTTTTTAACCAGTCCCATGATCAAATTGAATGTTGAAGATATTTTATTAGAAAGAATGAGAGCAAAATTCGCATAACAACTGCTTCAACTCCTCGTTCAACAGAGCCAAACTTCTCATAAAACCATGGTCTGAAGTCCCAATCCGGTTGCTCCTTGTTCACAATCATTCCATCCGGTTTTTCAAGGTCCATTTGGCTTCTCCTCCTGTAAAAGGATTTAGACGTAAAAAAACGGTATGCCTGGACGTTTGAACAGCATACCGTTTCAATGCATCGAAATGCTCGGCAGGTCTTGTTCCCTGCACATTACTATTGTCGGAAGGGAAGAGGAAAACTTGAGTGCTTTTATGAAAAAAAAGTGAGGTAATGTGACGCAGTCTCTGCTATCTCCCGGTAGAGCCGGAGGCTCTGCTGGTGGATCTCCAGTGCGTTAGAGCTGTCCTCAGAACTGCCGGAGTTTTCAAAATCCCGCAGAAAGGGCTGAATTAGAAAGCTCAACAGATCTTTCGAAGAGGAAGCAAGGAGCTGCCGTTCTATCTCGGTAAGCGCCGGGGAAATGGAGATTCTTCCATCGGTAAAGCTATCCTTGCTGAGCTCCAGGGCCTTCTTTGCAAGGCGATGCATCCTCCTTAATTCCGCTTGCAAGTCCAATACCCAGGATTCCATCTTCTCTCTGCGTTGTTCTATCTCAGTTTTACTCAGAGCATGCAAAGCGGTCAGGGAGCTATCTTTACGATTCGCGATGGGTTCAAGTTCCAGAAGCTTCTTGATGCTGCAACATTTCATACCCTCAATAGCAGCAGAATCGGGGGTAATGGTAAAAACCCGGGGCTCCGGGAACCGTTTTATCCGGGAGGCAAACCAGTCCCGGTAGACCGATAGCCGGTAATCTGAACGAATAGTTCCTCCATCCGCCGCTGGAATGGGTATTGTTCCAGCATCATGTATTATCCGGTGAGTAAAGTGTTCAAAGGGAGCGGTGCGGTGGGAAAGGGAGTGTCCCCGGTGCTCAAAGAAGCTGCCTGCGAAATGGGTTTTTCCCCCAGGATAGCCCAGGTCAAGCCCGGCGATGTAGATCTCCTTTGCTCCAAGATGACGGGCCAGGGAGAATGCGCTGGTCGCCACGGATCCTCCGGCATCAAGTTTGCCATTTCGGCCAAGCACTTCCTCCAAAGCTATGCCCAGGGGGAAGAAGGAGCCGCAGAAGTAGATTCCCCGAAAGCTGCGGCGAAAGACGGCAGGGTGAGTAGATGATTCTGAAACAAGGAGAGTTTTACCCAGATCAATCCGGTCCAGGTGGCGGCTGTTCCAGTATTGGGGGTCAACAACAACTAAAAAGTCTGCTTGAAAACCCCTGAGGGCGAGGGCTCTTGCGGCAGTATCAACTGCGATTACTACCATCCTTTTGGAAAGCTCTTCGTAGTATTCTAGAACCGAATCAAGAGAGGGACCAGCGGCAAGGAGCAGGAGGGGAAGCCCTTCTGCGAAACCCTTTAGATCATCAATATTTTGTGCTTCCCCAATCACCCTTCGGTTTTTAAGCAGGTTCCGTGTCCAGGTGAGGGCAAATCGATCGAGGGTAGCGCTGTTTACCTCCTTCCTGTTGAGAAAGCTGGAGATAGCTTTTTGGTAGGGGGCAAACTCTTCTCCGCAGCTCTCAATGAGGGGACGAAGGCGGAAGGTTCGGATCGTTGAACTGCCTAAATGCGATAAGAGCTGTTCAATCCCATCCGGTTCTGTTCCCACCGCCAGGCTTAGATAGTGGGAAGAGAGAAGTTCCTTCATGGGCCGAGTTTCCAGGGCGGTTAAAAAGCGTCTAGCTGATGGTTCGATAATGACCACCAGCCTTTCCGGGGATTGACGCAAAAGGGCTTCTACCTGGTAACCGAGACCAAATCCCTCAAAGATAACCGGCTCTATGCTTTCTGCCAGCTCTTTCCGGACCAGCCGCTCCGCCTCTTCGGAGGGTCGGAAGGCTGAGTGGAGGTACCGTTTCCCTATTTTCCCGGTAAACTCACCGTTTCTCGCCCGGACTATCTCAGCGGTTTTGCAAGCTTCCGGATTGCCCTTTCCTTCGTTTTCCTCTTTTTCTTCTTTGCTGGCCGCTTCTTCAAGATGTCCGGTAATACCGGGGAAGCGTTCTTCTAAAATGGCCATATTTTCTTTTAGGCTGTTCATCTCTTGTCTCATACTAAGAACCTATTCTCATAAGAACCTATTCCAAAAAAAGGCGTATTGCAGCGCCTTCCTTCAAAGCGCTTCCTGGAGGAGGATCCTGTTCGCTTACCCATCCGCTGCCATCGATCTGTACGGAAAAACGGGGATCCTCCAGAAGAGGAAGAAGGTCTCGTTTAGGGTAACCGGTAAGATCGGGCATCCTCTCCTCCAATGTAATTTCCGGAAGGGTGCCGACCCTGATCGTCCCATCGTGTTGGATTACCTGATCCTCCGGGTCGGGAAGACCATAGTAGCGAATCAGTTCCTCACCCAACTCCTTCACAATTGGTGCAGCTATTCTTCCCCCGAAATACTCCTCTCCCCTGGGGTGCTCTATTACGATGTAGATAATAAATTTGGGATCATTGGTAGGAAAGATTGCCAGAGCTGAGGCTGTAACTGCAGCAAGGGAGTATCTACCGGTTTCAGGATCAATCTTCTCTCCTGTACCGGTTTTGATGCTCATCCGCATCTCCTCTATAGCTGCTCTTCTTCCTGTTCCACCGCTCTCCGATGCTGATTCCATCATCAGAAGTACCGCCTCGGCGATCTCAGGCTGAAGTACCTGCCTTATCGGGGTTCGGTCAAACCGCTCCAGGGTTCTTCCCTCCGGGGTGAGGATCTTTTTCACAATGTGCGGCTCCAGTACCATCCCATCGTTGGTAAAGCTTGTTGCACCGGCCATAATCTGCACTGCCGATACAGCGATCTCCTGGCCAATGGCGATGGTAGGTTTGGTTCTTCCCGACCAGGTCCCAGGTTTTCGCAAAATTCCGGAGCTTTCTCCCGGAAAGGGGAGGTGGACGGGACTGCCAAAACCAAAACTGGTCAGTTGCTTGTAAAAATCTTCCTTTGAAACGGTTTCACTTGCGTAGGCAGCTCCGGAGTTACAGGAGTATTTCAGAATCTCCCTGGCATGAACTGTCCCATGTGCTGCGAGGTCGCTGATCACAATCGTCTCTCCCGAGAGGGGAAAGGTTTTCTCATACGAACCATCGCAGTAAAAGGCACTTGATGGAGTGATCCCCCCCAGCTCCATAAAAGAGGCTATCGAAAACACTTTAAAAACCGAGCCCGGTTCATAGGCTGCGGTTACCGGCCTGTTCTGTTTTTTCAAGTCACTTGCCCGGGAAAAGTTATTGGGGTCGTAGCTGGGAAGTGCGGTCCAGGCAAGGAAGTCTCCATTTTGAGCATCCATCACCATAATCATCACATTGTCCGGCCTGTACTCATCCCACGCTTTCTTTGCCAACGCTTCGGCAAAGAACTGTACATTTACATCCAGGGTAAGAAAAAGCTGGTTTCCGTAGCTCTCTCCGGTCTGAGCCGCTGGACCGGGGGGAGGGGAGAGAACATTGTCGTAGGTTAACTCGATTCCCTCAAGGCCGATATTGTCCGTTCCAACAAAGCCTATTACATGGCTGGCAAGATTCTTCTCGGGGTAGTTGCGCCCAAACTCCGGATCAAGGCCTATCCCAGGCAGCCTCCCTTCATCAATTAACTGCTGAACTGCACTGCTCTCTGAGGGGCTGATTTTGCGCTTGATATAGAGAAAGCCCCGGCTCTCTACCATTCGTTCCAGGGTATCAGTGCTGTCGATACCCAGAATATCTGATAGCAGGGATGCAGTTTGGGCTGGCTCGTACACATGGGGCATCCAGGCGGTTACCGAGTGGAGTCTGGTCTGAACAGCTAATATTTTCCCATTCCGGTCCAGAATGGGCCCCCGCTCTACCAGGGGCGGAGAGATAGTTCCGGGACCGGTTCTTACCGGATTGAGAATCATCACATCAAAGAACTTCCATACCAACAGGAGGATAAAAACTGCAGTGAAGAGGATGTAGATGGCAAATCTTCTGTTCCGAATGTCTCCTTCGGCTCTGTTACTCTTCAAGCCCGCCTCCGAGGAGAGGGAAAATCACTTTCCCGATTAGCAAATGTTTATCAACGGCTCCGTAATGACGGGAGTCGATTGAGTGGCTGCCATTGTCACCGGCTGTTGCCAACATGCCTGGAGGAACAGGAAATTGACTGCCCTCACGCTGGAAGCTTTCTCCAGGCAGGGCGATACAGCGCTTTATTACAGGTCTACCATCAATTGGACTTTTATAGACAATAATATCGCCCCGATGTATACTACTAAAGGGAAGGAGCTTCACTACTATCACATTTTTCCCTTCCCCCAGGAGCGGCTCCATGGAGGAGCCGTTGATCCTGTAGACGCCGAAGAGGCTGTGAGAGAGAGCCAACACGAAAAGTGAGGATAGAATAAGCAGACGAAGCGAAGGGCTAAGATCATTCATTGCCACTTTATAGTAATATGTGGGGAGAAAATTGTCGATATGATAAGTGTATGCTTATGAACGCATTGTACGGTAAACAGCAGGTAAGAAGACGGCGTCCTCTTTTTCATCATTTCTTCTCTCGATTTCTCAGAAAACTGAAAGGAGAAAAAGGAGAGAAGGGGCGAGTGGAGCAGAGTGGGCAGGAAAGCTTTAAGCAAGAGGTAAGCGCTAAGCCGGTGAGAGCCAGGTTTCGCCTGACGTTGAAGAAGAAGTTTATCCTGCAAATTGCTTCCCTCCTCGTTCTCTTTACTGCAATCCTTCTTGCTTACCTCGATGTTCCTCTAAAGTGGCACGCTCTGCCCTCTATAGAAACGGTAGAGGATAGTCGGCTGGAGCAGGATCTCCTCTCCTATGTATCCCATGATAATGCCAACCAGGGCTCCGGAGGCTTCATGATTCCGGAGAATGCTATCATATCTGCGGTAAGCAGCCGGGAATACCTCCTGAAGCAGGGAGATACTCTTTCTGAGATAGCTCACATCAATGGATTAGATGTGGGAACCCTGATCGCTTTCAATGAGATAAGAGATGTTCGCAGAATCTACGCAGGCACTGCCATACGTATTCCCAACGTTGATGGCGTTCCCTATACGGTAAAAAAGGGGGACTCCCTTGCCTCTATTGCGGATAAGCATAACGTGCACTTAAATGCCATCCTGGATGCCAATGATCTGCAGTCGGAGATTATCTCCTCCGGGCAGGTTCTCTTCATCCCCGGAGGGCAGTTAAATGAGTATGATTATAAGAAAGCGATGGGGACCCTCTTCGTCTACCCCACCCGGGGACGCCTTACCTCCCCCTTTGGATACAGAAATGATCCCTTTACCGGAGTAAGAACTATGCATTACGGTATCGATCTGGCGGCTCCTCTGGGTACCAATATAGTAACAACTATGGCTGGAACAGTGGTTGCCGTGGGGGACCGTCCCACTGGTTATGGAAAATATGTGGTGGTCAAACACAAAAACGGCTACCAGAGCCTCTACGGCCACCTGAGTAGAATAAGCGTGCGAAAGGGGCAGTATCTCTACCAGGGGCAGAAGATCGGCGAGATGGGGAATAGCGGCCGCTCCACAGGACCCCATCTGCACTTCGCCCTCTACCGGAACAATGTACCGGTCAATCCTCTTGGAGGATATCTCTACCGATAGTGATCACTCACTACCGGTGATATCACCTGCCGCAGCAGTGTTTATACTTTTTCCCGCTTCCACAGGGGCAGGGGTCATTTCTCCCAACCTTCGGGAGCGATCGCTTTACCTGCGCCGCCTGGGGGGTCGCTTCCCTCGCTTCTCCGCCGGATCGTCCCCCGGAAGGTGCTCTCCCTCCAAACATGCTTACAGCGCTGTGACTTGCGGTTCCTGAACCGATGGGCGCCCGTCGCCGTTTCGCCCCATCGGGCTCTTCGATGGTAACGTTTACTACCAGTCTTGCAATATTGGTTCTGATGTTGTTGATGAGCTTGTCGAAGATATCGAAACCCTCAAGCTTGTATTCCAGAAGGGGGTTCTTTTGTCCGTAGGCTCGTAGGTAAACCGCTTCCCGTAGTTCATCCAGCTGATCCAGGTGATCCTGCCATCGAACATCAATCTGTCGCAGATACTGGTAACGGATAAAATCGTTGAAGGCACTCTCACCCACGGAAGAGATCTTTTGCCGAACCTCTTCTTTATACAATTCCGCCAGCTCCCCCGATAGTATCTCCTCGTTTTTCCAGTGAAACTCCCGGTTGGAGAGATCCGGATGGGATAAGAGGTTTTCCTTCAGCTTTTCCGCCACAATAGAGCGGATTGTTTCCGGATTCTCCCCCTCTTTAACCGCCTCGGAGGCAGCTAAGGCAACAATATCCTCGATTGCTGAGAACACCCGCTCTTTGAGATCCCCATCCTGAAGGATCGTATCCCGTTGGCTGTAGATAAACTTCCGCTGCTCGTTAAGCACATCATCATATTCAAGCAGATGCTTTCTGATATCGAAGTTACGCTCCTCAACCCGGGTCTGCGCCTTTTCGATTGCCTTATTAATCCAGGGGTGGTAGAGGGGGTCTCCACCGGCCATACCTGCCTTGGACATGAGGTTACGCACATTGTCCCGGGCAAAAAGACGCATCAAATTATCATCCAGAGAGAGAAAAAACCGGCTGGTTCCAGGGTCCCCCTGCCTACCTGAACGCCCCCGCAGCTGGTTGTCGATCCGCCGGGATTCATGCCGCTCTGTACCAAGGATGTAGAGCCCTCCCACCTCTTTTACCCGGTTGTAATCCTTTCTCCAGGATTCGTACTCCTTTTTATAGGCGGCGGAAAACTCCTCTTCGCTTGCCTCAGTACCAATCCGGCTGCGAACCCGAAACTCCGGGTTCCCTCCCAGCTTGATATCGGTTCCCCGTCCAGCCATGTTGGTGGCGATGGTCACCGATCCTTCGGCTCCCGCTTCAGCAATAATCAGCGCCTCCCGGGCGTGGTTCTTTGCGTTGAGAACTTCGTGGCGTACCCCTTTTTTGGTAAGCATTCTACTCAAGAGTTCAGATTTTTCGATGGATACTGTTCCTACCAGAACCGGTTGCCCCTTCTTCTGAAGAGCCGCTATCTCCTCACATATTGCATCGTATTTGAACGCTTCGGTAAGAAAAATAACATCATCCTCATCTGCCCGGGCCAGGGGCCGGTTGGTAGGGATAACTACCACCTCCAGATTATAGATCTTTCCAAACTCCCGAGCCTCTGTATCAGCAGTACCGGTCATACCGCTTATTTTATCGTACATTCGGAAGTAGTTCTGAAAGGTGATGGTAGCCAGGGTTTTATTCCGTTTGGCAACCTTGATTCCCTCTTTTGCCTCAATGGCCTGATGGAGCCCGTCAGAATATCGTCGACCGTGGAGGATTCGACCGGTAAACTCATCCACAATCTGTACCTGCTTCTCTTTCACCACGTAGTCCACATCGATATGAAAGAGCTTGTGGGCTTTAAGGGCCTGGGTAAAATAGTGGATAAACTCAAAATTTTCATCCGTAAAGAGGGTAGCGTCGATGATATGGTTCTTCTGGAGAAGCTCTTCGATATGATTCATTCCCTCATCGGTGAAGGTAACCTTTTTGGACTTCTCTTCTATCTGGAAGTCTCCCTCCGGGTTCTCCTCCGGGTAGTCTCCCGTTTCGGGGTCTTTTTTACACTCCTGAAGCTGACTTACCAGGCGGTTAACATCCTGAAACTTTTTTGTATCATCATCGGCCTGACCTGAGATGATCAGGGGGGTCCTCGCCTCATCAATCAAAATGGAGTCGATTTCGTCGACGATACAGTAGTTGTGCCCCCGCTGAACCCTGCCATCGATGCTCCAGCGCATATTATCCCGGAGATAGTCAAATCCAAACTCGTTGTTGGTTCCGTAGGTAATATCTTTGCTGTAAGCCTCTTTTCTCGCTTCGTTATCCATCTCGCTTAAAATGGAGCCGACGCTGATACCCAGGTAGGAGAATACTGGTTCCATCCAGAGGGCATCACGGCCAGCCAGGTAGTCGTTCACCGTTACCACATGGACTCCCTTTCCGGGGATAGCGTTGAGGTAGGCAGCTGAGACGCTGGAAAGGGTTTTTCCTTCACCTGTCTTCATCTCCATGATTTTCCCCTGGTGGAGCACAATCCCCCCCAGCAGCTGTACATCATAGTGCCGTTCTCCCAGGGTCCTGCGGGCAGCTTCCCGTACCAGCGCAAAGGCCTCAGGAAGCATTGCATCCAGCCCCTCTCCCTCTTTGTACCGCTTTCGAAAGATCTCTGTCTGTTTGGAGAACGCTTCTTCATCAAGGGAAGCGGCCCAGGGTTCCAGTTCATTTATTCTGTGCAACAGGGGCAGAATCTCTTTTAAATCCCGCTCGTGCTTGCTGCCAAAAAGTATTTTCATCGCTTTCTCAAGCATGGTGATGCTCCTCCGCTATCCGGTTTTCTTCTCGTCAAGTGCCCACAAATATAGCAAAAAAAGAGAAGAGTGTCAGGTTTGTTGACAGATGATTGTGCAGGGGCTACTATTGGCCAGGATGAGCATGAAGAGAAGCAAAAAAAGCAAGATGAACGAAACAATCAAGCTATTACAGATTTCACCTCTCATTACCCTGCTATTGCTTGCCTTTTTTACCGCATGCTCCCAGGGGCAGGGGGACACATTAGAGCAGGAATTGCTTTTTACCCTGGAAATAGGTCGAATGGAGGATGATATTGACCTGGTTGAGCAGTATGGGGAAGCCTCCACCCATAAAACTACCCTGGTTATGCGGGATGGGCTTTTTTTCATAAGTAACGGGAATGCCGGAAAGGTAATGGAGTTTAACAGCTATGGCGATATCATCTCTCTCTACTACAATCCCCAGGAGAACCCTGCTCCTGTGGTATTGAAGGAGAATGGGGAGGCTGGGGAGCTGAGTAATCGGAGAGCCTTTCCCTGGCCGTATAACCGGATTGGCGAAATGGGGCTTAGCGGGAATGGTATTCTCCTGGTTGAGGAGAAGGCTCAGGATTATCAGATCGCCTTTGATGAAGAGCTGGGGGTAAGTTTACACTCCATCATCCTGCGCTTTACCGAGGATGGTGAGATCCTCGATTTTCTTGGCCAGGAGGGGGTAGGGGGAACCCCGTTCCCCTATATTGAGGAGATTCAGACAGTCAGGGAGGGGAAAGCTGCTGTAATCTCCAGAGCCGTGGACCGCTGGTTATTCTTCCTTTTTGATCATCAGGGAGTTCAACTTGCCCAGGAAACCTTCCGTCCAGAAGAAATTCCCCTCCCTGCGGGAGCTTCCGGATTTGAGCTGCCTTCCATAAAAAAGATTTTTACCGATTACGAAGGGGGCGTAGTGTATGTAATAGCTGATTTCTACCGCACTGATCGGGAAGGGGGAGTCAATTTCGATCACACCGCAGTTGCTACCTTTGATCTGGAAGAGAAGCGGTGGCTTGAGCGGATTCCCCTTCCCGAGAAGCTTATCGGGAAGGAGAGCGGAGGAATTATTGAACAGGATGGCTATGCGACCATATATGAGGCCATTGGGGTGAGCCGGGATGACCATCTCTTTTTCATAGCTCCGGAAGAGGGGGATCTCTTTGAACTGATGATCATGTCCCGGGACGGAACGGTAAGAAGCAGAAAAAAAATCAGCCTCAGGGATGACGAGATCAGCTATCGGGATCTGTATCTATCTCGGGAGGGTATCCTGTGCGCCCTCCTGGCCTATGAATTTGAGGTTGATATTGTCTGGTGGCGTTCTGACCGGCTTTTGGAGGAGACACTGTGAAAGTGGTCAGCAACAGAACCATGGCCCTGCTTGATAGACGGGCCCAGGAGGAGGGGAAAATTCCTGGAATTCTCCTGATGGAGGATGCGGGACAGCATGGCTGGAACACATTTATTCATCACGCACCGGAACTCCTATCCCCCGGGGAATTGAGTAAACATACAAAGATTCTCTTTGTCGCTGGAGGAGGGAATAATGGGGGCGATTGCCTGGTCATGGCCAGGGCCGCCTGGAGCGATGGATATAAGGATATCGCAATACTCCTGCTTTCTGAAAAGGGTAATGAATCCTGCAGCCTCCACAGGGATATCTGCAAATCTTACAGGATCCCGGTACTCAATTGGCTGGTAAACCCTGAGGAAGCTGCAGAGGCGATGAAAGAGGCGGATTGTATCTTTGACGGGATTGCGGGAACAGGATTGCATGGCCCTCTCAAGGAACCGGCTCGCTCCCTGGTAAAGACTCTCAATGAAAGCAAAGCCAGGGTTGTAGCGGTGGATACCCCCAGTGGAGTGGGAGAGGGTGATTGGGATATCGCTGTACAGGCTGATTTGACCCTTACTATGGAGCTGGTAAAATATCCCCAGCTTAGCCCGGAGGGGCGCAAACGGTGCGGCACCATCGCAGTTGTTCCCCTGGGGTTTCCTCCCCACATGGTGAGTGAAGCAGAAGAGTTGGCCGAATACCTTTCTCCAAATGATTTGCTTCCTCCTTTACCGGATAGGTATGGGTACAAAAACAGTAGAGGACATCTTCTGGTTCTTGGGGGCAGCCCTGGAACTGAGGGAGCTCTCTTTCTCTCTGCAAGGGCTGCAGCTTCCTCGGGAGCTGGGCTGGTTACCGCCATGGTGGATGAGGAGATTCTCCGGCGGAGCGGTATTGAAACCAGCGGTATAATGGTCCGGCTTGCGGATCTTTCAGATCTGCAATTTGCCGATGCAATAGTGGTGGGGCCCGGCTGGGGGCGGGGGGAGTCCCGGAAGAGAGATTTGCAAGAGCTGATAAAGAAATCAAAAAAGATGGTCTTCGATGCAGATGCCATTGCCCTTATAGGTTCTCTCTTCCACCCTGAAATGAATAAGCCTGCGGAAAATCCGTGGATCCTCACCCCCCACCCGGGGGAGGCAAGCGGTTTGCTGCTCAGTTTGGTGGAGAGGGGCTTTCCTTCCTCCTTCCCTTCCCTTTTGCCCCATGTAAAAGATGCCAAGAGCGGAACATTGGAAGCTGGCGTAGTCAAAAATCAGCTTCTTAGAGATCCTGAGCCTCTTTTAAAGGAGCTTTCCCGGTTTATCGGCGGGGTGATTGTACTCAAGAGTCATATCATCCACGTTGTTTCTCCCGATGGGAGGTATCATGTGATAGAAGGGTCCAATCCCTGCATGGGGACCGGCGGCTCCGGCGATATTCTCTCCGGCCTCTGCGGCTCCTTTCTGCTCAGGAGGGGGCTTGATCCCTTTCAAGCCGCAATGCATGCGGTAGCTGCTCACCAGAGAGCGGGATTACGGGCTGCTCTGCGGGGTTGGTTTACCGCAGGAGATCTCCTGACAGAGATAGGCTCAGCCGCCATGGGAGCCGAATCATGATGGAGGAAGAGGAGCGACCGGAGGGACGAAAGGTCACCTTAGGGGGAGAGGAATACCGGATGCCCAACCACCCGGTAGAAGAGCAGCCGATGAGGTTTTATGGTTTTTCCAGACCCGGAACGGGGGAGGAAAAGCGAAAACGGGGAGGATTTTTCTCTCGCCGAGGTTCTCTCATCCTCTTTATCGATATTGTTATCGTTGCGATTCTCGCTTTGACCATCTATCCAATGTTTGGAAGAAAAGATCGGGACCGTTCCATGGAACATCGCTTTACCCTCCAGGCAGAGCTGGATTCCGCCGGTGCTTATTTTGAGGTAGAAGTTAAAAGTCCCCGGCAGGAGGAAAAACTGCTTCCCGGAGAGCTTTTTACCCTTCAGTTCAGCCTTGAAGATGGTCAGACCGGTAAACAGCTGCTTTCAAGTGAACCGATAGCATACGAATTTCCCCTAAAACCCGACTCTCGGGAGTATCATCGCCACTATTTCCCCTTTGCTGATACAGCTATTGGAGAAAGAGAATCCTATATGGCAAGAGCCAGGGTTCTTAGCGGAGAAGATGAAATGGATCTTCGCCTGGAGATAAAAAAACTGAATTGA
This sequence comes from uncultured Sediminispirochaeta sp., assembly GCA_964394395.1. Classification (GTDB taxonomy): domain Bacteria; phylum Spirochaetota; class Spirochaetia; order DSM-16054; family Sediminispirochaetaceae; genus Sediminispirochaeta. The sequence goes on from CAYMWV010000015.1 coordinate 13,586, forward strand.
CGGGATAAGCCCTTTCTTGTATGGTTTAGGAAGGAGGAGTGAACATATGGTACAGTTTTATGTCCTAGCCATTCTATTCAATGTGATCGGTGGGGCCTTACTCGCAGGGGACTATTTTGGTGAGCGCTTCCCTCTTTTGAAACAGGCGAAGGAAGGACTACGGGAACGATCTGGAATTCGTTTGGTTTTAATGATCATCACCCTGGTCATCGCCATTTTCAAGCTTCTCAGTGTAAGCGCCGGTGATGTTCCCGTAGTGGGGGACCTGCTGCCCGCCCTTTCCCTTATTATTATCACCTTTATTAATGCTCTGGATTACTATCTTGGAAGGAGCGAGGTCGCCTCCGAAGGACAGGAGCGACTGGAACGGGTGTTTATCGCCAACGAGTCTATTTTTGGGGTTGGTGCAGTTGTTATTGGGGTCCTTCACTTTCTTTTTCCAGGTGTATTGTTTCTCTAGGATTGGGATATAGCAGGTAAATGGTGAATATACGAATATCCACTTCAGGGGTAGCACGACGGGGGGAGAAGTACCTGCTGGCTCTAAGAAGACCCGGAACAAGTATTGGAGAAAGCTGGGAGTTTCCAGGTGGAAAGGTAAAAGAGGGGGAATCCCCTGAAGATGCCCTGAAACGGGAATTCAGGGAAGAGTTGCAAATCAATGTATTAATCGGCAATCTCCTCTGCACCGGAAACTTTGAAAACCGGAACAATGAATATGAAATACGGGCCTTTGATGTTAGAATCCTGGGTGATGGATTCACCCTCTCGGAGCATCAAAATACGGGATGGTTCTCCCTCCATGAGATGCAGCGTCTGCCCATGGCTGATTCAGATAAGAAGATCGTGAACTGTCTTCGGAGAATGGAAGATACAAAAGAGGAAGAGCCAAAAAAAAGGGAGGAGTAATGCTCCTCCCCCCCTTCCTGTCAGGCCCTCTTCACGCCTTTCATATGATCGTTCCTGCCGGAATGACCCCGTTTTTGGGGATACAGATAATTCCATCCACAATCCAGTGGGTGCCATAGTCGCCATCGACCCGTTCCACCGGATCAATACCGATCCTGCAGCCATCGCCTATTCGGGCATTCATGTCAATGATCGCTTTTCTGACAATGGAACCCCGGCCAATTCCGATATTCGGGACGCCCATCTCTTCGTTCTCTCTCTTTTGCTGCCAGGTTTCATAGTAGTTGGCCCCCATACAGTAAACACCGTCAAGATTGGCCCCCGATTCAATGAGCGTTCTGATACCAATGACGCTGTTAACGATAGATGCGTTGGTAATAATGGAGCCTTCCGCTGCCAGAGACTGGCTGATGGTACAAAAGTTCATTTTAGTTGCCGCCAGGTGGCGCCGGTGGGTATAGATGGGCATTTTTTCGTCGTAGAAATTAAAAGCCGGAGTTAGGGAGGCCAGGTTCAAATTGGTATCGTAAAACGCTTTTATGGTACCGATATCTTCCCAATAACCGGTAAAGAGATAGGTATGGACATGCCTCTCTTTGATGGCAATGGGGATGATCTCCTTACCAAAATCGGTATGATCGTTGTCCAGCGCCTTCTCCATGGTATCAGCGTTGAAGATGTACATACCCATTGATGCAAGAAACTCCTGGCTGGGATCAACCGGCGGTTGGTCATCGGGAATAAGCCCGCGGTCAAATTTGAGATGGGAAATATCGGCCTCCGGTTCAGGTTTTTCTACAAATCCCAGAGCTCTCCCCTTCTTGTCGGCATTAATAATGCCCAAACCGGTGGCATTGCTCCGGCTTACCGGGGTAGCTGCAACGGTTACTTCGGCGCCGCTTTCCATATGTTTCTTCAGCATATCAGCAAGATCCATACGGTAGAGCTGATCACCTGAAAGTATGATGTAGTGGCTAGGCTCCTGATCCCGGAAATGCTTGAAATTCTTTCTCACCGCATCGGCGGTACCTTGATACCAGCTGGTATCCTCAAAGGTCTGTTCCGCTGCAAGAATCTCTACAAAGCCGTGGCTGAAAACATCAAAGATATAGGTACTGGCAATGTGATTGTGTAAACTGGCTGTATTGAACTGGGTTAAAATGTAAATCCGCCGTAAATCGGAGTTAATACAGTTGGAGATAGGGATATCGACTAGTCGATACTTTCCGCCAAAAGGTACAGCCGGCTTGCTCCGCTCCTTGGTGAGAGGATAGAGACGGGTACCCTTTCCGCCTCCCAGAACGATAGACAATGGTTTAGACACAATACACCCCTTTTTTCTTGATCTATCGTTAGGGTAAATGAGTTTCCATCATCGGTCAAGGATTTTCAGGTGATTGAAAGATTGATACAATAGGGAAATGGAAGGAAAGATAAAGAAGGTTATAGATAGCCTGATGGAGGAGCAAAAATCCTCCGGAACCATAAAAGCGTGGAAGATAAAGGAGAGTAGGGAAGGAAGATATGCCCCCTTTCCTGAAGATCTCGATCCACGGATTGGCCGGGTTTTGGAGAAAAAGGGGATTAATCGACTCTATTCCCACCAAAAAAAGGCCTGGGATAGGGTGATGGAGGGAGAGGACCTGGTGGTGGTTACCCCCACCGCCAGTGGAAAAACCCTCTCCTACAACCTTCCGGTGATGCAGAGCCTCCTTCATACCCCTGAAGCAAGGGCTCTCTACCTTTTTCCCACCAAGGCGCTGAGTCAGGATCAGCAGGCCGCATTGAATGATATTCTTTTCGACGGAGAGCTGCCTCTGAAGGTGAGCACCTACGATGGGGATACTCCCAAATCGTTGCGGGTCAGTGCAAGAGAAAGCGGCAGAATCATCATTTCCAACCCCGATATGCTCCATTCGGGGATCCTTCCCAACCATCCCAAATGGATTAAGTTCCTCTCCAACCTCCACTATCTGGTTATCGATGAGCTCCACACTTATCGGGGTATCTTCGGCAGCCACATGGCCAATCTGATAAGCCGGCTCAAACGGATTGGCCACTTCTACGGGAGGAGGATACAGGTTATCTGCTGCTCCGCCACTATTGCCAACCCCGGAGAACTTGCCTCCCAGATTGTTGGGCGGGAGATGCGGGTGATTGATGAGAATGGTGCTCCGGAGGGGAAAAAGCACTTTATTCTCTATAACCCACCCCTGGTAGACCCGGTACAGGGGATCCGCCGGGGGGTCGTGCTGGAGAGCCGGAACCTGGCCCTCCGCTTTTTACGGGGGGGCGTAAAGACAATTGTCTTTGGCAGATCCAGAATCAGGGTTGAGCTTATCTCGGAATATATACGGCAGGGACTGAAAAACCATTTTAACCGGGATAACCGGATAGTGGTAGAGTCCTACCGGGGGGGCTATCTTCCCGGGGAGCGGCGACAGATCGAAAAGGGGCTTCGGGATGGTACTATTCAGGGGGTTGTATCGACCAATGCACTGGAGCTGGGGATTGATATCGGCGGACTGGATGCTGCAATCCTGGCGGGAATACCCAGTTCTGTATCTTCGGCTTTGCAGCAGGCGGGCAGAGCCGGACGACGGGGGGATGAATCTGTGGCGGTGATGGTCGCCTCAGCCGCTCCGGTGGATCAGTACCTGGTTGAGCATGGGGATTATTTCTTTGGAAGAAGCGCCGAGGCTGCCTATATCAACCCGGAGAACCCCTTTATTTTGATGGACCACCTCAAATGTGCCCTTTTCGAACTCCCTTTTCGGGAAGGGGAGCAGTTTGGAGATGTGGAGAGTGAAGAGCTGTTGAACTATCTGGAGGAGGAGGGGGTTGCCCGTTATACCCAGGGCCAATGGTATTGGTCTGACCGGGGATATCCGGCGGAAAATATTTCTCTCCGGGCAGCAGGCTCTGAGAATGTTATTATTATTGATACGACTGGGGGTCGGAACGAAGTGATAGGAGAGATGGACCTCCCTTCCGCAAAAGAACTGCTCTTTCCCAAGGCAGTATACCTGCACCGGGGTCGACAGTATCAGAGCCTCACTTTGGATGTAGAGAATCGTCGTTGCGATGTGGTCTCTTCTGATCTTAACTATTACACCGATTCTATCGTCAAGACCGATATTAAACCTCTGGAAATTGATAGCCGGGAGCTATATCCGAAAGGGGAGCACTGTCTTGGAGATGTCCTAGTGCGCAGTCAGGTAGCTAAATACAAGAAATTGAAGTTTTCAAGTCATGAGAATATCGGTTATGGAGATATATCCCTCCCCGAGGAGGAGATGCACACCCGCAGTTTTATTCTTCTGGCCACCTCTGGAAGCTCTTTCTTTACCGCTTTCGAAGGGGTGACCAGGGAGCTTAAGGAGGAGACCATTGCCAGAGCTGGAGCAATGATCAAAGAGGTGGCTCCCCTCTTTCTTCTTTGTGATGTAAACGATATCGGGGTGAGCCAACGGCTCCGGGATCCTCATTTTGGTACCACCGCCCTCTATTTCTACGATAAAGCGCCGGGGGGTACTGGTCTGGCGGAGGGCTTTTCCCGATCTTTTACCGATATACTTTCTGCGGCATCGGAGAGACTAATCTCTTGTGATTGTCAGAAGGGATGTCCCTCCTGTTGCGGCCCTGATGATTCGATAGAGGGGGGAAGAAAGAGCGCCTTGATAGATTTTTTTGCAGCCTGGCTGGAGAAATGAAGGCCCGGGGAAAGGCTGCCCGGTTGGCAGTAAGCTTGTCCCGAATTCGGGAAAGCCGGAGAGCTAAAGAGAAGGATGGTGGAAACGGGAAGTCGCTTCAAGGGAGCGGCAGAGGGGGGAGCGGCAGAAGGGCTTCTCTTTCCCTGAATTACCAATTGCCGGGATGGGTTTCTCTGGGGCAGTGGTGTTTTAGGAGGAGTCTCTTGATCCCTCTCCCCCAGTCCCTCCGTTTCTTCGCTCAAGATTTGCGGCAAAAGGAGGGGCAAGGGGAACTGAAAGAGTCCATTAAAGAGTTCATCAAAGATCCTCTTCTCTTCAAGAAGGAAGATTTTCCTCATAATCTGATTTTCTACGATCTTGAGACCACCGGGCTGAGTAGTGGAGCGGGGACCCGGGTTTTTCTTGCCGGCTTTCTAAGCATCTCCTCTTCTGAAAATATGTTGCAGCTGGTTCAACTCTTTATGGCCGATTATCCCGGGGAGACCCGCTTTTTGCAGGAGGTAAAAGCTATCTGCGGGGAGGAAAAATGTTATGTTTCCTACAACGGAAAAGGTTTTGACCGTCATCTTCTTTTGAGCAGGTTTATGGTAAACCGTATTCCCCTATCCATCCCCAAGCAGCTTGATCTACTCCATGTCTCCAGAAGCTTGTGGAAGAGAATCCTGCCTGATTGTACCCTTAGCCGAATTGAAAAGGAGATTCTGGGAGTAGAAAGAGAAGAGGATATCCCTGGCAGAGATATCCCGGAGCGCTATTTCGCCTGGCTTAAAGATGGAAATCCAGAGCACCTGGAAGCTGTCTTCGCCCACCACCAGCAGGACCTGATCTCCCTCTTCCTGCTGCTTGACTGGATCGAATCTATGGCAGAAGAGCCTGAAAAAGCAAATGGAGATGAGCTTGCGGGACTGGGTCATCTCTTTCAAAAAAGGGGGAGGAAGGGAGAGCAGGAGCTTTTTCTCCAGGCCTGGCGATTGGGCAGCCTTCAGGCGGGGCATCGAGCTATCCTGGGGCTTAAACGAGAAGAACGATACCGGGATGCTCTTACCTTAGCTGAGGAGATCTGGAGAAACAGCGCTTCTCTCTTCTCCGGGCTGGAAGCGGCAAAGCTGCTGGAACACAGAGAAAAGAGATATGACAAAGCGTTGGAGCTGGTAAAAGCGATGTTGGAGCATGAAAAAGCGGACAGGATACGGCAAGCTCTTATCCACCGTCAAGAACGACTTGAAAGACGTTTATACAACTCTTCATAACGGGCAGCTGAATCATCCCAGGAGAAGTGCTCCTTCATTCCATTTTCCCGAATCTTTTCTATCGTTTTTCTCTCACTATGGTAGAGATGCAAAGCTTGCTTTACCGTATCAATGATCTGATCCGGGTCGCTGTCGGGAAAGGAGAAACCGGTTGCAAGATCATCCTTTCCACTTTCCTTTCCTGTATAGGGACGAACGGTATCTTTAAGGCCTCCGGTCTCCCGTACAATAGGAATTGCTCCATATTTGAGGGAGTAGATCTGGTTAAGGCCACAGGGTTCGTAACGACTTGGCATGAGAAAAAAATCACTTCCCCCTTCCACCTGGTGAGCCAGCTCTTCACTGAAGGTAAGAAAGAGAGCGAGGGATCCGTACTCCTGGGAAAGACGGAGTAATGCTTCCTCAATCCAGGAAGATCCGGTACCAAGGATGACAAATTGGAGATCCTCCTGGCTGAGAAGCCGTTCCAGAGCACCGTCAGGCTTTCGCAAAAGCTCCCCAAACCCCTTCTGATCTGCAAGCCTGCCAACCATTCCGATTAAAGGAACATCCGGATCTATCGGAAGCTCTGCAAGAGCTTGTAAATCGGCCTTTGCCCGAGCCTTACCAGACATATCAGTCAAGGAAAAGGTTTGAGACAAGTGGGGGTCCTCCGCCGGATTCCACTCATCATAATCTACCCCGTTCAAGATTCCGGTAAAAGCATCCTTTCGTTTATTCAGGAGATCCTCAAGACCCTCGCCAAACTCAGCACTGAGAACCTCCCGGGTATAGGTGGGACTTACGGTGCTAATGTGGTCCGAATGGATGAGAGCGGAGCGCAGCATATTGGATTGTTCACCGTAGCCAAAAGAGCTGGTAGTAAAATCTTCTCCGTAAAGGCCCAGGGCCTGAATATCATATTTACTTCCCAGCCCCTGATAGCCAATGTTGTGAATGGTAAAGATAGTGGCAGCATTGGCAAGGTTTGCTTTTTCCGGCAGCCGTTTGAGAAAGGCGGGGATAAGTCCTGCCTGCCAGTCGTGGAGGTGGAAGATATCAACTTCGGTCCCAAGAGCCAGGAGGGCTTCTATGACCGCTCTATTGAAAAGAGCAAAGCGAAGTGAATTGTCCCGGTACTGATGCCCCCCATCAATACCATAAATTCCGTGACGGTCGGTAAAGAAGGGGTGACTGATAAAATAGAGATCCACATCCCCGTCGGACATCTTCCCCTGAAAAAGGCGAAGGGAGAACTTCTCCAGGCCAAGCTCCACAGAAATAGGCAGGGGCAGCTCCTTAAAACCGGAAAGATCAATAAAAGAGTAGGCAGGAAGAAAAAGGGAAACCTGATGTTCCCTCTTTGCAAGGGTTGTGGCGAGGCTTCCCGTCACATCTGCCAAGCCTCCGCTTTTTACATAGGGTACCGCTTCACTGGAAACCATTACTAAATTCATAGCGTCATTACACCATGGACCGGTTACTGCGTCAAGCTGGATAGGAAGGCAGAGGTAGAGAGGGCAGTGGCAGGGAGGATCGAAATTTTTCAGCCCCTCTTCGGATAGGCAATCCGGTATTCACCTCGAATGATAAAGCCCAGGGAACGGTACAGAGCGACCGCTGCTGGATTATCGTATCGAACGAAGAGGGAGACAGATTGTCCCCGGGCAAAGATGCGATGAAGCAAAATCAGCATCAACTGCTTTGCGTAGCCCTGTTTTCTAAACTCCCTCCGGGTAAAGACTCCTCCTACCTGGCAGTAACGAATTCCGATGGCGTTGGTACCCGCTTTTGCAATACCATTGCCATTATGGCTTGAAGCAAAAATGATCTGACGTTTACATTGGTTTTTGAAGTGGATGCGTCCTGCCGCATCATGGTAGCGATCCCGACTCAGCACCACCTCTTCAAGTTGATAGGCCCGCTCAAGGGGAAAGAACCTCTCTGCGTCACTCTCTCTTACTCGCTGTATCCGGAAAGCATCTATCTTATTGGGGGAGTCGGCAAGGGAAGCGCTCTGTTTGCAGGTCATGAGAAGAAAGGTGCGGTACCCCTCCAGCTCTTTTCCCAATGCAGATTCACAGAGGAGGGCCTCCTCTCGCCTTCCAAGAATGCAATAGATTTTTTTCCTCATCTCACCAATCCGATCAAAGAGGGCTTCAATCTCCGACAGGCTTGGTCCTTCAGTTTCATGAAACAGGGGTAGAACGAGGCCGTGGGTACAGATAAGAACCAGGGCCCTGATGCCACTTTCCTTATCACCTTCAGCGGCGGGATCTCTAGGGCGAGAACCATCCAGGATCCAAAGTGAGGCCTCTTTCTTTCCGGGTAGGGAAAGCTGACCGTACTTGCTTATCCGGGAACTCAGCGTGACAGCCCGGTACTCTCTGGGAAGGAGGAATGAGTAAATCGCTTGTTCATCTTTTTTACCTGCTTTAAACCAATCCGCAACTGCCATCACGCTTAGATCTCTACGGCTCTCTCTGGTGGGACTCGAAAAAAAAGGGTATTCCTCCTGACGGTTCAAAGGCCCCTATAAGGGCCGAAAAACCAGCTTCCAGGGAATCCCTGCCGGTGCCATACACTGCCAGAGCGTGTTTTACCCAGGGGAGGCTCTCCAAGTATACGGGGGTCAATACACTGATAACGTGCACCTTCTTCTCAAGTTCCTTCAGGGAATCAAGCACCTGGGCGCTGTTGGGGTTTGCCAGGCAGAAAATGATCCGGTCGTAGGAACTTGCCATATCCAAAAGCTCCTTCGCTATCGCCGGATCTGAGGTGAAGAAGGGAGAGTAGGGGAAATAGTAGGTATCAGCCTCCGGGAAGTAATTCTTGCCAAGCTCAAGGAACAGTCTCAGCTGTCCGGCCAATAATACCCTCTCGCTGTCGGAGGAGGTGATAGCGGATCCGGTTCCCCGGATAAGCGAAACAGAGCGGTGAGCCTGGTCTAAAAAAAACTTCTTCCCCTCCGGATCGGGGATGTAGTTACGGATCTCTTCGGGATCTGGATAGAGGGGAACCCGGCTTGCTCCCTTGAGGTAGCGCAGTTTTACCAGCACTATCCGTCGGACGGCCTCTTGCACATAATCCCGGAATAGGGGATCTTCCTCCATCTCTCTTAAAAGCCGTCCACGGATGGTGTGATAGGTTTCATTGTCCCTGCTGACCATCAGTACATCATTTCCCGCTCGAATTGCCAGCTGGGATGCCTCTACTATTCCGCCAAGCACCTCCGCACCGTTCATCTGCATATCATCGGTAATAATCAATCCTTCAAAACCCACCCGCTCCCGGAGAAGATCTCTTAGCAGGATATCACTCAGGGATGCTGCTACCACATCCCCGGTAATAACCGGATAGGCGATATGGCCGCTCATTACCGCAGGGATACCGGCTTTGGTCAGGAAGCGGTAGGGCACCAGCTCCCGGTTCCAGATTGTTTCCAGATCAGCGTGGATCTGCGGAAGGGTGCCATGGGAATCCTCGGTAGCTGCCCCATGTCCTGGAAAATGCTTGGCTGTACAGATAATACCAGCCTCTTCCATTCCTCTGAAATAGGCAACCGAGAGCTGAGCGGTCTTTACCGGATCGGAAGAAAAGGCTCTGGGGCCAATCACATCCGCATCAGGATGGGTGTAGACATCCACGGTGGGAGCAAAGTTCATATTTATCCCCAAAACCCGCAGCTCCCGGCCAATGTAGTAACCGGTCCGATAGGAATCCCAGGGAAGCCCTGAGGCTCCAAGGGAAAGGTTTCCCGGGGTTATGCTGGTTTCCCCCTTTACATGCCGAACCCAGCCCCCCTCCTGGTCGGTGGCTACAAAGAGGGGAATGGAGAACCTTCCCTGGCTTGCATACTTTTGAAGGGTTCCTATGGTACTACCTAACTCCTGAAGGTCTCCGGTGTTCCAGCCAAAGATTTTTATTCCCCCCAGCCCATAGTCGGAAACCCATTCAGCAATTTCCGGGGAGGGGGTACCAAAATAACCGAGCAGGAACAATTGTCCCACCAGCTCGCTTGGGCTCATCGCTTCGCTTAGCTCCAGAGCGAGTTCCTCTGCAGGAGCATCATCATAGAAGGAGAGGGCCCCTCCCTCATAGGGCGCTAAAAGAAGGAGAAGAAAAATTGCCATGGGAAGGAAAAGGGACCGGACCATGGTATCTATCGCTGCACCTTTCGCCACATCTCTGCTAATCGTAGCTTTGTCCCTGGAGCTCGTCGATATACTGAGATGCACAGTGGGTGGCAATGGCCCCATCACTTGCAGCTACCACAAGCTGCCGGAAGGGGGTGTTTCTCACATCCCCCACTGCATAGAGACCGGGAATATCTGTCTCCATACAGTGGTTGCAGATTACATATCCAGCCTCATCTTTTGCCACCTCAGGAAGCAGAGCTGTCTGGGGATCTGAACCGACAAAGATAAAAACCGCATCCATCTCTTCTTCGGTACTCTTTTCGCTGAGCTTGTTAAACAGTTCGACCTTCTCCACCTTCATACTGCCCTTGATCTCTTTTAACTCGGTATTGAAGCGAATTTCGATATTGGAATTCGCTTCCACCCGTTGAGCCAACGATTTTTGCGCCCTGAAGCGATCTCTGCGGTGAACCATGATTACCTGGTCGGTCAGCTTTGAAAGATACATCGCCTCATCGCAAGCTGCGTCACCGCCCCCCACAACCAGAATTTTTTTATTCCGGAAGAAGGGTCCATCGCAGGTTGCACAGTAGCTTACTCCCCGACCGCTAAACTCCTTTTCCCCTGGTATTCCCAGATGACGATGTTTGGCTCCGGTTGCGACGATAACGGTCAGAGAAGTAATCTCTCCCTTGGAGGTGGTAACCGTAAAGTGTTTTTCCTTCTTTTCTACTCCATTGACTGTGGCGGTTATAAAGTTTGCGCCGAAGTTGCGGGCCTGTTTTTCAAACCGTTCGCTGAACTCTATACCGCTTATTGGCTCGGGAAAGCCCGGATAATTTTCAAGATCTGCAATAATGAGGCACTGACCCCCCGGGGCCATCTCTTCAACCACCGCAACATTGAGATTTGCCCTGGCTGCATATTGGGCCGCAGTAAGACCAGCTGCACCTCCGCCTATGATCAGAACATCGTAATCTGTTTTCATGAACATCCTCCTGATAATGTAACGTATCATGTTTTTTCTGGAATGGGAACTATATATAAATATATAAAAAATACTATATAAAGACAAGCCGAAGCTGCCCCTGGGAAGGAACGCTACATGTGAGCCTACCACGATTAGTGGTCAAGCTAAATAGTGGAAATCTATCACTTTTTCTTAATCCCCCTCTCAAAGTGCCGATGATGGAAGAAGAGGAGTAGACCAATGATGCGTAGTGCTGCAGCTATAGTTGTTGAACTTGAACAGGTGATGGAACGGGAGGAACGGCTAATTGAACAGTTCTCCTCCTGGGAGCGGTCGATGAACGAGCGGGTGAAAGAGAAGCAGTGGAAGGAGCTTCAACAGGTTATGGTGGGGGCCGATGAGGTTTCCAAATCTATTGATGAGTGTGAAAAGCTCCGGGCAGAACTCTTTGAGCAGCTCCGGAAGGCGGTGGGAGAAGCCCCCGATTCTGGTTTCTATCAGGTAGCAGTCAGGTTGCCCGAAAAGGATAGAAATCGTCTTTCCGAGCGCTTTCGGAGTCTAAAAATGTCGGTACTCAAATTGCGGGGAATTATTTGGGGAATAGACGCCTATGTAAAGGCGGTTCAGGGTGCCTTGAAGGATATCATTGGAGAGATCAGCCCCGCCAGAAAGGGCACTATTTATGCAAAAACCGGCACAGCAAGGAATGCGGAAACGGGAGCCCTGGTTCTAAATCGCCACTTGTAGGATCCAGCACCTGCAGATCCCAGGATAAGGAGGAAGCTAATGCAATCGACCTTTACCGGAATTGAGATGGGAAAACGAAGCGTGGTTACTCACGCCAAGGGCCTCTCGGTGACCGGACACAACATAAGCAACGCTGCTACCGAGGGTTACAGCAGACAGCGAATCGAGATGACCCCCTATGAACCGATTTACCTGCCTGGATTGAGCAGGGAAGAGACAGCAGGACAGTTGGGTCAGGGAGTGATTGCCGACCGGATAGCCCGGGTCCATGACTCCATTTTAGAAGGGAGAATCGTTGGTCAATCCTCAGGAAAAGGGTATTGGGACGTGAGGGACTCCTATATTCTGATGGCAGAGCAAATTTATAACGAGCCATCCGAGCTTTCGGTTCGCTCCCTGATGGACCGCTTCTGGGAATCCTGGCAGAACTTGAGTCTCTATCCTGAAGATCGGGCCTCCCGGCTGGCTGTGCTTGAGCGGGGTGAGGCGTTGATGGATGGTATACACCGCCGATATGGCGGGCTCAAAGAGATTCGGGAGATGCTGGAACAGGATATCCAGGTAACGGTTGACCGGGTAAATTCGCTCACCTCTGATATTGCTTCTTTGAATGAGCAGATCCTGAAAGTGGAAGCCCAGGGGGATAATCCAAACGACCTACTGGACCGGCGGGATCTTCTGGTCCGGAACTTGGCGGATATTGTGAATATTACCGTGGACGGAAGAGACCCGGATGAGTTTAATGTCCACACCGGAGGAATGCATCTGGTCCAGGGGAAGGTGGCCACCAAACTGATCGCCACTCCCGACCCCAGAAATGAGGGGTATAGCAGGGTCCTCTGGGATAAATCCGGGGAGGATATTCAGCTGAAAAGCGGCCGACTTGCTGCCCTGCTGGAACTGCGGGATGGGGATATCCGGCAAGAGATCCAGGATCTCGATACCATGACTATCAATTTTGTGGATATGGTTAATGAAGTTCACCGGGATGCCTATGGACTTAACGGAAAGACGGGAATGAACTTCTTCAATGAATACCCCTTTGTGGTAAACGCCCAGGGTAATTACGATTCCAACGGTGATGGAGCTTTTGACTCAAGCTATCTATTTCGAATGACCGGTGCAAACACCCTTAATCCCCAGCAGCAGCTTGGAATCAGCGGAACCATCACCCTCTCTGGGAGCAGTGGTCCGGTAGAAATCGGCTATGCTGCAACCGACTCTGTAGAAGAGGTGGTAAAGCGGATTAACTCCTCCGGTTCAGAAGTGGTGGCCCGGCTCGACCGACTTGGCAGACTGAGCCTCAAAGGGAGTCCGGCAGCGGGAGTGGAAAACCCTGATTTTGTTATCCGGGGAGTAGAGGATAGTGGTCAATTTCTCACCGGTTTTGCAGGGCTTTTAAACGAAAGCGGGGAGGCCGGAGCTTACCGGTGGGACCAGGCAGATGCAGTCTTAGCTCTTCGAGGGGGAGATGGGGGAGCCAGCTATCAGGTAGCACCCTTGAGCCATCCTTCTGGCTGGATAGAGATCAATGAAGAGATCTCTTTGGAACCGGATTCTATTGCCGCAGGATTTGGAGAGAATGGCCGGGCCGCCGCTTCGGGAGATGGTTCTGCAGCCCTGGCAATTGCTGCGCTCCGGGACCGGGATGTTATGGTGGGCCGCCTGGACAGTTTTGATGACTATTTTGCCAATGCGGTAGCCCGGATAGGTTTGAAGGGAGAGACTGCCGAGCGTTCCTTGCAAACCGAAGAGGCGATCATGAAGGACTTAAGCGATATGAAGGAGTCCATCTCCGGGGTAAACCTGGATGAAGAGATGGCCAACATGATCAAATTCCAGCACGGCTACGCTGCCGCAGGACGTTTCATCACCATTATGGACCAGATGCTCGATACGATCATCAACAGGATGGGGGCCTAGGGAATAAGATATGGAACGGGTAAGCACCTATCAATCCAACAATGACATGCAGTATCATCTTCGCAGACGTACAGAAGCGATGAACAAGATCCAGAACCAGATTGGTGGCCAGAGTCGGATTACCAATTTACGGGATGATCCCATTGCGGCAGCTCATTCGGTTCGATACCGTTCTGCTATCGACCGTCTGGAGAGGTTTGACCGTAATGCATCCACTATCCTCGATGAGGGGAGAATTGCCGAGAGTTACCTTTCCAGTGCCAACACTATTGTTCACCGGATACGGGAGCTGTCGATACAGGGGGCCAACGGAACCTTGAATGCCGGGGACAAGCGAATCATTGCAGGAGAGCTGGATCAACTCTTGAAGGAGCTTCTGGAGATAGCTAATGCCAGGGGACCTGACGGAACAAGCCTCTTTGCCGGAGACAGGAGCCGCTCATCGGCCTACCGGGTGCTTCAAGGGACCATCGATGAGGGACGGAGCTACGGGGTTACCGAGGTGCAGTATACTGGAACCATCACTCCTCCTAAAGCGGAAGTGGGAAGCGGTAACTATGTGGAGGCGGGTTTTGCGGGAAACCAACTCTTCTGGGCGGAACAGCAACAGCTTTTCTCCGGCAGGGATGCCTCTGGCTATGTTCTTCCGGAAGATTCTCAGATCCGTATTGATAATACCTATATCGATCTCTCCGCAGGAGATTCCATCCATTCAATCATTGCCAAGATAAATGAGTCCCCCGCTGCTGTAGAAGCCTTTCTTGATCCGGTAGAAAACAGCCTCGTGTTAAGTACCACAAACCCTCATCAATTGTGGCTGGAAGACGCTGGAGGGGGAAGCGTACTGAAAGATCTTGGCATCATCTCCGAGACCGGTAGAGCTCCCTATAATCTGGCTCCCGGCGCAAACCTCTCCGGAGGTTCCCTCTTTGATATGGTAATCCACCTGAGAGATTCTCTTTTAGAAGGGGATACCATTGATATCGGAGGATCGGCTCTGAAGGGTATCTCCATGGCCCAGGATTCATTAATAGGTGCCATTTCAGGTCTTGGCTCCCGGGATGAACGGCTTCAGCTTGTTATGCAGCGTATTGCCGATGAGAAGCCGAAAGTAATGGGGCGTAACAGCGCAGAAACCGATGTTGACATGGCCGAAGCGATCACCGATCTGAAGGTGCTTGAACAGACCCACAAGGCGGCTTTACAAACCGCCGGTAAAATATTACAGCCCACACTGCTCGATTTTCTACGATAAGGAAGGTAAGCGATGAAAGTACACACAAAACCCTACGGATTAATTAACGTCGACGACCGGCAAATGATTACCTTCCCCACCGGGATCCTTGGCTTTGAAACCCTGAAACAGTATGTTCTTCTTGATGCAATCCAACAGCCCTTCTACTGGTTGCAGTCCCTGGATGTAGCCGAGATAGCATTTGTGCTTATTAGCCCAACCATCTTCCGTCCCGATTACGACCCGGGCCTCCCGGAGGTGGATTACCTTGCCCTGGAATTAACTGGTGCAGATGATGAAGATCTGCTTACCTTCTCTATTGTGACCATACCACCGGGGAATCATAATGGAATGACTGCCAACCTGCAGGGGCCGATCATTATAAACCGAAAAAACAGGATAGCCCGGCAGGCTATCGCAGGGAATCCTGCCTGGGGAACCAGACATCTGATCATGGAGGAGTTTGCAGCCCAGAGGACCGAAGCATGCTGATTCTTGCCCGAAAGATCAATGAGCGGATCATGATAGGTGATGCCATTGAGATATCGGTGGTGGAACTGAAAGGTGATCAGGTGAAGTTGGGGATATCCGCTCCGAAGGATGTAAAGGTGTACCGCCATGAGGTATTCGATGCGATCCAGGAGGAAAACCGGGCAGCAGCTAAATCTGAAGCAAATAGCCTTCCCCGGCTCAACCTCTTTGCCGATTCGGCAAAACCATCAGAAGAATAGCGCTCTTTACTGGTATTCATCCTGCAAACTGTCTACTACTTGCTTAAACGCACCCTCCAGTTTGATAAAATGGTCGGTCAGTCCCGGATCAAACTGGGTGTTTTTACCCTGTCGTATGATAGAGCTTGCCGTCTCATGGTCCATTGCAGCTTTGTAACTTCGCCGCATCCGTAATGCATCGTAGACATCGGCGATGCTCACTATCCTAGAGGCCAAAGGAATCATTTCTCCTGCAAGAGAGTAGGGGTATCCGTTTCCGTCCCACCGTTCATGGTGATGAAGAGCGATCTGTTTAGCCATTACATCGGGATAGGATGCAAGAATATAGGCACCGTTTATGGTGTGTTCCTTCATGATTTCCCACTCTTTTGCATCCAGGGGACCCTCCTTGTTAAGGATATCATCGGGAGTACCAATTTTACCCACATCGTGCATGGGTGCCAGAAAGTGAATTGCATCGATAAAACCGGGAGTGACCTGATCGGAATATCTGGAATCCTCCGATAAAGATTCAGCCACCATCTTTGCGAACTCCCCAACCCGCTTGATATGGTTCCCCGTATCGTTATCTTTCAGTTTTGAAGCCTCAAGAAGGCTGAGAAAGGTCCCCCGCAGCAGTTTCCGGTGTTCAACTGTGACATCGTCCACGTAAATAAAGAGAAGTTCATCGGTCAATAAGGAGATCATCAGGACAATATCCTTGGGAAGTTGATCTTTTGAATATAGATGAAAGTAACGCCTTACTGAAAGCTCTTTCCCCTTCTCCTGTTTTGTTTGAAAGGTCTGCTCTATCTCTTCAATAAGTTCTCTCAATTCTGTTAAAGAGAGGGAAGATGCCAGCAATTTTCCGATACTGTCTCCCAGAGCACTCTCCGGAAAGAGCTCCTGAAAAGCGTAGTTCTGAAACTGCAGAATGAGGTGTCTGCTTGTTACTGCGGTGGGAACGGAGCTTCCGGCAATAACATCAAAGGAGATATGCTGTGGTAAAATGAGCGAAGTCTCATCTTCCGATGATCCTATGCTCTCTATCGTTTCACTCTCCTGAAACTCCTCAAGATCTTCTATCAGTTCAAGAGGTTCCAAATCTTCAATGTTGTCATCTATCGTTTCTTTTGTTTCTGTAACGCTCATTTGATTCGTGAGAGCTCCGCTTCGCTTTTTCTAAGATAGAGAGGTCCCATCCCGGCTTTATCACCGCCCCTCTCATTATAGGCAACTTGGCCGAGGATCGCCAATGAAAAAGCTGTACCCTTTTTACAAAAAGGATCTATAAGCCACTTTTCTGGAATCAGTTCTGGAGCTCTTTCTACAAAAAGGGGAGCGGCGGGACCGGTAAAAAGGAGCCCCGAAGAGGCCCTCTCGGTATCGATAACTCTGGTGATGAGCTCTTCAGGGGGAAGATCAAAATAGTCACAGATTATCCCTTTCTTATCTGCTCTTGCCACATCTATCGGGCCGCTAATCCCTTCGTAGAGAGCGCCATAAAAACGCCCCTTTCGCGCATCTATGAGAGGAAGGACAGGGATGGTATTCCCCATTCGTCTGGGATAAGCAATTGCATCGAGGCTGGGGATGGTAATAAAGGGAATACCGAGAGCTTCGGAAAGCCCTTTGGCAGTGGCGATGCCGATACGAAGACCGGTAAAGGATCCGGGACCCCTGGATGTTACAATGAGGTCAATTTCCTGTTGATTTATCCTGGATTCACTAATAATGCGGTCAATCTCAGGCATAAGTGATTGAACGTGACGCATCCCCTGGTTTATGGATACTTCCCTGCTCTCCTTGCCAAAAAAGAGTATCAGAGAGAGTATTTCACCGCTGGTATCAAAGGCGAGAATGTTCATTCCTTTTCTCGCAAGGTTATGCTTCTCAGTCCATCGCTGTTTATCCCAATCTCCAGAAGACGAAAAGGAACAGTCAAGAGCTCCTCAATCTTTTCTGACCACTCTATGAAGGTTACCCCTTTTCCATAGAGGTAGCCATCAAAGTCGAGCATCTCAAACTCTTCCTGATCCTCTATCCGGTAGAGATCGATGTGGTAAAGCGGAATCCTGCCCTCATATTCATTGGCCAGGGTAAAACTGGGGCTTGTTACCAAATCTTCAACTCCCAGTCCTTCGGCAACTCCTTGAACAAGCGTTGTTTTACCGGAGCCAAGAACACCGTGCATGCAAATAATATCTCCCGGTTCTAACCGCTGGGCCAGGGTTAAACCAAAAGTACGGGTCTCTTCACTGCTATGGCTTAGTATCTGGATCTCCATAGGATTAACTCAGTCTACCCTGTTTTTCCAGATCGGTAATGTAATTTTTGACACTCTTGAGGGCTGGGAGGAGGGGATAATCGATGGAATCCAGAAAAGAGACCTTCACTTTTGTCCCCCCGATAGGAAGATGCTCAATGCTAAAATCAATTCGCTTTTCCTGAACTGATGAACCAATATGATTGATGGCAGCTACAGCAGTAAACTCCCGGCGGTAGAGAATTGCAAGATTCTTTTTACTGATATCCTTCAGCTCCAGTATTTCCATAGCCATACTGTAGGAGAAAAATGGGTGCTGGTCAATTGAGAAGGTAGCTATTTTTAGCGGCCATCGTTTCCAGTCCATAGACGTAAGAGTTGATTTTATTTAGATTTTTTCTACTCAGTTTGGTAAACTTCACATGCATGATTCCACCGGTCGGGCGAATCTTGTTTACACTCTGAACCTTGCCGTAAACGTTAACCTGTCCTTTACCGCTGTCAAATTCGATTTTGAGAAGTTCTCCTGTAGCCAATGGATAGTTGGATTTCATAGCGCAGCCGCCGGCAGAAATATCATTCAAGGTAGCCAGGGTACCCCGTCGATGTTCAACTACCGCTTTCTTCTGTACCTGTTTTCCCGTTCCACTGGTAATAACCTTGATGGGATAGAAATAGGCTGGTCTGTTCATATCCCGGCGGCGAAACCGGCGCTGCTGCTCTTGTTTAATCCGGTCGCTGTGCTGGAGAAAGAGACTGGAAACACCTCTCAGCTGGTTATAGGCGAGAACCTTGCTGCTGAAACTGTATCCTTGACCATTGGGCCTCCAGAAATAGCATTTTACCTTTGTCCATTTTTTCCATCGTACCTGATTGCCCCGGCGATCGACCGGAACGGTGATGCTGATATCTTTCTGCAGATTGCCATTAATCTTGGATTGAAACCGCTCTCCCCCTTCATCCTGGATTGTGATGGGCTGGCCCAGCTTTAGCTGTTTGGTAGATCCATAATTTCCCGAAGCCCCACCGCTGCTTCGCTCAAGCTTCTGCTTGATCCGGTAAAGTTCAAATTTTCGAACCTCAATATCCACCCCTGGAGAAGGTTCTGTTTTCAGGGCCAGAAAGGTTCTTTTCAAAGCTGAATCGAGGGCCCCGGAGCTTAAAAGCAGTTTAGATGCCTCGGTTTTTGCCCGTTGAGCTACCCCCTGCAGCAGGTGTATCTCATGGCGGTTCAGTCCGCGATTTGTTGCATAGCGCTTAAAGGCCCTTTTACTCATTCCCCCGGAAGATTTCGGCTTTCCGCCTCCTCCCCGGGCACCAGCGAAGATTAGGAAGAGTATGAAAGCTCCAAAAACGGCGAGGCCGATAATGGTACTTCTTGTATCTCCCCCCTTTAACGTGGGTAGAGATTGAAGGAGAGGAAGAAAGAGCTGGCTGCTCAAAACGTCTCTCCTTCTGGGAAGCTGCCAGAAGAGGAATCCGGAATCTGCTTTCGGATTTCTGAACAGAGCTGAGTTATCCGGGGGGCGATCTCATATTCAACCAGATCTCCGATAAGCACTGCATCTGATGAATCAAAGGCCTCAGTCAATTCCGATAGTACCGGATTCAGTTCCCGGTAATGGGATACCAGATCCGAGGATTCCTCTATCCCGTTGTAGGGGAAAAGTCTGGTCAGTTTTCCCGCAAGCTCGGTAAAGGTGATAATATGCTGCATCGCTTCGCTATCCTTACCGGTTTGCAAAAGAACAGGAAGCTCTTCCAGAATCGGAACCAACTCTTCAAGGGTGGATACCACTTTCAGAAGCTCCTCCCTGGGTGCGAGAACCTCTTCCAGTCTGTCACGTATCAGTACTTCAAGGTTCTTTAAAAACTCAAGCAGGGTTCGAAGCCCCGGTCCCGGTTGCCCGCTGAGCACTCCTGTTTGATCAAGAAGTTGATCAAATCTCTCTCCCAGAGGCTGTTTATCATCCCCCGGATTGATAAGGGTATCAATACTGACTCTAACGGGAGAGTACTCGGCTATAAGTTGAGCCACCACCTCAAGGTTTCCCGATGCGGCAGCTTGCCGAAAGAGGCTTATGTAGTCAAGCAGGGTAGTGAGGTGCTCTTGTCTTCGGTCAATCCTGGAAAAAACAGAGAGCTTAAGGGTCTCAAGTTCTTCAACTGACCGTTCTCCCCATTCCTCTATTGTTGAAAGCTCCACCCCTTTCCCGTCAATTGAAAGTGAAGAGATCGATAAACCGTGGTCGCTAAACCACTGTGAGAGACCGCGATAAACATCTCCGGCGCTCCTCTCTTGTTCAAGCTTGACATCAAAGGGCGCATTATTTACGAGAATTTGCACAAGATGCTCCTTTTAAAGGATCACTGATTGGAATTATTGTTCAGATTGTCCAGAGCTTTGCTGTTTTCTTCCATTGTGTTCAAGGCGCTCTCCATCCGACCATATTTGATCTTAAGCTGCTGCTCTTTCCTCTCTAGATCCGTTTCCATCGATTCTATATTATTTTCGGCAGTTTCTATCCGTCGGTTAATCCCTGATATTCGGTTAGCTATTAATCCTCCGGTTCTGGTGAAGTAGCTGGTGTATTGGTCAGCATCATAGCCTAGTCCGGAGTCGACAGTTAAATCCCCATTGCTGTCCCTTCCAAAAAGTTCTTTTATGGCAGGAACTATCCCAGAATCCAGAGATTCATCCAGTTTTGCTTCATTTATCTCCAGATACCCCCTCAGTCTGCGGGCATCCAAACCTCCACCTAACCCAGTGCTGTTTGTGGAAATTCCGATCTGAGAAAGCATGGAGAGTCTGTTCTCTTCCGAGGTTTCATAGGGAGCGCTTATGATTCGCTGCAATCTGCTCTTTAGCTGGATGAAAGTAGAGTCCCCCTGAAAAAGTCCAAGCTGTTCCATTGCCTCCTCTCGCTCGTCATCGGTGAAGTATTCTATTTCATCTACCACATTTGCATTATTGCTGGTGAGGATATTAAGTCTCGTCATCAGCTGATTATAACTGCCTACAAACTGAATCAGGCTGTTTTTTATCTCCTCCTTGTCGGGACTGACGGAGATATCTACCGGTCCGGTGGAGGGAGCTTTTACATGGAAGGTAAGACCTGGAACAATATCGTCTATTTCGTTACTGCTCCGTTCAATCTCTATCCCGTCAAGCTTAAGCACTGCGTTACCAGCGGTGGAGATGGGCCTTGCGGGGGAGACATCTCCCCTGGATGCGGGGTCGGTAACAGAAATGGTGTTGATTGTCACCCTTCTATGGGTGTTGTCGCTATTATCTACCTGAAGCGCCTCTATCACTCCCCCTGTGGTCTGACTGTCGATCTCCAGGGTGAAGCTTCCTTCCTCCCCGGAGATCGCTTTGAGCCGCTGCTTGCCGATAGAGAAAATCTGCTTGGATTCTGAAAAGGGAGGGGGTGGGGGAGGAGTCCAGCTGGGGAGCTCTACACTGCTTGCTTCGTTCTGAATGGAAATACCTTCCAGGGATATCCCCTCGGGGGACTCTAAAGATGGTCCAGGGGGTGGTGCCGGTTCTTGGTAAGCGTCCCGGGATAGGTTTTCCACACTGTAGTTGATCTTCATGGTCTCTGATCCGGCCAGGGAGGTACCGATGGAAATGCTTTCTTTATTCCCTGGCTCAACCAGTTTGTTGGGAGTGAGGGAGAAGCTTGTATCCTTCTCCTCTCTCAACATCCCCAGCTCAATACCAAGTTCACGGGCTGCATCGTTAAAAAAGAGCCTGTTATCATTTCCGGTCTTCATTCCCGTGAGGACCAGAACTTTTGTATCAAAGGTATCCCGAATCACCGAAGCCGAAAGAAGGCCTGTACCACGACGGTTCACAGCCTTTGCAAAATCATCAAGAGTGCCGCCCCGGAAATCGATGCTAACCTCTTCATCTCCAATCTTATATGAGTAATTTCCCGCTTTTACCCTAAAATCTTCATTGAGGGAGGGGGTGGCGAATTTATCGCCTGTTGCGGCTCTTACTACTTCCAGGGAATAATTTTCCTCATCAGCCTGCCTGCTGGCTGTGGCGGTAAGGGAAGCGTCGTTGTTAGAGGTCGCAACCAGGTTCTGGAAGGGGTTCTGGAAACTGTAGAGGCTTTTGGCACTATCCCGAAAGGTATCGATGGTTCTGTTGACCTGCTGCCACACCTTCCGCTGGCTCTCGTATTCCTCTTTCTGCTTTTCCAGGCGATTAAGGGGGATTTTCTCCACATCCATAATCGCCTTGATCATCTCTGAGGTGTTATATTTGTTGCTGACTCCGGGAATTGAAAGATCCGACATCTCTATCTCATTATAGCCCGCTACCGGATAACTTTCAGATTTCTTCGTCTATCAGAAGCCCCAGAGCCTCTTTCATACTCTGGTGCAGCTTCTGCATTGCCTCCGGGGGGATCTCCTTAATCACTTTATCGGTCTGCTTATCTATCACCTTGACTATTACTGTTCCGGAATTTCGGTTGACCACAAACTTCAGCTTCCTGTCAAAGAGGCTAGAGAAATGTAAAATGTCCCTCAAATAGCGTTCGATGTCCTTTCCAGACTTCTGCGTTTCTGTTTCTCTCTCCTTCTGCTCTCTAACTGCTTTGCCAAGGTTTGCAGCCGCAGCGATCTGTTTTTTGCTCGACGCCGCCGCTTCGGCCTTCCTTTTGGTCGATGTTTTCGAGAGAGAACTTGCACTGAATCTGCCGCGCTGCTGAACAGAAACGGCCTTTATATCAAGTTCCATATAGAACCACCTTGAAAAAGGTGACAGGGAAGGGGCGCGGCCTCCCCTGTCATGGGATGGGATAAGAAAACGTCCAGAAATCTTATCCCGAAAAGAACGGTGTTAACTAAAAAAGTTGCAGTACCGACTGTGTTTTGGCGTTAGCCTGGGCCAGCATTGCTGTCCCAGCCTGGGTCAGTATCTGGTTTTTCATATAATCAACCATCTGGTTGGCCATATCTGCATCCCTAATCCGGCTTTCTGCCGCCTGCAAATTCTCAGCTGCAATAGCAACCCCTTCGCTGGCCATTTCAAACCTGTTCTGGTATGCACCAAGATCTGCCCTCTGCCGGGAAACCTGACGTAGCGCACCATCCAACTGACCTATTGCCATATTGGCTCTTTCCACATTCTCGATGGAAATGGTGTCGTCGGTTCCCTGCTCTCCCTGAAGCCCGAGCGCCTGGGCTGTCATGGTACCTACAAAAATTTGTTCGCTCTGATCCATATTGGCTCCAACCTGGAACTGCATTATCCGCTCTCCATTGGTTCCAAACCTGCCGGTAAGCATATTCATGCCGTTAAATTGGGCATGGCTGGCGATTCGGTTAACCTCATCTACCAACTGGCTCACCTCTACCTGGATCTGCATCCGGTCTTCATCGGTATAAATACCGTTGGCGGACTGTACAGAAAGCTCCCGGAGTCTGTGAAGAATATCCTGAGTCTCCTGCAGGTACCCTTCAGTGGCCTGGATAAAGGAAACACCATTCTGGATGTTTCGTTCAGCCTGGTTCAAACCCTTGATCTGACCCCGCATCTTTTCAGACACTGCGAGCCCGGAAGCATCATCTCCTGCACGGTTAATCCGCATGCCGGAACTGAGCTTTTCGATGTTACCCTGAACTTGACTGTTACGAACACCCAAGTTTCGGCTGGCATACATAGCGCTCATGTTGTGGTTAATAATCATAAACCCTCCTTGTAATTGTTTTAAAGGCATCCTTTGCCTTTATTTCAGGTGTCAATTGAAGGAAAACAGAAGAATTAGACGCGCCTCTTCTGCCCCGTTCGTTTCCTTCTTCCTATAAACGAAGATTAATCCCGATCTCTCGAAAGAGATCGGGTTAGCCTATCGCTTCGACACCCCGGAGGGTATTTTTCAAAGAACTGCGGGTAACCCGCCGTCACCCCGGATAGTTCCGGGGCAAACAGCCTGGTCATCTAGCTATATTGTAGCTCCCTATCCAAGAAGTTGCAAGACCGACTGGGTCTTCATATTGGCCTGGGCAAGCATTGCAGTACCGGTCTGAACAAGAATCTGGTTCTTGGTATACCGAACCATCTCTTCTGCCATATCGGTGTCTCTAATTCTGCTTTCCGCAGCCTGCAGGTTCTCAGCTGCCACATCGATACCCGTTACAGCGTGTTCAAGCCGGTTCTGGTATGCACCGAGGTCTGCCCGCTGCTTGTTTACCGTCTTGAGTGCCATATCCAGGGTTCCAATCGATCTGTTTGCATCTTCCGGGGTTTCTATGGTCAGGATTTCCTGGGTACCGAGATCTCTGACTCCGAGGGCTGCACTGGTCATCGTTCCCACAAAGACCCGCTCCCGCTGATCCATATTTGCTCCAATATGGAACCACATACTGGCGGTAACCGTGTTCTCTCCCATCTCCCGGGCAAAGCGGCCGGTGAGCATGTTCATTCCGTTGAACTGGGCGTGACTGGCAATTCTGTCAACTTCATCAACCAGCTGGCTGATCTCAACCTGGATCTGCATCCTGTCTTCATCAGAATAGATACCGTTGGCGGATTGTACCGCCAGTTCCCGCATTCGGTGAAGAATATCCTGACTCTCCTGAAGGTAGCCTTCAGTAGCCTGGATGAAGCTGATGCCGTTGGATGCGTTTCGACTTGCCTGATTCAAACCTCTGATCTGGCCGCGCATCTTTTCAGATACGGCGAGGCCGGAAGCATCATCCCCAGCCCGATTGATCCGCAATCCCGATGCCAGCTTTTCCATGTTGCTGTTGACCTCACGATTGGTCACTTTCAGCTTGTTCTGGGCGAACATTGCACTCATGTTGTGATTAATTATCATTTGTTCCTCCTTGGAATCTCTCGGAAGCATCCTTGCTTCCGTTTTTTCGGAATCCGGTGAAGTTTTTCTTAAGGTCCCTCTCCGGATCGCCCGATACTTAAAATGATGAGGGAAGGTGGGTACTGGCCAGTAAACCGCGGTTAAACCTTTCCTCAATCCAAGGTATCGGCATGGAGAGAGGAAATCTTTACTCTTTTTTATAAAAAAACGAAAAAAAAATGGAATTCAGTCCGTCCCGCAACATTAATCCCACTGAATCGAGGCTGTCCAAACCACCATATATGG
>CAYMWV010000016.1:0-32130 GCA_964394395.1 uncultured Sediminispirochaeta sp.
GATAACAGGACTTTATGATTGAGGCTGTCCCGCAGCCTATCCTGAGTATCATACATACATAGGGTGGTGGGAAAAATATGATAGTACCATATATGGTGGTTTGGACAGCCTTGATTCAGTGGGATTAATGTTGCGGGAGGGGCTGAATTGCATAGCTCAGAATCATACAGTAAATTGGAGGTTAAAGAGTAGAGAAAATATTCCACAATTTTGGCAACACTCTTTAATCCTCACAGACACCTGCAACTGCCTCTTCCTTTGGAGCATCCCCAGGCTTGATCCCCGCCATCAATAACCCCAAGGACTGAATATCCGTATCCTTTGCCTCAAAAACACCCATAATTTCCCCCTCGTACATAACAGCTATCCGGTCCGAAAGGGCGTAGAGCTCATCCAGATCTTCACTGGTCAGGAGGATTGCGGTGCCTGAGTCCCGCTGAAGCAGCAGCTGCTGGTGGATGTACTCCGCCGCTCCAATATCAACACCCCGGGTGGGCTGGGCAGCCACCAGCACCGATGGTTTTCTCGAAAGCTCCCGGGCCATGATCAGCTTCTGGATATTACCTCCCGAGAGGTTCTTGATCGGGGTTTCCAGGGTCGGTGTTTTAACCGAATAGCTCTCCACCAGATTCTTTGCGTGCTTTGACATCTTTATAAAGTCCAGGAAGATACCGTTGCGAAACTGCTTCTCCTTGTGATCGTGGAGAAATACATTCTCCTGCACGGAGAAATCCTTGATTGCCCCATCGAGCATCCGCTCCTCAGGGATAATGGCAATTCCCGCCTCGATCCGCTGGTTTAACTTCAGGTTCGTTATATCGGTATCATTCAAAGTAATGGTACCGGAATCGGCTTTCCTTACACCGATGAGACACTCGGCAAGCTCAAGCTGACCGTTGCCCGATACCCCGGCCAGGCCGAGAACCTCTCCAGAGTGTACCTGCAGGTTTATCCCCCGGACAGACTCCACTCCCCTGTCTCCGCTTACCCGAAGATCCTTGATATCCAGTCGAACCGGACCAGGATTGTATTCCCGAGCTTCAATCTTCTCAAGCTCCCGGCCAACCATCAATTTAACAAGGTCGTGGCGCTCTACCCCTTCAGCAGACCTGGTTCCCATATGCTTTCCATCTCTAAGGACGCTTATCCGGTCACAGAGGGCTGTTACCTCGTGCAGTTTATGGGAGATGAATACCAGACCGTGCCCCTCTTTCACCATCTTCTTGAGGACAATAAAGAGATCGTCCACCTCCTGGGGGGTGAGTACCGCTGTCGGCTCGTCCAGAATAATCACACTGGCACCCCGATAGAGGGCCTTGATAATTTCTACCCGCTGCTGTTCACCCACTGAAAGATGGGAGACCAGATCATTGGGGTTTACCTTCAAACCGTATTCCGAGGAGAGGTCGCAGATCCGGTCGCTTACCGTCTTTAAATCGAGGGTAATCCGGGAATTATCCTGGTTTGCCAGAGCAACATTCTGGGCAACCGTCATGGTGGGAATGAGCATGAAGTGCTGATGAATCATTCCGATACCGGCGTTCAGGGCATCAGCGGGGGAGATAAAGTCCTGCTTTAGGTCATCAACGTAGATAGCACCAGAATCGAGCTGGTACATTCCGTAGAGGATCTTCATGAGGGTACTTTTCCCTGCTCCGTTTTCTCCAAGCAGGGCGTGAACTTCTCCTGCTTTAAGATCAAAATCAATGTGATCGCACGCCAGGACCCCGGGAAATCGTTTGACGATTCCCTCCATCCTGATGCTCTGTATCATGTTCGACATGGTCTCCTCCATATTCGGTACTATCTTCTTCTCACATCTTTTCACTGCTTCCACAAGCAGCAGAAACCTTTGAAAGAGACCCCGGCTGCTCAGGGAAGAAGGGGAACGCCGGAACCACTCCGGCGCTCCCTGGTTTAGTACACTACCTTACTTTGCGTTGATAGAGCCGTCGATGATTCCCTTGATTGCCGCATCTGCAGCAGCCTTGGCACCTTCAGGGAGTTTAATTCCGCTGTTGAAGGCCATCTTGAGTCCACCGTTCTTCAGGGTCAGCACATAGGCATCGCCACCCAGCTTCCCGGCGGCTCTGTTTGCAATGATCTCCTTGAGCATTCCGGTCCAGTCGTAGACCTGGGAGCAGACAACCAGTTCGGGGGCAAGCTTGGTCTGCTTAGCCTGGGTGCCGAACCAGTATACATCGCCAGCTTCCTTGGCAACGCCGATTGATCCTACCACAGACTGGGAAGAGCCGGTGAGAGCCCTGGCTCCGTTGGCTACATGGGTCTGGGCAGCGGCGGTCATCAAGGCCACATCGGAGAAGCTTCCGGTCCAGGTTTTGGAGATGGTCATACCGGGATCTACCGATTTAACGCCGTTAACAAATCCGTCGATGTAGGTTTTAGCGTCTCCCACTTCGATGGGGCCGGTTACACCAACCTTGGCACCTTTTGCCATATAGGCGGCGAGAACGCCATTCACATAACCACCCTGTTCAGCAGCAGCGGTGTAGGCGTAGACGTTATCAAGTCCATAGGTGTTAACATCGGTTCCCCAGGCAAAAACCACTTCGGGGAAGTCCGGGGCAATCTCCTGAATCAGGGATCCATACTGAGAGCCGTGGCCAACAACAATGTCGAAGCCCTGGGCAGCATAATCACGGAGAGCCGATCCTGCGTCAGGAACGTTAAACATATTCTCCGAGTAGGCAAGCTGCAGCGCATCTTCGCCGCCCATCTCTTCCTGTACTGAGGCCAAAGCGTCCCACATGGACTGACTGAAAGCCACATCGGTGATGGCACTGGGCATAACCACTGCAATCTTCAAAGGCTCACTTCCATCAGTAGCTGCGGCTTCCTGATCTCCACCGGCAAATGCCATTGTCGCAGTCATCATCAGCATCGCCATGATGACCAATACTGTCCTTTTCATCTTCATACACTCCTCCAAAAAACTATTGTATATACCGGCATCTACGTGCCGGTTCTGTAGGGGAGCCCGAAAGCTACCCTGACATTCAAAGATATAGAGCCTTACGCTTCTCCCCGGAAAAAACGTTTGTTCAGGGCAGCGGGCTGTTTCCCCCGGTTTACCGCCACCGTAAGCACCACAATGGTGAGGATGTACGGGAGCATAACCGCCAGACTGGCCGGTACATCTATCCCGAGCACCTGCATCCAGAGCTGCGCTGAGTTTGCCAAACTAAAGAGGAGCGCTCCACCCAAGACCCCGATGGGGGTCCATCCACCAAAGTAGACCAGGGCAACGGCGATAAATCCCTGACCGGCGGTCAGGTTGTCCTGAAACAGGTTGGCGATGGAGATTGAAAGGGCCGCACCGGCCATTCCTGCCAGCATGGAACCGAAACAGACGCTGATGTAGCGGATTCGGTCCACATTGATACCCACCGAGTCTACCGCTGCAGGATTCTGTCCCACCGCCTTGATCTTGAGGCCCAAGTTTGTCCGCTCGATGATCCACCAGCACACTGGCACAAGCAGGAAGGCGATATAGACCAGAATATTGTGATTAAACAAAATGTGGCCGAAAAAGGGAATATCCCCGAGCAGGGGAATTTTGATTGCCTGGAATCCGGAGACGGTTTTTACCGTACCCACCAGTACCTTGAATAGAAGACTGGACATCCCAAGCCCAAATATCTGCAGCCCTATCCCGCTGATCCCCTGCTGAGCCCTGAAGCTTACACTCACCAGACTCATCAAGAGGCCCATGGCAAGTCCTACGGCCATGGCAACCAGCAAACCTACCCATACACTGCCGGTGATGTAGGTTATATAAAATGCAAAGAAACCGCTGAGCAGCATAATCCCATCCACCCCCAGGTTTATCACCCCCGAGAGTTGGGAAACGGTCTCCCCCAGGGCCGCAAAGAGAAAGGGGGTAGACATGGTAATCATTGTTCTCAAGATACCGGCTAAAACCTCTATGGTAAATATCTCACTCATTACGCTTCATCCTTCTCTGTTGTTGAGGGTTCTACCGCAATGGCGGCGATTCTTCGTTTTTTTATGATTCGTTCAATCCACAACTCAGAACCGGAGACAAAGAGTACCACCAGTCCCAGAATAGCATTTATGAGGGCAGCAGGGATCTGTACTCCCCGCTGCATCGTGTTGGCCCCTACCAAAAGACCGCCGAAGAGAATGGAGGCCGGAATAAGCCCCAGGGGATGAAGACTCCCCAAAAGGGCCGCTACAATACCGGTAAACCCGTATCCCCCGGTGGTTCCTTCCAGAATTCGGCGGTGTACTCCCATCACTTCGATGATTCCTGCCATCCCTGAAAGGGCCCCGGCAATGGTGAGGGAGAGCATCTGGTTGAAGGGAACATTGATCCCCGAATAGAGGGATGCCCGGGGGTTAAGCCCCACAGCCCGGATCTGATAACCAATAGTGGTTCTCCAGAGGAAAATATAGACCAGAACGGCAAATATGAGGGAAACAAAGAGGCCCGTATGGAGCATGGTGCGGGGAATGAGCCGGGTTAGCCATGCGGTTTCAGGTAATCGGGCGGACTGGGCCAGGAAGGTTCCCGCTTCGACTCCCTTGGGATCCATCATCGGTCCCTGGAGAAGGAAGTTCATAAACTGAAGGGCTATGGAGTTGAGCATAATGGTGCTGAGGATTTCGTTTACCTTGTACCGGGCTTTGAGAAATCCCGGGATAAAGCCCCAGAAGGAGCCGGCGATAAGCCCTGCCAGCATGGCGCTGGGAATCATCATATACCTGGGCAGGTCGGGGAAGGTGAGGGCCACCCAGGTACCGGCAATAGCACCGAGGATAATCTGTCCTTCTCCACCAACGTTGATGACACTGGCCCTGAAGGCTATACATATCCCCAATCCCACCAAAAGGAGGGGAATAGCTTTCACAAGGCTCTGGGACCAGGCATTCACCGAGCCAAAGCCCCCTTTGAGCATGTAGGCGTAGGCGGTCAGGGGGTTCGCCTTGATCAGCAGGAGAATGCCCGCACTGACAATAAGAGCTACGAACACTCCGATGAAGGGAATAAAGGTCCTGAGGCCAAATTCAAACCACTCTCCCTGGGCTTTGGTTTGAGCGGAACGTTTCTTGGGAAGCATCAATGCCATTCAAGTACCCCTTTACAGATAAGTATTGACCATAAACAGGGAAATGGGAAGTAAGCTTTCTCCTGTTGCAGTTTGTTGTTGCTTTCTTAGGTTAGAACAGGTTTGGGAAACCGTCAAGAAAAAAGTTGCAACAAAATACAACATTTTCTTCTTTTTATGAAAAATCCTTCTTGAAAGGCCCAAAGGCCCAAAGCAGCAAAGTTCCAAACTACCATTTGCCTTCTCCTGGAAAAAACCTTACTTTTATGGCATGGAAAAGAGAGAACAACTAGAAGGAAGAATTTATGGTGCTTTGGCAGCCGACGCCCTCTCGTTGGGCAGCCATTGGGTCTATAACAGCCGGGCTATCGAAAAACGGCTGGGGCGGCCTGACCGGCTGACCGATCCTATCGTCAACACCTTTCATCCAAAGAGAAAGGCGGGGGAGTTTACCCATTACGGTGATCAGCTGCTCTGGCTCCTGAACTATGTGGCGGATAAGGGGGGCTATGAGGGGAGTGAATTCTTCAAACTCTGGATAGAGAAGATGGGCGATTACGACGGCTATATGGATCACGCCTCCGAGGAGACTCTCAAAGCTGGTAAAGCCAGTGAGATGGACGACCTGGCAGGTGCCGGGCGAACTGCGGTACTGTCTCTGCTCTTTCCGGATGATTCCGACGGTCTCGCCACTGCCGCCGCAGATCATGCAAGTCTTACCCATAATCACCCCATTGTCAGAGATACGGCCCGTTTTTTCTCACTCCTTCTGTTTGAAGATGATAAACCGATGAAGGAGGCCCTTGAAGCTGTGCTGACCCGGGGAAGCTGGGAGAGCGACGCCTTTGAGGAGGCAGTCCGGCGCGGAGTTGATACGGCTGATGAAGAGACGACTCCCATAATTGAGAAGTTTGGTCAGATGTGCAGTGCCGAGCGGGCTCTTCCCTCCACAATGCATCTCCTGGTCAAGTATCCAGAGGATTACCGGGAGGCGATGGTGGCCAACTGTGCTGCCGGGGGCGATTCTGCGGCCCGGGGGCTCCTGGCAGGGATGGTTCTCGGCTCCAGGTTGGGTTTTTCGGCTATCCCGAAGGAGTGGATCTCCGGTCTTGCCTATCTGAACCAGATTGAGGGGGCCTTGAAGAATCTGCTGGATTGATTGGTATTGGAAATGGAAGAAAGCAGCAGGAATGGGGGGGTATAAAAAGAGCCCATAAAAAGAGCCCCCCGGTTGCCGGAGGGCTTTTCTATTCTTTTGCTATTCCTTTTCAAATGCGCCCCTGATATCAGGCCATATTGGGCATATCAGGGCATATCGGTCCGCAGATTATCATGAACCTTCTGCTGGCTGTATGAGCGGGGAAGGATGATGTTGAGGAAGATCGCTGTAAGATCACCGGTGGTGATGGCGGAACCGAAGATGGTCTGAACCAGGGGGGGGAAGTTCTTCAGCACTTCCGGTACCAACAGTACCCCGAGACCAAGGACGAAGCTGAAAGCGATAATCAGGATTCCCCGGCGGTTGATAACGCTGGAGGCGATCAGTTTTATGCCGCTGGCTGCGACGGTACCAAACATGATGATGGTTGCTCCTCCCAGTACCGGTGGCGGAATGAGACTGAACAGGCCCCCCACAATGGGAAAGGCTCCAAAAAGGACCAGAAGGGCGGCGATGAAAAAGCCGATATAGCGGCTTGCCACACCGGTGAGCTGGATAACACCGTTATTCTGACTGAAGGTGGTGTTGGGGAAGCTGCTAAAGAGAGCTGCAATTGAGGCTGTCCCGCAACTTATTTTGAGTATCATGCACGCTACATATAGTGTTGGGAAAAATGCAATAGCACCATATATGGTGGTTTGGACAGCCTCGATTCAGTGGGATTAATGTTGCGGGACGGCCTGAATTGCGGAGTTTACACCATCTCCAAGGACTCCTCCGCTGATGGTCTTGATATATGTTTCACCCTTGATGGGTTGTCCGGAGACCAGGCTGGTGGCGGAATGGTCGTCGATCGACTCCACGGTAGTGATCAGATAGAGCAGCGCCATGGGGATGAAGAAGTCCAGGCGGAACTTGAAGAATCCGTATTTGAAGGGCACGGGGAAATTGATCCAGGAGAGGCCGGCAAGTCTGGAGAAATCTACTCTGCCGATAAAGGCTGCCACAATGTAACCGACCAAAAGGCCGATATTATGCAACAGTATACAACAGAATTTGATCTTGTAAAGGGAAATTGCCTTCAATTCCATTTGCCAAGGAGAAGAACTTGTTGTAAAATGTTGCAAAGAAGCACTTAGCAACCAGTTAAACGATTATAATAAGGAGTTGTCATGTCACATTCCGGGCCAAGCGTCTTCAGGAACGATGCATTTTCGAAAGTAAGCGGCCGGGCCAAATATACCGATGACCTCAAGTTTTACGGTATGCTCCATATGGTTCCACTCTACACCTCCCATCTCCATGCGGAGAATCTTGCGGTTGATACAAGCCGGGCGGAAAAGGCTGCCGGTGTTGTTGCAGTCTATACAGCCGATGATATTCCCGGGCAGGTCCATTTTGGCCAGATAAACCGGGATTACGCCATGCTTGCCCAGGGTAAGATTATGTGTGAAGGGGATGTTATCGCCCTGCTTGTCGCTGAGACCAGGGAAGCAGCCCTTTCTGCCGCCGAACTGGTTGAAGAAAAGGCGGATCCCTTACCACCGGTTACCGATCCCCGGGAGGCTCTGAAAGAAGGTGCTCCCATCCTCCGTCCTGGAACGGAGGGGAATACCAACAGGATAAACCACGGCAGGGTGCGTAAAGGGGATGCAAAGAGCCTCCTTGAACAGTGCCATCTCGTTCTTGATGAGGAGTTCAGCTCCCAGTTTATCGAACACGCCTACATGGAGCCGGAAGCGGGGATTGCCGTCCCCCGGCCAGACGGGGTGATAGAGATCTACGGAAGTATGCAGCACCCCTATTCAACAAGACGCTTTGTTGCAGCTATGCTTGGTGAACCCCTGGTAAATGTGGAGGTGTACCAGAACCCCATGGGAGGGGGCTTTGGAGGAAAGGATGATACTGCGGCGATTGTCTGCGCCCGGGCAGCTCTGGGAGCCCGGAAGCTGGGACGGCCTGTCAAACTGACCTACACCAGGGAGTGGTCGGTCCGGGAGAGCTATAAGCGGCACCCCTATTTTCTTCATTACCGGTGGGGTTTTTCCAAAGAGGGAAAACTGCTGGCCGCCGATATCGACATGATCAGCGATTCGGGAGCCTATACCAGTGTTACCCCCTGGGTGAACTGGCGCAGCACCGCCCAGTGCTGTGGTCCCTATACCGCCGATGCGGTTCGAATGGATATCTATGCTGCCACTACCAACAATGTTTTTACCGGGGCGATGCGGGGATTTGGAGCCCCCCAGGTAAACTTTGCGGTGGAGCAGCTGATGGATATGGCGGCGGAAAAATTGGGTATCGGTCCCGATGAGATCCGGCGGATCAATATGGTAAAACAGGGTTCGGCTACCATTACCGGACAGGTTCTGGATAACCACAAGGTGAGTCTGGAAGAGGTGATGGACCGGCTTTTGAAAGAGAGCGACTGGAAAGAGAAGTATCCCGCTTGCTCCCGAGGCAAGGGAGAGGGGGATGATCTTTATGGAGTCGGTTTTGCCATCAGCTACCGGGGGGCGAGTTTGGGCGCCGAGGGGATGGATTACTGCTCTTCGGTGATTAACTGCCAGATGGACGGCTCCATCCTTCTTGAGGCTGCAATCCATGAGAACGGCCAGGGGGCAGAGTCGGTTCAGATGATGATCCTGGCGGAAGAGCTGGGAGTTCCGATAAGCAGGATTCGCTACAAGCGGCCCTCGACCAGTAATATTCCCGACGGTGGAACCACTGTTGCTACCCGGGGGACCATTATGGGGGGGGGCGCAGTTGCAGTGGCGGCACGGAATCTGAAAAAGTTGATCGCCGATACTCTGGCGGATGAGCTGGGGGGAGACCCCTCTGAGGTTCTCTTTGAGGATGATACCGTCCGGGTACCTCTTGGCAAGAGTCTTACCTGGGAAGAGGCGATGAAGGCGATGCACTTCCGTAGGATCTATCCCTACACCTTTGGCACCTTCCAGGCTCCCCATGTCTCCTGGGACGAAGAGCTGGGGCAGGGGGACGCCTACTTTACCTTTGTCTATTCAGCTCAGGCGGCGGAAGTTACGGTCAACCGGAAAACCGGGAAGGTAAAGCTCCTCTCCATGACTGCTGTTCACGATATTGGCCGGGCGATTAACCGCGCCATGGTACTTGGGCAGATGTATGGCGGAATAGCCCAGGCTGTCGGGCAGGCGCTGATGGAAGAGCTGGGGATAGAGAATGGCCGAATCAAGAATCTTAACCTTAACAGCTACAAGATTCCCCGGGCCAAGGATCTTCCTGATATAAAAGGGATTATCATAGAGAACAACGATCCCAACTCTCCCATTGGAGCAAAAGGAATTGGTGAGCCCGCACTGGAGCTAATGGCTCCCGCCATCGCCAATGCAGTTTACAACGCTACGGGCATACGGGTGCACCAACTGCCTATCAACATCAACCCGGAGGATTTGAAATGAGCCAGGAACCGAAAACCTTAAGGGTGAACGGGATTATCCGTACCCTCACCGATAGCGATATGGAATTGAGCCTTCTCGATTATCTGCGGGAAGGGCTCGATTTGACGGGAACAAAAAACGGATGTGCCGTAGGCGCCTGTGGTGGCTGCACCGTGGTGATCGACGGCCAGGGAAAACGGAGCTGCCGGACAAAAGTCTCATCTGTAGTCGGGAAAGAGATTATTACCATAGAGGGGCTGGAGAGTCCCGATGGGGACCTCCACCCCATACAACAAGCTTTCATCGATGCAGGAGCCATCCAGTGCGGCTTTTGTACTCCCGGAATGGTAATGAGCGCCTACTCTCTGCTGCTACGGGAGAAACGGCCCGACCGGGAGAAAATCCGTAAGGCCATGAGCGGGAATCTCTGCCGCTGCACCGGGTATCAGCAGATTATCGACGCAGTGGAGATGGCCTCAAAGAGGATGTACCCCGGGGGGCTCTAAAAGATTGCTCCCGGGGGCTCTATCCTACACCTCCTGCAGAGCCTGTCCCAGGTCCTGCAGGATATCATCGACATGCTCTATTCCCACTGACAGACGGATAAGTTCCGGTTTAACC
Organism: uncultured Sediminispirochaeta sp.; assembly: GCA_964394395.1. Lineage (GTDB taxonomy): Bacteria > Spirochaetota > Spirochaetia > DSM-16054 > Sediminispirochaetaceae > Sediminispirochaeta. The sequence continues at coordinate 10,290 of CAYMWV010000016.1, forward strand.
CCTGCGGCGATCTGATCCTCTTCTGAGAGCTGGGAGTGGGTGGTGCTCCCGGGGTGGATGGCCAGGCTTCTTGTATCTCCCACATTGGCCAGATGGCTTATCAGCTCCAGTTTTTCGATAAAGCGGCGTCCCGCCTCTATTCCTCCCTTGATCCCGAAAACCACCATTCCGCCGTAGGGGGCACTCTTGCTGACCGTCCCGGATTCCCCACAAGATCCTTTTTCCGGGAAAAGCTTGGTCAGAACCCGGTCGGCCACCTTGCGAAAAGGGTCCTTGACCAGCCCCGGATAGCGTACCCATTCGACCTTGGGATGATCTGCCAGGTAATCCGCCACCGCCGCAGCGTTACTGCTGTGCCGCTCCATTCTTAGGGGAAGGCTTTCCATTCCCTGCAAAATCTCCCAGGCGTTATCCGGGCTTATGGCTGCACCAATATTACGCAAGGGAACGGTACGGAGCCGAATCGCAAAGGCCGCAGGCTGCTTATCCCCCAGATCGTGACCCCAACGGATTCCGTGGTAGCTTTCATCTTTCTCGGTAAAAAGGGGGTGTTTTCCCCCGGTCCAGTCAAAGGTTCCTCCATCGATTACCGCTCCTCCCATCACTGTGCCGTGGCCGCCGATCCATTTTGTCAGGCTGTGAATAACGATATCCGCCCCAAGCTCCAGGGGACGGCAGAGGATGGGGGTGGCGAAAGTCGAATCTACCAACAGGGGTAGACCGGCAGCGTGGGCAGCTTCCGCCAAAGCGGGAATATCCGCCACATCAAGACCGGGGTTCCCAATAATCTCGGTGTATACTGCCCGGGTTTTGTCGCTGATTGCCCCTTGCAGGGCGGCGATATCATTTACCGGAATCAGTTTTACCTTGATTCCCAGGTCCGGCAGGATGGAGGTGAAGAGGGTATGGCTCCCACCGTACAACTTTTCTGTAGCTACGATCTCATCTCCTGCCCGGGCAAGGTTGATGATGGAATAGAAGACCGCCGCCGTTCCGGAGGCAAGGGCCACTGCGGCAACACCTCCCTCCAGCAGAGCGAGCCTATCTTCCAGCACCTGCTGGGTGGGATTTCCAATCCTTGTGTAGATAAAACCATCTTCGGCCAGGTCGAAGAGCCGGGAGGCATGCTCGGTATCCTGGAATGTGTAAGCGGTGGTACGGTAGAGGGGCACCGCCCTGGATCCTGCTGCACCCTGGGGATTGTAGCCGCCGTGAAGAACCGTGGTCTCTGCTTTCTCTCTTCTTTCCGTGTTCTGCTCGTTCATGATAACTCCTCCAATGATAAAAGATTGTATGGGGTGCTCTGGTAAACATGGTAGTTTAGCCAATTTGAGAAAAAGAGGTGGGCGTGGGCCCTCCAGGTAGATTCGGGCCTGTTTCGTGTATCCTCTCCGGGAAAGTAGTTGTCCGGAAGCAGTACATCAAGCCCTTTTTCCCTGTCCCGGAAAAACTCCTTCGCCAAAGTATCGGTGTCGTACTCAAGATGACCGGTGATAAAAATCTCCCGGCCCCCGGAGCCCTGGACCACACATACTCCCGCCTTTTTTGAGGCTGCGAGAATCTCCAGCTTCGGATGGCTCTGGACACCCTTCTCATCAAGGCCGGTGTACCGGGAGTGGGGTACCGGAAAGGTGTCATCAAACCCTCTGAAGAGGGGATGGTGGCTGTCAAACCTGCGGTGCAGATAGATACCGGATAGCTTTTGGGGAAGCATCACCTTCTCCACCCCGTAGTGGTGCCACAAGCCCGCCTGAGCTCCCCAGCAGATGTGGAGGGTGGAGAAGACATAACGCCTGCTGTAGTCCATGATTGCCTGCAGCTCCTCCCAGTAATCCACCTCCGAAAAGGGAAGGGTCTCTACCGGCGCTCCGGTGATAATCATCCCGTCGTACCGCTTCCCTTGTATTTCGTCAAAGGTGGTGTAAAACCGGGATAGATGGCCTTCAGAGCTGTTTTTTGCTTTGTAGCTGGCGGTATGCAAGAGATCGATATTCACCTGAATCGGAGTGTTCCCCAAAAGTCGCATCAACTGGATCTCTGTATCTATCTTGGTGGGCATCAGGTTGACTATCCCGATCTCCAAGGGACGAATATCCTGATGATCCGCCCGGTCGGCGGTCATGACAAAGATATTCTCCTCTTCCAGGGCACTTCGGGCCGGCAGGGCCCGGTCAACTTTAATTGGCATCCGCATCCTCCTTCTTGTTACCACCCCGCCGGACAGACCCGGTAGCGGGTGGTCAGGAGGGGCGGGTATTTAGCTTTTCATCATCATGTCGGCCAGGGTTTTTCCGGCCAGATAGCTGCAGATTATCTCTCCCAGCTCTTTCCACATGGGCAGGGTGGGACAGTTTTTCGCTCTTTCACAGTTTTCCGATGCCTTTTTATGGGCCTTTTCATGGGCCTTTTCATGGCTTGCCCCCTCCGGGCGGAGACAAGTGACCGGAGCCAGATCACCTTCCAGGTATTTTATGAGTGTTTCAAGATTTACCTCTTCCGGCCGTTTTGCCAGCTGGTATCCCCCGCTGACTCCCCGGGCAGACAATAAGACACCAGAAGGCTTTAAGAGCCGAACAATCTGCTCCAGGTACTTCTGGCTGATCTCCTCTTTTTCACTCACCTCACCAAGCTGGACGTAGCGATCCCCACTTTCATTGGCAAGATAGATGAGGAACCTTAGGCCATACCTGGTTCGGGTGGAAAATTTCATAGTCGTATAGTATGGTATTGAGTACGCTTTTGCAAGGGGCAAGGAGAGGAATTCACAAAAAAGGCGACCCTTTAGGGCCGCCTTTTATAGCTAATACAAGTAATATGTCAGCTGAAAACTACATAAGGTATTTGATCAAAAAGAGAATACCAACTATGTAGGTAATAATCGAAACTTCCTTCGCCTTTCCGGTGAAAACCTTCAGTACGATGTAGCTGAGCATACCAAACATGATACCTTCAGCAATACTGTAGGTAAGGGGCATCATGATCATGGTGAGGAAAGCGGGGATAGCTTCAGTGTAATCCTCAAAATCAACATTCTTGATTGGCCCCATCATAAAAAGACCAACCAGTACCAGAGCTGGAGCGGTCGCAGCTCCGGGAACCATCAGGAAGAGAGGACTGAGGAAAAGTGCCAGGAGAAAGAGAACTGCAGTGGCAACAGAGGCCAGGCCGGTTCTTCCTCCCTCGGCAACACCGGAGGCACTTTCTACATAGGTGGTTACCGTACTGGTTCCAAGAATGGCTCCAAAAGTGGTTCCAAAGGCGTCTGCAAAGAGGGCGCCCTTAACTTTGGGGATATTACCATCTTTGTCGATGAGGCCCGCTTTGGTAGAAACACCAATCAGGGTTCCAACGGTGTCGAACATATCCACAAAGAGGAAGGTGAAGAGGACAATCAGCATATCCAGAGTGAATACCTGGCTGAAGTCAAACTGCAGAAATACCGGAGCCAGAGATGGGGGTGCCCAGCTGCCGGAGGGTGCCTGAGCGACACCCAGGGGAAGAGCGATAATGGTTGCGGCTACGATACCGATCAAGAGGGATCCCTTGATCTTGAAGACCAGAAGCACTCCCATGATAACAAGGCCGATAACGGCAACAAGCACCTGGGCACTGGTCAGGTTTCCTACAGTTACCATAGTCGCCTGATCGGCTACCACAATACCTGCATTTTGAAGACCAATCAGAGCGATAAAGAGTCCAATACCCACCGAAATGGCCCGTTTCACGTTTTTGGGGATGCAGTTTACGATGGCTTCCCGAACGTTGAAAAAGGTCAACACGATAAATATAAGCCCTTCAAGGAAGACCGCCGTTAACGCAAATTGCCAGGAGTAGCCCATACCGAGAACTACGGTGTAGGCAAAGAAGGCGTTCAGCCCCATTCCCGGTGCCAGGGCAAAGGGAAGGTTGGCGGCAAAAGCCATGATCAGGGTGGCCACGGCGGCACTGATGGCGGTAGCGGTAAACACACCACCGAAATCCATGCCGGCGTCCTTGAGAATCAGGGGATTGACGATGAGAATGTATGCCATGGTCAGAAAGGTGGTAAGACCGGCAAGCATCTCTGTCTTGACTGAAGTGTTGTGTTCCTTCAGTTTAAAAAGTTTTTCCATTGTCCAACTCCTATAGTGTTGTGGTTTTGGATAGCAACCCTGATTGTACAATAGGATGGGAAATCTGACAAGGAAAACGTTGCGGATTGTTGCACGATGATCGTAATATCCTACCTACCATTGGAAAGATTCCTTGTTGCAGATTGTTGTGATTCTCCCCTTTCTGCACTATAATCACAGTACCTGGAAGATGAAACAGGGCAGATGAAAGAGCAGATGCACAGGGAGGCGGTAATGCGGGGAATCTATACCAGACCACAGAACAGAGAGGAGCTAAAAAAACGGATCGATATTGCTGCTGGACGGAAGAAGGCGCAGCTTGTTATCCGAAACGGCCTGGTGGTGGATATCTTCAGCCATGAAATTATCAAGGGAAGCGTAGCTGTAGATGGTGGAATCATCATCGGTATTGGTGCTTATGAAGGGGAGAAGGAGATTGATGCCGACGGTGCCTACCTCATCCCCGGCTTGATAGACAGCCATGTACATATAGAATCATCCCTTTCCACTCCCCCTCAGTTTGCGGCGGCGGTGATGCCCCGGGGGACCACCACGGTTATAGCGGATCCCCACGAGATTGCCAATGTATCGGGGATCGAAGGTATCCGGTACATGATTGAATCGAGCCGGAATCTCCCTCTGGATCTCTATTTTATGATTCCCTCCTGTGTCCCCGCCACCGATTTTGAGCACTCCGGTGCGGTCATCGGGGCTGAGGAGATGGAAAAACTGATTGGGGAAAAGGAGGTGCTAGGGCTTGGAGAGATGATGGATTATCCCTCCCTTATAGCTGGAGCCGAAGGGGTTCTTGATAAGCTTATGGTGGCTCACCGGGCACAAAAGGCTATCGACGGCCACAGTCCCATGGTGGAGGGGAAGGGTCTTTCCGCCTACGCAGTGGCGGGGGTCCGGACTGATCATGAGTGTTCCACCGTGGATGAGATGCGAGAGCGGCTCAGCCGGGGGATGTATGTGATGCTCCGGGAGGGGTCGGCAGCTCACAATCTGGAAGATCTGCTCCGGGGAGTGACCCCGGAGAATGCCCGGCGATGTCTCTTCTGTACCGATGACCGACAGCCGGAGGATATTCTCTCCAAGGGCCACATAGACAACCACCTGCGCATTGCGGTGCGCAACGGCATCGACCCCATTACCGCAGTTCAGATGGCCAGCCTCAACGCTGCGGAGTGCTACCACCTTTCCGGAAAGGGAGCCATCGCTCCCTCCTACGATGCAGATATCCTCTTTGTCCGGGATCTGAAGGATTTTCAGGTGGAGCGGGTTTTTGCCCGGGGAGTGGCGGTGGCATCTCAGGGAGAGCCTCTCTTTGCTATCCCGAAACAGATCGATGCTTCGAAGGTAACCGGCACGGTAAATGTAAAACCCTTCGAGGTATCCCGGTTCAAGTTGAAGCTCTCCTCTCCCGTTGCGAAGGTGATGCGTCTCTCCGACTCTTCCCTGGTCACCGAGGCGGTAAGCCGGAAGGTGGATCTGGATGATGATGGGTGCTTCCTCTACAACAAAAAGCTGGATGTGGTAAAACTGGCGGTAATCGAACGGCATCGGGCTAGCGGTAATATCGGCCTTGCCCTGCTGGAAAACTACCGGATCCGGGGAGGAGCCATCGCTTCCACTATTGCTCACGACAGCCACAACATCATAGTCGCTGGTGATGATGATGAAGATATGTACCTGGCAGTACAGGAACTGATACGGGTCGACGGTGGTATCACCATTGTTGCCAGGGGAAAGGTGAGGGGAACCCTGCCGCTTCCCATCGCCGGCTTGATGAGCGATTTGAGTGCATCGGAGATTGACGGGAAATTGAAACAGATGCTCCCCATCGCTCGGGAGGATTTGCAGGTTAACCCGGGGCTGGACCCCTTCATGACCCTGAGCTTCCTGGCTCTTCCGGTTATTCCGGAGCTGAAACTCACCGATATGGGGCTTTTTGATGTAACCAGCTTTACCTTTACCGATATTTCGGTATAACCACCCGCTCCCCATCTATGGTGTGTACCGCTACCGGGGAGTCGTACAGTTTTGAAAGATACTCTCCGGTGAGCACCCGGTCCATCGGTCCTGCAGTAAGCACCTCTCCCTCCTTCATAAGAAGCAGGTGGGTGGAGACCCGGGCTGCCAGGGCAGGATCATGGGTGGTAAAGATAATCGTCACTCCCGATTCACTCAATTTTCGCATCATATCCAGAATCCGGGAGCTGTTTGCCAGGTCCAGTTTGCTGGTTGGTTCGTCCAGCAGCATGAGGGAAGGCTCCTGGGCAAGGGCCCGGCTTATCATGAGCAGTTGATGTTCCCCTCCGGAGAGGCGGGTGATGGGCCGGTTTGCCAAGTGGCTGATCCCTGTATCTTCCAGGGCGTCCCGGGCGATAAGAAGCTCCTGCTCCCCTGGCACTTCCAGCTGCCCCAGGTAGGGAGCTCTGCCGAGGAGGGTGTACTCCAAAACCGAATAGTCAAAGCGGATTTTCTCATCCTGGGGAACCAGGCTCAAAAGGCGCCCTGTTTCGTTCCGGCTGTAGGATGAGAGGGGGTGGCCATGGAGGAGGACGTTACCCGATGAGGGCTCTTTCCACCCCAGGCAGATATCGAGGAGGGTGCTTTTCCCGGCCCCGTTGGGGCCAAGAATTGCCGTTATCGTCCCGCTTTCAATCTCCGCAGCGACATCCCGGAGCACCGGAGGAGCTGAAGGCTTGTAAGAGAAAGAGACCGAATCAATCTGAAGTATCATGGCGTTCCCTCCTACCTTCCCTGCTTGATTCTTCTTCGGGATAGAAGAACCATAAAGAGCACCGCCCCGATCAGGCTGGTAAGCACCCCCAGGGGAATCTCCCCCGCCAGGAGGGTCCGGGCGGCGGTATCACAGAGGAGGGCAAATAGTCCCCCCATCATCATCGCCCCCGGCAGGGCGTAACTGCTGTCGGCGGAAAAAAGGCGCCGCGCCATGTGAGGTACAATCAATCCAATCCAGCTCACTATCCCGCTGATGGAGATAACCGCCGCTGTGGCCGCTGTGGCCGCCGAGAGGAGTATCAACCGCTCCCTGATAGGGGCCATCCCCAGGGAGAAGGCGGTCCGGTCGTCCATGGAGAGAAGATTGAGCCTCCACCTGAATGCAATGAGAAGCGTATTGGATAGAAGCACCACCGGTAGAATGGAGATCACCTCTTTCCAGCCCACGCTCCAGAGCCCCCCTAAAAGCCAGAAGGTTATTTCCGGAAGCTGACTCATGGGGTCGGCAACAAATTTGAGGAGCCCCACCCCGGAAGAGAAGAGGGCTGAAACGGCGATTCCTGCCAGAATGAGTCGGAGGGTCCAGCCCCCGAAACGGAAGTGCCGGGCCAGGAGATAACTTGCCCCCAAACCTGCAAAGGCGAAGAGGGCCGATGAGAGCTGGATAATCCAGGCTGCAGCTCCCCCCAGGATGATGGCGCCGGCCGCACCGAAGGCGGCTCCCTGACTGACCCCGAGAAAACCGGGCTCCACCAGGGGGTTGGAGAAGAGCATCTGGAACACCGTCCCCCCGGCGCCCAGGGAAATGCCCAACAGGAGGGCTGCCAGGACCCGGGGGAGCCGGAGCGTCACCAGCAGTTTGACCGCCAGCGGATCCCTCAGAACCGTGAAAGGGTTATGTAAACCGGGGGTGGGGTAACGTCCCGCCAGGAGTGCCAGCACGGTACTAAGCAGAAGGAGAAGGAAAAGGAGGAGCAGCCTCCGCTGCCGGAGCTTTTTTTGCTTGTCATTTGCGGTATCTACCTGACCGCCGGGCTTCTCGTTCCGGTCACTACTTCCCCCCCGGTGGCGATACATCGGTTCAGTCAGCGATTTCTCCTTCGAGCCGGGGTAATATTATCTCTCTTACCAGGGACTCTTTGACATCATAGAGCCGGGTATAAAATTGCATAACTTCCTCTTTCATCTCCATATCTTCAAAGCGGTCCGGGTGAAGCAGCCCGGCAAGCCATTTCATCCCCAGGATCCAGCGGGTGTCCGGCTGGGCCCAGCTGTGAAAGTCCGAAGGCACTGCCACGATCCTCTCACGTTTTGCCGCTTTAAGCTCCTGCCACCGTGAATCTGCCAAAATGGCGGGCAGAAACTGCTCCGGTTCGCTGTTATAGCTGGTTATCACAATATAATCGGGGTTCCAGGAAGCTATCTGCTCGAAGTTGACGGTCTTCCATCCTCCTCCTTGATGCACCTCTTTCCAGACCGCATTCCCCCCCGCTTTTTCAACCTGGGCAGTCTGGATCCAGCTTGCAGGGGGGATGTTGAAGGCGATCTCACCGCCCCGGTCGGAGTAGTAGAGCATCAAGACCTCTGGCCGCTCACCAGCAGGAATCGACCCAACCCCTTGCTCCACCGCAGCAATGCCCGCTTCATAGAAAGCGATCACTTCCCTTGCCCGTTCTTCATTGTCCAGAAGCTTGCCAATAATCTCGATATCCCGGATGTACTGCTCCGGACTCTCCAGGGCCAGCCCTGCGGTGGGAATCCCAAGTCTTGCCACGGGCTTGCCCAGCTTTTCATAGAGATAATCTTTCACAATCACCAGGTCCGGATTTAGGGCAGCAATCTGCTCCGGTCCAACCTCATGATCGACCCGCTTTTTTTCATCCAGCGAGGGGTCCAGGAGGGGATAGAAATCTCCAAGACCCTGGTCTGTTTTTCCCAGCCCTATTACCCGTCCCCTTACCTCCGGAAAGAGGTAGAGGGCATCGGCGGTGATCAGGGTCGCCTTACCCACCACCGCTATCCTTTCAGGGGTACCTTCCAGCACCACCTCGTTTCCCAGGGAGTCGAATACCGACCTGCCGGAGTGGGTCTCAACACCGCCACCGGCAAAAACCAGGCCGGGAAGAATGAGGGAGCTGATAATGAGAACTTTGATACGGAGAACCTTGATAAGGAGGAGCCCCGGATTCTTGAAGATGGACACTGCGCTTATTCTGTTTCTTTTCATGCAAGCTCCTACATCTTGATGATCTTTATCGTGATGATTACCATTATGTTTACAGGTATATAATGGCAATACATACACCTTTTGTCAAGTTTGGTGACAATGTTTTACTGTTTTGCACAAGTGGAAGGGGCCTCTGGCCCCGGTCAACACCATTTCTCCGCCATGGAAAGTCCCAATAGAGGAGTCAGGAAAGATATGGGTAAAAAACTGAGAAGGCCGTGATCAGATACTCAGGCTCTCCCCCTCAAGAAGAAATCCCGCAATATCGTACATATTTGAGATGATACCCACCTGCAGTTTCTCCTTCAGCTTGTAATATTCAAGGCAGGTGCCGCAGGCGATGATCTCCACTCCCGCTGAATCCAGTTTTCTCAGATCCTCCAGCTCCGCAGCTCCCTCAACTGCCAGTTTAACCCCGGTGTTCATAAAAATGATTCGTTTTGGCTTGCTTTCAAGCTCCGTCAAGGCGTAGAGAAAGGCTCTCATCAGAATCTGTCCCAGCTCCTCTTCCCCCTTGCCTAGGGTATCAGAGGCGATGAAAACCGTTTTACCTGCTGCAGCCCTGGCATATCCGGGTGCCACCGCCGTGCTTTCTGAAACTGGGAGAGGACAATCGGCGGTGGCTATCCGGTAAGCCTCCTCCTCAACCCCTTCATCAGCTCCTTTTCCCGCAGCGATGGTGATAAAAAAAGCGTCCCCTTCCCGCTTTGTCCCGAGAATCTGGTAGCCGCTATGCTCCGCAAAGCGGGTCACGTTAGCCAGGGCTGCATCATTATCTACTACTACTTCCAGCCGGGAAAAGCCACCCTCTTTCAGGGCGTTCCGGGTCTGGATTACCGGTTGGGGACAGGCGAGATTTCGAACATCAAGTTGGATCTCCTTCATGATAAGTTTCCTTCAATATGAATTTTCTCTTTCCCTTCTTCAGCTTCTTTGAGGTGGCCGATGAGAGCCGCCGGAAGCCCCTGATCCTTCATCGCTTTTACCGCCTTTTCCGCAGCATCCGCTGGAAGGGTCGTCAGAAGCCCACCGGATGTTTGAGGATCAAAGAGGAGGTCCAGGGCCACCGGGTCTATCTTCTGGGGGTTTGCTATCCAGGGAAGGCGGTACTCCCTGTTTCGAAAGGTGCCCTCGGGGACCAGCCCCATGGAGGCGTACTCCATCACATCGGGCAGGAGCTGGAGCCGGGATAGGTCGATGATCATGCTGCAGCCGCCGCTGCCGCTGATCATCTCCGCACCATGACCCAGAAGGCCGAATCCGGTCACATCGGTACAGGCGGAGACGGGGTAGTCACCAAGAATCCTCATCGCCTCCAGGTTGAGAGTGGCCATCTGCCGGGAAGCAGCTTCGATTGCCCGTTGAGAAGCGAGGTCGGCCCGCAAAGCGGTGTTGATCAGCCCTGTCCCCAGGGCTTTGGAAAGGATAAGCCGATCCCCCGGCCGGGGAGTGTTGTTGCTCCACATCTTTTCCGGATCAACAAAACCGGTAAGGGCGAAACCGAGCTTCAACTCCGGATCTTCTACGCTGTGGCCCCCCAAAAGGGAGCAAGATGCCTCTGAGAGCGCCTCAACCGCCCCATCCATCATGGAGCGCAGGTGCTGCAGGGGGATCCTGTCTTTCGGGTAGCAGAGGATGGTAAGGGCACTCTTCGCCTCCCCCCCCATGGCAAAGATGTCCGAAAGGGCGTTGGCCGCTGCTATCCTCCCGAAGGTGAAGGGATCATCCACAATGGGGGGAAAGAAATCGACGGTTTGCACCAGGGCCAGTGTTGAATCTATCCGGTAGACCCCGGCATCTTCGGCGGCGGAAAAATCGCTCAGCACCGCAGGATCCCGCTTCTGGCTGAGCCCGCAGAGCACCTTGTCCAGGAGTCCCGGTCCCAGTTTGGCACCGCAGCCGGAAAAGCGGGTAAACTCGGTCAGTTTAATCTCCTCGTTGTGCTCTTTAGCATCCTCTTTAGGTTTCGCTGGATCGGAACTGCTCATTTCTTTCTCCTCCCGGTCAGGTAGAGCAGGGCCTCCAACACTCCTCCCGCCACCGCCCGAGCCTTATCGCTGACGCTCTGATAGTCCGCATCTTCTCCCCGGGGATCCACATCGCCAATTTTGAAGCCTGGAGTAACCCGGGTGCCTCCCCGAATTAAACCCCGAACCATTCCGTCCAGCGGCGAGGTGACTATGGTACGTTCCCCCTCCGGGGAGATGACTGCCATCACCGGATCGCCCTCTTTAACTATCTCCCCGATTGAAGAGAGCTCCTCAATAAGCCCCTCTTCAGGAGATCGAATGACCCGTCGGCCACTTTTACCGGCAATTGTACCGGGCACTCCTGTATTTTCCGCTGCCGGACCTTTGAGAATCACCCTTCCCAGATGGTGTCCCCGGTTAGTCTCCACCACTGCATCCACATCACCCCCGGCCTCGAAACCGGGTCCGAGGCCTATGACCACAGGAGCCATACCCCGTTTTGTGCCGAGATTTTTCTTCGCCAGGATAGCATCTACCAGGGCAATCGGCTGCAAAGCGGGTATGAGAGTTCCTGCCGGATCCACAGTGATGGGTACCACCTCTTCAGCCAGCGCTTTTTCAATCTCCTCAAGGCCCTGCACCTTTCTGGCGGTGATCCCTTCCAGGGTCATGGTGTTGTCAAAGATTGCCTGAGCAAAGGAGACGCTCCTGCGGATTACCGTGGGGCTCTCTGTTTCCAGCACTATCACTTCAAAACCGGCTCGAAAAAGCCTGCAGATGGTGCCGGAGGCGATATCACCCCCCCCTCGCACCACCACGCGCCTTTTCCGTTCCCCCGAGAGGGGGCGCCCCTGCCTGCCGGTTCTCTCCATAAGCATCTCGGAGACAATGGAGAGTGCTATCTCTGCGGGTGTTTCAGCCCCAATATCAAGACCGATGGGAGCTCGGACCGCCGAGAGCAGCGCCTCCTCGATTCCCTCGGATCTCAGTTTGTTCATCAGAACCTTCACTTTCCTCCTGCTGCCCAGCATTCCAATATAGGCTGCCTTTGACCCAATATAGTGGCGCAGGGCCCGTTCATCACTGCTGCTGGTAGCTATGATCAGAAAATCGTTCTCTTCCAGCTGGGCGGATGCCATCGCCTCATCTAAATCCTTGCCAAGATGGAGACCACTTGCCATGGGAAAGCGCTCTGAAGAACAGAACTCGGGCCGCTCTTCAACAATCTCTATTCGAAAGCCGGCGTTGAAGGCCAGTTTCGCTATCTCCAGACTCACATGCCCCCCGCCGATGATAAAGAGTCGTAGCCCCGGGGAGACCGCTTCGATAAAGATCTCCATGCTGCCCCCGCAATCCATCTCTATTGATGTCTCTTTTCCCTCTCTGTCCAGAGAGTATCTTACCAGGCTTGACCTGTTGAAACGGATCGCTTTGAGAGCTTCATCGATCACATACCGCTCTGCAACTCCGCCGCCGATAGTACCGAAGGTGGTGCCATCGGAGAGAACGATCATTTTCGCCCTGCTCCTGGGGGTTGATCCTTCGGAGGAGACAATGGTTGCTACGGCAAAGGGGGTATGGTTGGCAGCAAGCTCTGCTGCTTGTTTGAATAGATTCATATCCGGAACTCCTTATGATGTTTTATACCAGATTTCCATTGTTTAGTGAACTGCATAATGGCTTCAGGGAGAATTAATGTTGCGGGACGGGCAGCATTATCTGGTCTTCCGGCCTCTCTGCCTTCATTGCTACGGCAAGAAGCGGCGCATCAGGCACATCAGGTGCAGCAAATGTATCAGACGCATCAAGCGCTCCTGGAAGGCGATTTTCAGCCAGGCAGAAGCTTAGCTCTTTTATCACGGTTTGAAGCGTTTCCCGGTCAAGCATGTCTGCCTTGTTCAAGAGGATTATGGGACTTGCTTCCCGGGGAAGGTTCTTAAAGAGGCCAGCCCGGTGACAAGCCAGTTTGCTGACTGCCTGGGGAGTAATACGATCCCCCTCCCTTAATCCTGTTACCTGGCAAAAATGGCTGGGCCGGTGCACCGTTTCACCGTTGACCCGTTTTCCTATAGAGTCGATGCCGATACATCCCAAGACGACTCTGCTTGCTTCCGGAATCACCGGTTCATGTTCCGCCGGTGCTTTTATCGAACGATGTTTCGCTCCATCAGCCTCTACAATAAGCAAATCCCAAAACGGAGCGATGTCGTCAACCTGCCGGGGGGAAAGCCCCGTCACCTTCCCCTGCTTCTTAAATTGTTGAGATGCCCCGAAGAGAAGGGACCTCTCCGGGGGTGGGAGAATCCACGCCTCCGGGGAGTCGGTATAGGAGCCAGTAGAGGAGTCGCTATATCGGATAGGAATCCCCCGGGCAAGGGGGTCCAGGGCGGGATCAATCATCATGGTGGTGGTGGTGAGCAATGTCCTTATCTTCCGACGGGCGGCGGATCGGGCCAGGGCGTAGAGGGTGCTGCTCTTCCCTCCTGCGCCTACCAGGGTGATGATGGCCCCCGGCCTTAGATATGGCTTTAGAAAGGTAAATAATTCCATCATTCCATTCTATCCGGAAATGGCCTTGGTTGCATTAGGGGATCAGGGATTCTCAATTTGTGCCAAATTGAGAATCCCTTTTCTCCGCATCGTTTTTAGGTCGACCACTAATCGTGGTCGGCTCACATTTAGATTTCTGTCAGGGGATTTTCCGCTCTTGACCGTTGATGCATCATCTCTTAATCTACATCTAATGAAAAGAAGCAAAAAGCAGAGGGTACTTATTGTCGATGATGAGGCGATTAATCGTCTCTTGTTGGCAACGGCACTAAAAAAACGATCCCTTGAAACCATTGAGGCAAAAAACGGAAGTGAAGCGTTGGAGATGGTGAAGGAGTATCATCCGGATCTGCTTCTTCTTGATGTGATGATGCCCGATCTTACCGGTTTTGAGGTGTGCAGAACCTTGAAAGATCGGCCTGGGTCATCCTATCTACCGATTATCCTGGTAACCGCTCTGCACAGCCGGGAAGATGTGCAGAATGGGATTGCTGCCGGTGCTGATGAGTTTATCTCCAAGCCGGTGGATATTAACGAACTGATGGTCCGGGTAAGAACGCTTCTGAAGATCAGCGAGATGCAGCATGTGATGGATTGGAACCCTCTTCTTGTTGATTTTGGAACAAGAGAATCTCTGGAGAGTGATCTTTCCGGGACCGAAGAGCCAGGAAGTGAAGGGCTGGAGGCTGAAGGGCTGGAAGCTGAAAGAGAAAAAAGCGAAGAAGCCGGGCCCCTTAGCGAAGAGCCCCTTAAGGAGCTGCAATCCGAAGAGACCGGAGAAAATTTAGCCTCCGCCGAGGCCAGCCACCTGATACAGAGTATTCTGAAGGCCAATCTTACCGACTTTGGGGAAGAGATCAACAAGCCTTCAGCCATCCATTTAAGCCTCCAGTTTGGACCCTGGCATTGTCTGGGTAAGCTGTTCTGGAAATATGGCGGGGAGATTGAAGAAAGTGACTCGCCCTTTCACTTCTCTGACCAGGAGCTATCCGGATTGGGTACCTGGCAGGAGGGGGTCTTTATCTCCAATTGGCAAGATTACGCTGAGAGTCTTGAATCGTACCAGCAGCTTCTGCCTGCCGACCTGGCTGCTCTTGAGGGGGGAGTCCGGAACTTTGTCCTCTACTCCAGCGGTGAGCAACGGATCCTCTTTATCAACTTTGGAAGGCGGCTTCAACTCTTTGATCTTACTTGGTACCGCCATCTGGGTTCATACATCTCTCTTCTGGTTCGGGTTTTTGCAAAGATGGGGGAAAAGGAGGAGGAGTACCTCGCCCTGGCCCGCAGCCTGGCCCATATTACCGAGATCAAGGATGGAGATCCGGGAAAGCATGGAAGAATCAGAAGGGTGGTAGCCCTCCTTTGTGAGAAACTGGACTGCAGCAGCGGCTACGCTGAAACCCTGGTTGATGCAGTAGGTCTCTACGATATTGGAAAGCTGCTTATCGATCAGTCCATTCTTACCAAGAACGGCCCCCTTTCGGAGAAGGAGTGGGAGCGGGTGCACCAGTCTCCCCAGCTTGCCTCACTGGTGATTGAGGATCTTCCCAGACTGGCCACTGCAAGAGAGATCGCTGCAAACCTCTATGAACGGTATGACGGAAGCGGATATCCCCTGGGGAGAGAGGGGAGGGAGATTCCTTTTGCCGCCAGGCTGGTACGCATGGCCGATGTGTACGAAAGCCTCAGAAGTGAAAGAAGCTTTCGTGAACCCTATAATCATCAGGATGCTGTGCAGCTAATGAATGAGAGCAGAGAGCACTTTGACCCGGATGTTTTTACCGCATTTCAAACCTTGAAAAGCGAGATTGAAGCAATCTACGACTAACTTGTTGCCAAATAAGCGCTTTACGGTCTACCATGACAGGCATGAATGTACGGGAAGCAGCCGCCTCGGTGCGGGAAGCCCAGTTACGCCTGGGTTCAATGGAAACAGATGCAAAAAACAGGGTCCTGAAGGCTCTCTCCGATGCCCTTGCTGAACGAAAGGAGGAGATCTTTCGGGAGAACTGTCTTGACCTGGAGAAGGCCCGGAGCAATGAGCTTGAGGCGCCCTTGCTTAAGCGCTTGAAGTTTGACGAAAAGAAGCTTGAGGAGGTGCTGCAGGGGATTGCATCCCTTGTTTCGCTGCCGGACCCGGCGGGCAAGATTCTTGAAGCGAGGGAACTGGATCAGGACCTCATCCTTCGCCGGGTGAGCTGCCCCATCGGGGTGATAGGGATGATTTTTGAGTCCCGGCCTGATGCTCTGGTTCAGATTGCGACCCTGGCTTTGAAGAGTGGTAACGGCCTCTTACTGAAGGGGGGAAGCGAAGCTTCCCGGACAAACCGGATACTCTGGAAGATCATCGCCGAAGCCTCGGCGGCCGCCGGAGCTCCTGCGGGGTGGATAGCGCTTCTGGAGAGCCGGGAAGATGTTGGGGAGCTCCTTGCCCTGGATGATCTGGTGGATCTTCTTATCCCCCGGGGCAGCAACGATTTTGTGCGCCACATCATGCAGAAGTCATTGATACCTGTCCTGGGCCACGCCGATGGTCTCACTCACCTCTATATTGCCGATGATGCCGATCCCGAAATGGCTTTGGCAGTTTCTCTGGATTCAAAGACCCAATACAGCGCAGTCTGCAACGCCCTGGAGACCCTCCTGGTGGATAGCGAGGCGGCAGAGAGCCTTCTTCCCCTTTTGCAGCGCGCCTTTGAAGCTTCCGGAGTGGAACTGCGGGGTTGTGAGAGATGCTGTAGTATCATTAATGTCAAGACGGCTGAGGAAGAGGATTGGAGTACCGAATACTTAGCTCCCATCCTTTCAATCAAAGTTGTTGATGGGCTTGATGCAGCGATCAGCCACATCAACCGTTACGGCTCCGGCCATACCGATGCCATTATCACCGCCAGCAGGGAGAAGGCTGAGCGATTCATGGCCCTGGTCGATTCTGCAGACCTTTTCTGGAACTGTTCCACCCGCTTTGCCGATGGTTACCGCTTTGGCCTCGGAGCAGAGGTGGGTATCAGCACCAATAAAATTCATGCCCGGGGTCCTGTAGGCCTGGATGGTTTGATGATCTATACATGGCAGCTCTCCGGGAGCGGCAACATCGTTGCTGACTATGCAGAGGGTCGGCGCAGCTTTACCCACCGGGATATCCCGCTGGAGAGTGGAACATAGATGCGTACTCCTTTAAAGAGTGCTTCCCGGCTCGTTGTCAAGATTGGAACCAATCTGCTGAGTCATAAGGGGGGGATCAATATTGAAGCTCTCGGCCGCTTCACCGGGCAGATCGCCGCTTTGAAGCGGGAGGGGCGGCAGATTCTCCTGGTCAGCTCCGGAGCCATCGGCCTGGGAGCAGCGGAATTGGGATTGAAGAGCAGAAGCAGCGAAGTACCTATGCGCCAGGCTTGTGCTGCCATCGGACAGCCCCTCTTGATGCAGCAGTACCGGGAACATTTTTCCAGCTACGGCCTGACCATTGCCCAGGTCCTCATAACCCGGGCGGTTTTGAATAATCGCCGCACCTATCTCAACCTGCAGGCTGCGGTGGAGAAGCTCCTCTCCCTTGGGGTGGTTCCCATTTTTAATGAAAATGACAGTATAGCGGTGGACGAGATAGGCCTTGCCTTTGGAGATAACGACCGGCTCAGCGCCATGGTGGCCAGTAAGACCGAAGCAGACCTACTGGTCATCCTGACCGACATTGACGCCCTCTATAACGGAGATCCCAGGAGAAATCCGGAGGCAACGCCGGTTTCGGTGGTTCCCCGGATCAATGAAGAGGTAAAAAGCTGGGCAGGATCGGCGGGAAGCGCCTTTTCCACCGGCGGGATGAAGACGAAACTTGCCGCCGCCGAGATAGCCGCCGCCGCAGGATGCTCCATTGTTCTTGCCAATGGCGAAGAGCCGGATATTCTCCAGCGAATTTGTGCAGGTGAGGATATCGGTACCCTCTTTCTACCCGGGGAGCGTATTTCTGCCAGAAGCAGGTGGATCTTGAACAGTGCTCCTGCCGGAACTATCCGGATTGATGAAGGTGCTGTCCGGGCTATTCGGAGCCGCAAGAGCTTGCTTCCTTCAGGGATTATTGATGTGGAGGGGCTCTTTAGTGTAGGAGAGGTGGTGGCAATTAACGATGTGGCCAAAGCTGTCACCTCCTTTGACAGTGAGGAACTGCGAAAGTTAAAGGGGCACCACACTGCAGATGTAGCTGCTCTTCTGGGGACGAAGCACCGGGAGGAGGTAGCCCGCCCGGAAGATATTGTCTTCTACAGTTGAAAAAGCCGATCCATGCTATAATCCCCTTCGGGAGGTGTCGATAAACAGATTATGGATAGTTTCACTCTTCTCAACGGATTACACCTGACAGATTACGCTTTTGAACCCCTCTTTGCAGATGGCAAATCGGCTCTGCAGGCAACACTTGACCGGCTTGCTGAAACCGAAACCGGTGGGATATACCTTTTTCTGCCCAGAGCCTTCACTGAACGAATAGAACAGGAAGTTTCCCTTCCCGATACTTGCCAGCTCGTGATAGAAGATAGATGGGAGAGCGAATCATTTCTCCTGGCGATACAGCGCTCTCGGGATGCTGAAGGTAAAAAAAAGGGAGGCCAGCAGGGAGGCCGGAAAAAGGGTGGTGAAGAGCCCCGCTTTTTTCGACATCTCTACGCCGATGCCCCCCTCTCTGATGAGGCCCTCTCCCGGCGAATGGTGGAAAACCACCTCCGCTATCGGGCCAGCTACACCTTTGCTGATGCTTATCCCGCCTTTCTTGCCCCGGAGCTGCTCTCCTTTTCTGTTATAGATCAGCTTATCAATCTTTACCATTCACAAGTAGCTAAGGGAGAGAGTTTTCCCCTCACCGACACCATCTTTTTTGATATTATTCAAAAAGATATCAACGCCTTTGACATTGAGACGGAGATAGCTCCCCAGGATATGCGGATGCTCCGGGTGAAGCTGGCTGCCCGGGGGAAGCGAAACTATCTTCTCTTAAAGCATATTGTTGCAGAAGGAGGAGAAGATGAAGCTTCTATCCTCGCACTTCTCAACCGTCGGCCTGATCTGCTCCGTACGGTGCCAGCTTTTATTAATATTCAAGCCGTTGCAGCTTGTCCACAGCGCTGCCTCTTCTGTCCCTACCCCGGCTTTCCCGGAGATCCTGCCACAAATAGGGATAGCTATATGAGTGTGGACCAATTGAGGGAGCTCTCAAGCCGGGTGGAGCAGTTCTGCGGAGACGCCTGCATATCGCTTTCCCTCTGGGGAGAGCCTGCTCTTCATCCTGAAATTTCGAAGATGGCTGGTGCGGTACTCGCCCGGGAAAAGCTCTCCCTGCTGATCGAGACCTCTGGAATCGGATGGAAGCTCTCGGATCTTCAGCAGATAGCAAGCCTGGCGGGCCATAAAAGGATTGAATGGATTGTTTCCCTCGATGCATTTCATGAAGAGAGCTACAAAGTGCTGCGGGGGGAAGGAATGGCCGAGGCTCACGATCTGGTAAGAACCTTGATGGAGCTTTTTCCTGGACAGGTGTATGTTCAGGCGGTGCGTACTGTAGAAAATGAGGCGGAGCTGGAAAAGTTCTACCGCTATTGGAAAAAAGAGGGGGCCCAGGTCATTATTCAAAAATACAGCACCTTTGCTGGCACCCTGCAGGATCGAAAAGTGAGCGATCTCTCTCCGGTGAACCGTTTCCCCTGCTGGCATGTAAAGCGGGATTTTCATATTCTCCTGGATGGCACCGTTCCCCTCTGCAGGGAAATTCTTCCCGGGAGTGATCATTTTTCTGCTCATCTTCTTGGTAATGTGTTTGAAGAATCCCTGGAAACCATATGGAACCGGGGAGAGCAATTCTATCTGAAACATATCGATGAGGATTATCCACCGGTATGCGGGGGCTGTGATGAGTACTACACCTTTAACTTCTGATTCGCTCCCGGAACCTCCCTACACCATTGTAGGCAAACGGCGGGATGACAGGAAGATTACCATTGCACCCCCCTTGAGCATCCTCATCCTCAACCGGGGTGGTCGCCCCTACCGGAACGATTACTTTCGTGATCTGGAGCGACAAGGCTCCTTTGAGATGATATCGGTGGAGAGTCAGGAACACTCCTGGGATGTGGAGCAGCTCTCAAAACGGTATCCGAAAATCCGATTCCTGCTCCTACATGATCAGGTCACATCCGGGGAGGCGGTAAATATTGGAATTAAAGAGGCGGGGGGCCAACTTGTTGCAGTTTTCTGGAATGATATGATCCCCACTGCACCCTTTTCGGATCAACAGCTTCGCAGGATGCTTGAGCTTGACCGGCTCTGTACCGTTCCCTACCTACAAAACCCCAGATATGAGACGGTTCCCTCGGTTGTGGCCCCCGCTTTCTACCGTAACAAACTGAAAACCCTCCCCCTGGTTCCTGGAAGCGACGGGGTAGCTTCCCTCTATCCCTTTGATTACTGCGGAATCTATCATCGGGAGCGTTTTATCTCCCTGGGAGGCTATGATCGGGAGATTTCCTCTCCCTACTGGCAGAAACTCGATTTCGGGTTCCGTGCCTACATGTGGGGAGAGGAGATCCGTTCCAGTACCAGCCTCCGGATCCGCTACCTCTCCCCCCATGAGGCGGAGGAGACCACCCCGGATGAGAGTTACGGCCGTTTCTATCTGAAAAACCTGGCGGTCCGGTTTGACGGCAACGAAGGGAAGCTCCCGTTCGGCAGGTTCTTTCCCTACCTGCATAACCGGGGGGGATCACTTTTTGACCGGATCAGGGAGTTCCGGGAGGCGAAGAGCTGGCTGCAAAGCAACCGTTTTCGTTTTACCCGGGATGCCAGGAGTGTGACCGAACTTTGGGAGACCGAAGAGTGATCGATGCGGTAATGCTACAGGTTCGCCTTGATTCTTCCCGGCTTCCGGGGAAGGCGTTGTTGAAGCTGGGGGACCTCACGGTGATAGAACACGCCATGCGGGCTCTCCTTTTGGTGAGTTGTGATCACCATCTCCTGGTAACCGATCAAGAGAGCGCTCGGCTCCTTGAGCCAATTGCCGATAAGTGGGGTTTTTCCCTCTTCGCCGGCCCCAAAGATGATGTCTTGAAGCGCTACGCCCTGGCGGTGGATCACCTTGGGGCTGATCGGGTAATTCGTGCCACCGGTGATAATCCCTTAGTCAGTCCCTTTATGGCAAACCGGCTCCTGGAGCTGCAAATTGATGGCAGATGGGACTATTCCGGGTTCATCGGACCTCCTCTGGGAACCGGAGTGGAGCTGCTGAGGGCATCTGCTCTTCTTGAGGCGGATCGGGAAGCTACAGAGCCCTATGAGCGGGAACATGTCTCTCCTTTTCTCTATAAGCGGCCGGACCGCTTCTTGATAGCACGGATAGAGGCGCCTGAGGAGCTTTCGGCTCCCGATATGAGAGTCACCCTGGATACCCAGGAGGATTACCACTTACTCCGGCAGCTCTACGCAGAGTGCTATCGGGGAGAGCCTATAGAGATAGATCAGATCATCTCCCTGGCAGGAAAGGTGCTCTCTTGAAGGAAATGGTACCGCTACTGCTTTATCCTCGGATGGGAAGAGGGCAGGGGATGGGGCATCTGATCCGCTCCATCCGCTTTCTGAAGGAGATCCGGAACCGGGGGCGAGACGCTTTCCTCTACATTCCCGACCCGATTCCGCACTTTGACGATTATATTGCGAACTCCTCTGATCAAGGTGCTGAAAAGGGTGGCGAGAAAAGGGATAAAGTCAAAGAAGATCTATATGCAATTCTCCTGGAATGGGGGCTTGGACCGGAGTGCTGCCGAAGTGATCTTCGCTCTTTTCCTAAGGCAATTATCATTACCGATCTGAGAGCCTGTTCTGCTGAAGAGTTTTCCGCCCTTAGCTCTTTTCCCCTAGTAATCGGACTGGATGAGGGGGGGGCTTTTCGGGATCATTTCCCCTACCTGATCGACCTGATTCCCGGAGAAGGGCTCTTATCGAAGGCGAATGTCCTAGCATCACCTGTTCTGCCGGTGCCGCCTCTCCCTCTTACATCGCCGCAGGAGCCGTTAGAGAGAGCGGAGCTTTCTGCGGAAGCGATAGGCTCCATAAAGATTCTTCTCTCCTTCGGGGGAGAGGATCCGGAGGAGCTCTCCAGCTTTGTAGTCGCTCTGTTAATCGAAACTGGACTTGCTTCTCCTGGAGATATTACCATCCTTCGCGGCCCCGGGCAGGGAGCTCAAAAGCAGGGTGGC
>CAYMWV010000016.1:32230-38003 GCA_964394395.1 uncultured Sediminispirochaeta sp.
TGGAGATATTACCATCCTTCGCGGCCCCGGGCAGGGAGCTCAAAAGCAGGGTGGCCTAAAGCAGGAAGGGGGCAGCCAAGGCAGAGGGGCTCTTCCAGCAGAAGTGAGAGAAATTGGCCCCTTTCCGGATATCCGGCCCCTATTGGCAAATAGTGATCTTCTTGTGAGCTCCTATGGGCTGACCGCCTGGGAGGCTGTTTCACTTGGAGTACCACTTCTTCTCTGTAATCCATCCGCCTATCATGAAAAACTTTCCCGAATAAACGGGTTTATTTCTCTTGGAGCCTTCCCCAGGCCCCGAAGCAAAAGAGATAGAGCCAAAGCTCGGCGCCTTCTTTTTCAGCTCTTTCCCAGGGGAGTTCTTCCGAAAGGGGCCGAGAAATTGAAAGGGATGCCGGAAATGCCCTCTTATGATGTTGAAAACCCCCTGGATCTTATACTTGAAATGGAGGTCCCGGAAGATCCTTCTTGCCCTCTTTGCGGAGAAAGGGCTCTTGCCCGTACCGGGAAGGTGCTTTATCGGGATCTGGAGCGTACCTTCAAGCTCTGTCCTTCCTGCCGCTGTGGGGTACCCTATTCTCCCTTTCAAAGCGATCCTTCCTATGAGAAAGAATATTTTACCCGGGAGTATAAAAATCAGTATGGTCGAGACTACCTGGAAGACTTTCCCTTCATCAAAAAAAGCTCTTTCCCCCGGTTAGAAAAGATAGATCACCTCCTTGGTGAAACTGAGTGGAAAAAGGGGGGCAAGGGAAAAACCTTGCTCGATATCGGCTGTGCCTACGGTCCATTTCTTTCTGCAGCCCTGGAAAAGGGCTATGCGGTATGCGGTATAGAGATATCGGCTGCTGCTGCAGATAAGGCAGCCGATTTGACCGGAGCTCCGGTTTTCAACGGCAGTGCTCTTGATCTGTTGAAACATGATCCCGCCTTCTCCGGTGAAAACCTGTTTGATGTACTTACCCTCTGGTATGTGATCGAACATCTTCCCCGGGTAGATGAACTTATGAAAGAGATCAAGAGAATCCTTAAGCCCGGCGGAGTTCTCGCTATTAGTACCCCCAGCTTTCTTGGTATTTCCGGGCGAAAAGAGCCAAAGGAGTTTTTCAGGTCCAGCCCCATTGATCATCTTTTTGTGATGGAACCACGACAGGCGATACGGTTCTTTACTGATCGAGGTTTCTCCTACGGCGCTGTGCGCTTTCCCTCTCTCCATCCTGACCGTTTTCCCTTCCCCTGGAATAGACTCCCTCGAAATATTCTCTCTCTTTTCTCTCGCCTCGGCAGATTGGGAGATACCTTTGAGTTATACCTTGTACATGGAGAAAAGGGAGGAAGAAAAGGATGAAGAGAAGGAAAACCATTCTGATTCTTGGCGCAGGGCTGATGCAGCTTCCGGCCATCCGGATTGCTAAGAGTAAGGGATGGTACGTCCTTGTGGCGGACGGCTCTGACCAGGCACCAGGAATTGAGAAAGCTGACCATTTCCTCCATATCGACTTGAAGGATACAGAGGCGATGATCGCTGCAGCTGCAGCCTTCAAGGAACAATCGGGACTTGATGGAGTATTTACGGCGGGAACCGATTTCTCCCTGACCGTAGCCCAGGTGGCAGAAGCGCTCTCCCTTCCCGGAATTCCCGTATCTGCCGCCCGTGCTGCCAGTGATAAACTGCTCATGCGAAAGACCCTTGCCAATGGGGGGATTAATGTTCCTGCTTTTACCTCCTTTGAGGCTGAAGATCTCTTTACCAACGAACCAATACGCTTACCCGAAGGGCTCTCTTTTCCCTTGGTCGTAAAACCTGCTGACAGTATGGGAGCCCGGGGAGTTGCCCGGGTAGAGACCCTTGATGAATTGGCCGCCGCCCTCCAGGATGCCTTTGCTTTCAGCAGGGCGGGGCGGGTTGTGGTGGAGACCTATATAGACGGTCCTGAGTTCAGTATCGACGCAATAGTCGAAGGGGGAAAAATCACCTATTGCGGCATAGCTGATCGCCGCATCACCTTTCCCCCCTATTTTGTAGAGATGGGCCACACCATCCCCAGCGAAGCGGAAAAGCTGATTATCCAGGAGATTAAAGGGGAGTTTGAAAAGGGAGTGCGGGCGATAGGAATCGATAACGGTGCTGCCAAGGGGGATCTGAAATATTCATCTAACTGCGCCTGGATTGGGGAGATCGCAGCCAGATTGTCCGGAGGGTTCATGTCCGGATGGACCTATCCCCTCTCCAGCGGGGTAGAAGTTACAGCGGCTGCATTGAATATTGCGGTGGGACTTCCCGCCAATGTACCCGATGAGAGCCGAAGCCTTACCTCCGCAGAACGGGGAATCATCTCCATTCCGGGAAAAATCGCTTCCCTGGAGGGCATAGAACGGGCAAAAAGCTCTTCTTTTATCAAGGAGGTTTTTATCCACCGACAGATAGGAGATTCCCTCCGGTTCCCTCGAAACAATGTTGAAAAAGCGGGTAGTGTGATCGCCCTCTCCGAGAGCAGGGAGCGGGCAGAACAGGAGGCGGCGCTCAGCTCCGGTTCCATTCTCATCCGCTTGGAACCGGGAAGGGGGGAGACCGGCTCGTTTCTTTTCGGCCACCGGGAGGAGTGGATTCCCCAGGCTTTTCCCCTTACCATCGAGGAGAATCGGCGCTACCTCCGATCCCTTCCAGAAATTATCTGCTGGGAAAAAGGTAACAGGGAGCTTTCTGCTCCCCTCTTACCGGCTCTATCGATGGAGGAGGGGCTTGATTGGCACGGCCTCTCCTTTCAGCAGGCCCTGGACCGGGTAGTTGAAGTTACCGGCTTACACCTGCTACCATCATCCCGTTTCCCCTCAGGAACGGTGATCGCTTCCCTGTTTTGGGACGCTTTTGTGACAGGTGGTTTTCAGGGGGCACTCTGGATAGTAGATACAGTCAAGATGTTTCTGGAGAAAGATTTAGACCCCTATAAGGAGTTTCTCAATTGGCAAGGAGGCTGATACTTCCTCTTCTGATTCTAATCATTATCACAAGTTCTCTCTACGGTCAAATCCAGCTCCAGGACAAGCTTGAGGAGCTTTCTCTCTCTTTTCAGTGGGATCCCTGGCTACAGGAAGGAAGCATATATGGTGGAAACAGTTCCCTCCGTTTTACCCTCTCTTCTAACGTCGTTGTACTGGATGGGAAGAGTGTGGGTAAGGGGAATGTATACCGGGGAGAAGGGGGAGGGCTCGTCGTGGATGACTCATTTGCAGCACTCCTGGATAAACACTTTGCCCTTGACCCCTCGGGGGGCTTCAGACTGGCCACTATTGTGATTGATGCAGGGCATGGGGGAAAAGACCCTGGAGCAGTGGGGAGACATCGGTTTGATGGGAAGCCCTTTGTCCTGAACGAGAAAGATGTGGTACTTCAGGTTGCCAGGGAACTCTATCTGATGCTCAGTAAAAGCTATCCGGAGCGAAATATTCTCCTTACCCGTAGTGATGATCGTTATCTCACCCTGGAGGAGCGCACAGAGATTGCCAATAATATCACATTGAGGGAAAATGAGGCGATGGTTTTTATTTCCATCCACGCAAATGCATCCCTCAACAGTAAAGCTTCGGGATTTGAGGTGTGGTATCTTCCCCCCGATTACCGCCGGGAATTGCTTGATCCTGAGAGCCTGGATCCAGAGTTGCGGGAGGTCGCCCCCATTCTCAATACCATGCTCGAAGAGGAGTTTACCATAGAGAGTATCCTCCTGGCCCAATTGGTATCACAGGGGATGGAAAGTGCTGCCGGAGGATTGAGTGAGAATCGGGGACTCAAAGAGGAGTCATGGTTTGTAGTTCGAAATGCCAAAATGCCTTCGGTTCTGGTTGAACTAGGTTTTGTTACACATCCTGCAGAGGTGAAACTGCTATCTGACCCAGCCTACTTGAAGAAAATGAGCCAGGGCATCTATAATGGGGTAACCAATTTTATTAAGCTGATAGATCAATAGGATTGATAATGATGGATATGTTTTGCAGAGGTTTGTTTTGTTTAGAAAGATACTGAATCTGCAGATAGAGCGGAACCGGACACTCTTATGGCTCTCTGGACTTTTTATAGCACTTTTTCTCCTTTCTTTTATATGGTTTCTCCTTGCCGATCCTGGAATCAGGAGGAAAACTCTCTTTTTTCCTGCTTATGGTAGCGAGACTGTTCGGGGAGAAGAGCGCTACCTGCCGCTCCGAAAAAGTGATGAGCAAAACATGGACCTTTATGTAAGGGAGCTTTTACTGGGCCCGGTCCTGGTGGAACATGACCCCCTTTTCCCTGCAGAGACCGATCTTAGATCAATTATATACCGAAATGGTGTTCTCTATATTGATCTTTCCATAGAGGCGGTTACTGGAGAAACGGTGTCCCGGTTAGGTTTTTATGAGACTTTGGAGACTTTGAAAAGGGGTTTACGCTTCAATTTTCCCCAGGTAGATGATATTGTGGTCGCTATAGAGGGTGATTTACCCTCATATCTACCTGAAGAGATGGAGAATTAGCGAAAAAATAGAAAAATCGTTGACAAACGGTAACCATTCCGTATAATTTGAGGTGGTAACGGTAATTTGTTTATTAAAAAGGAGCACTGGATGAAACGATTCGGAATTCTTCTCGGTATCATGCTTTTGGCAGTGAGTTTCTCACTTTATGCGGAAGAATCGGTTCTCATCGATTTTTCTACTTTAACAGCTGATCTTGAAGACGGTAACAACGAAGCTACCCTGGTAGACTTCTCCGGTAAGGCCGGTGTCGGCTACACTGATGAAGAGAAGGAGCTCATGAAGACCTCCCTCGCCATCGAAAACTGGGATGTGGTTCTTGCCTCTTCCTCTCAGACTGTTATGAATGAGAAGCTTTCGTACACCAAGGAAGCACCGGTTAGTGAGCAAGCAAGCAAGTTTGCCGGTGAGACTGTCATGGGTATCAGGGTTCACTTTCCTGAAGAACCCTTTAATTCCTACGCCTTGATTAAACCGGCCTTTGAGATCCCTGCATATATGCGAAGGACCGAGCTTCAGGACGATGGTACCTTGGTGGAAGATGAGACTGACCGAAATGGAAGCAAGTTTGAAGGTTATGGGGTAGTAAAAAATGTGGGTGCTATCAAGAGCCTTGCTGTAAATGTTTATGGCAGCAACTTCCCCAATGGCATAGGAGTCATTCTCAAGGATCAGAATGGTGAAGAGAGAAACATGTTCCTCGATTACATGGAATTCAACGGTTGGAGAACCCTTGGATGGGTGAATCCCAACTATGTGGAAGATGTAAGGAATAGGGAGCTGAAGAAGTACCCGCTCTATCCCCGGACAACACCTATGCGGAAACTGGTTGGCTTTATTATCTACAAAGATGCTGCTCAGGAAGGTGGAGATATTGTCACTTACATCAAGGATGCAAGGATGACGTATGACCTGGCAGTCTTGCCTGGGACTGGCGATATCGATAATGAGGCACTTTGGGGCATCCTTGATGACAGAGAGTCTTCAAGAAGAAATGCAGAGTGGAGACGCATTGGAGAAATCCAGGTTCTACGAGCTCTTGAGCAGAGAAAGTTGCATCAAGATTCTGATGAAGCTGGTGGAGAGGAAGCTGCAGAATAAATCTGTGGTGTGTACCTCCTGTGCGTGTGCATAGGGATAGTAGTAACAGATTGTAAACGTGGGGTTGGATGAGAAAATTCTCATCCAACCTCCTTTTTGTATATGTACTGATGCCAAAATTGTGGAAAAGTAAAAAAGTTTTCCAAACGGTGAACCAACGGTG
>CAYMWV010000017.1:0-19194 GCA_964394395.1 uncultured Sediminispirochaeta sp.
ATAACCACTATATGTAGCGTGCATAAAGCTCAAGAAAGGTTGCGGGACAGCCTCAGTAGTTGCGATGGAGCTATCACTCTTCTTGACAGCCCCGGACGGGATGGATACTCTTAGGCCATCATGAACATCAAGAAACTGTTGACCGAAGATTTGATAGAACTCAAGCTTTCGGGAGATACCAAAGAGGAAGTGATAGAGGCGATGGTCGATCTGGCCATGAAGAGCGGCAAGATTAAGGATCGACAGGCTGCCCTAGAGGCGGTTCTGGAGCGGGAGAAGAAGATGTCCACCGGCATCCAGGCTGGTGTGGCCATCCCCCACGGGAAGAGCGAAACGGTGGATGAGATGGTGGCCTGTATCGGCCTTAAGCCAGAGGGAATCGACTTTGCCGCCCTGGACGGCCAGCCGAGCAAGATCTTCATCATGACCATCAGTCCGGTGAACAGAACTGGCCCCCACGTCCAGTTCCTGGCCGAGATAAGCAAAATTCTGCAGAGCGAAGAGAATCGACAGGCGATTCTTGCTGTAAAGAGCCCTGCCGAGCTTATCTCTCTGCTTTAGGAGGGCATCTTGAAGCTTACCACTCTCCCACCCTTCGGTCTCCAACGTACCATCTTCCCGGCACGGCTTCCCCGGCGTCTGACCTGTCTCGCCTTCCTTCTCCTGCTTCCTCTGCTTATCCATGCCGAGGATTCTATCGCTGAGTCCGGGCCCGACATGACCCACCTCATGACCCTTCTTATTCTGCAGCTTGCTCTGGTGGTGATCTTTGCCCGCTTTTTGGGCTGGTTCTTTCAGCGCTGGCTTCATCAGCCCAAGGTATTGGGGGAGTTGGCGGCTGGAATGATTCTGGGGCCTTACGCCCTGGGGAGTCTTTCCCTTCCGGGGCTCCATGGACCCCTCTTCCCCCTTCCAGCTGGTACTTTGCCTGTAAGCCCGGAGCTCTACGGCTTTGCGGTAGTTGCCTCGATCATTCTCCTCTTTTTTGCCGGTCTGGAGACAGATCTGCCCACTTTTCTGCGCTTTTCCCTGAAAGGGAGTGCGGTTGGTCTGGGGGGAGTTATCGTCTCTTTTGCCCTGGGGGATATGACGGCGGTGCTCTTTCTTCCCGGGGTGGGTCACTTCATGGATCCGGCAGCTCTCTTCCTGGGAACCCTCTCTACCGCTACCAGCGTAGGGATAACCGCCAGGATTTTAAGCGAGAAGCGGAAGATGTCCAGTCCCGAGGGGGTAACCATCCTCGCCGCAGCGGTGCTTGATGATGTACTTGGGATTATTCTTCTGGCGGTGGTGGTTGGGGTGGCCAAGGTTTCCACCTCCGGGGGAGACATTGCCTGGGGCCCTATTGGGGTAATTGCCGCCAAAGCTTTTGGTTTCTGGCTGATCAGTACGGTCCTGGGGATCATTTTTGCTCCCAAAATCAGCCGCCGCTTGAAGCGGCTGGAGTCCATGGAGATGGTGGCATCGGTCAGTTTCGGCATCGCCCTTTTCCTCTCCGGTCTCAGTGAGATGGCGGGATTGGCCATGATTATTGGCGCCTACGTGGTGGGTCTCAGTTTAAGCCAGACCGATATCGCCTTCGAAATTCAGGAGAAGCTTCACGGGGTCTACGACTTTATGGTGCCCATCTTTTTTGCTATCATGGGCATGATGGTTGATTTCGCCGCTCTTCCGGCAGTCCTCGGTTTTGGGGCGATTTATGTGCTGGTCGCTTTTGGGGGGAAACTTCTCGGCTGCGGCCTTCCTGCCCTGGCGGTGGGCTTCAACCTCCGAGGGGCATTCAGGATTGGTGCGGGGATGCTTCCCCGGGGAGAGGTGACCCTCATTGTTGCGGGAATCGGTCTTGCTTCGGGGGCGATTGGTCCCGAACTTTTTGGAGTGGCCATTTTGACCCTCCTTGCAGCTGGAGTGGCAGCTCCTCCCATCCTTATTGGCAGCTTTAACGGGGGAGGAGGCTACCGGCGCTCCCTCGATTCGGGAGATACAGCATCTCATACCATCGAACTGGAGTTTCCCAGTCGCAGGATGGTCTCCTATGTGACTGCAGAACTGTTAAGCGGATTCCGAAAAGAGGAGTTTTTTATTCAGCAGGTGGACCGGACCCGCAACTTGTACAACATCCGGAAGGATGATATCCAGATCACCTTGAAACAGGAAGGCTCCTCCATCCAGCTCTCCATGGGGGAGGAGCATGAAGCTTTTGTCCGTCTTCTGATGCTGGAGGTGCTTTTAGATCTGAAGGAGTTTGTCCAGTCCCTTGAGAGCATGAAGAGCCCGGACATGATGGGAGCAGACCTTTTGATGGGGATGTTTGGAGCTTCCAGTCCCGCCGAATGAGCACCATTCTGAAGGTTCAGGGGGGGCGGCAGCATGGCAGTTGAAAAGCGGTATGGGTAATTGAAAAAGAGGTAGAAGGAGTAGAAATAGATGGAAGGTTTTCATTATGCAGAAAGAACCAAAGAGATGGGATCAAGTGTCATCAGGGAGATCCTGAAAGTTGTGGGTCAGCCCGGTATGATTTCTCTGGCGGGAGGGCTCCCTTCGCCGGACGCTTTTCCGGTAGAACTGGTGAAGGAGCTCAGCCAGAGGGTGCTCAGCCAGTGGGGCGGCTCTGTACTTCAGTATGCAGCCAGCGAGGGCTTTCCCCCTTTACGGGAAGCTCTCTCAGAGTATCTCTCTGCCCTGGGAATCGCTTGCGACAGTGATCGCATCCTGGTTACCAGCGGGAGCCAGCAGGTGCTTGACCTGATGGGAAAGCTTTTCATTATGCCCGGGGAGAAGATAGCCGTGGAGGCGCCCACCTATCTGGGAGCGATCCAGGCCTTTAATCCCTACCAGCCGGAATATGTGGAGATGGCCACCGATGAGGAGGGGGTAATCCCCGAGTCCCTTGAAGAGGTAGCGAGGGAGCATAATCCCAAGTTTATCTATCTGGTTCCCACCTTCCAGAATCCCACGGGAAGGACCATTGGACGGAAGCGGCGGGAGAGGATTGCAGAGATCGCCAGGCGGGATAATCTCTTGATCATTGAGGATGATCCCTACGGGGCGATCCGCTTTCGCGGAGAGGCTCAACCACCCATCGCCTCCATGGCTCCGGAGAATGTGCTCTATGCGGGCACCTTTTCCAAGACCTTTGCACCGGGGCTTCGAATCGGTTTTACCACCGCTCCGGTGGATCTTCTGCGCTGGCTGGTGAAGGCGAAGCAGAGTGTGGATTTGCACACATCAACCTTCACCCAGGCTCTGGCTGCCCTCTATCTGGGCGAGGGGCACATGGCTCGGCAGCTCCCCCTGATCATCGAGCTCTACCGGCCCAAACAGGAGGCGATGCTGGAGGCTATGAAAAAACATTTTCCCGACTCTTTCTCCTACACCCGTCCCGAGGGGGGGATGTTTGTCTGGGCTGAGGGGCCGGAGGGATTTGACAGCCTTAAACTCTACGACCGGGCGATAGATGAGCAGGTGGCCTATGTGCCTGGCCGGTTCTTCTACACCCGGGGGGGGGATGGAGCGGGTACCATGCGTCTCAACTTCACCAACAGTACGGTAGAACAGATCGATACAGCGATCTCCATCCTGGGACGTCTCTTTACAGAAGCGGTTCGATAGCAGGGAGCGAGAGAGAAATATGAAAAAGATTGGCTTCTTTCTTCTTTTGGTTCTGCTCTTTGGTGGGCTCTATCTTTTTGCCCCCACCCCGGCAGTTGATGAGGATGAGATTGATGTCTATGCCGATACGGATGGAGAGCTGCTTCTCCCCCAGCATAATGTGGCTATTGCGGTACTGAATCTGGAAGAGGCGGGACTCTCGTTCCTCGAAGGGGAGGATATCAGGAAGCTGAGGGAGCTGGAAGCAGCCTTCCGGTCCCTCTATGGAGTGGTAAAGGTGGAATCGATCCTGAGTGCCAGCAGGGTGATAAGCCAGGGTGATGACATTATTGTCAGCAAGGCTATCCCTGGTGATTCTTCCCGGATTACCGATTCCTATATGGAAGGTCTCTCCGAAGAGCTACCCGATTTTCCCGAACTTTCCCCCTATGTAAGTGAGAGCAGGGATACTCTGCTCTTCTACATCTATTACGGGAATGATGTTGCACCCCGAATAATCCATGATGATCTGAAAGCGCTACAGCAGGAGGAGAAAGCGGATTTTCCCTTCGAGTTTACCGGAAAGGGGCCGATTATAGCCGGAACGGAAACACTTCTTACCAAGGATGTAGTGGTCTTTTTCCCTCTCCTGCTTGTAATGGTGGTGCTTATTCTCTCCCTCTTCAAAAGCTTCAGGGCGGTCTTGATCTCCTTGGTGCTCATTCTGGTATCGGTTCTTTTTGCTTACGGGGTGGTCCGCTCTTTTGGAGTAAAAGATTCCCCCCTGCTTCTTCTGGTTCCGGTTTTCAGTGCCGGTCTCTTGAGTGATTACCTGATTCACTACTTCTATCACGCATTCCATGGCTCTATCGCATCGGGAAAGGGGGGGCTTAAAGGGTTGCTCCTTTTCCCCCTTAGCCTTACCGCACTCTCTACCCTGATGGGATTTCTTTCCCTGACCTTGATTGGCGGCTCCGGCCATCTTCAGCTTGGCCTGGTCATAGGGATTGCCGTCCTGGTGGCCTGGGGCGGGGTATTCTTCTGGATCGATTATCTCCCTCTTGAAGGGAGCAGCAAAACCATTTTCCCCGGCTTTCAGGCCCTGCAGGGGAGGCTCTTTGCCTCCATGGCCCGCTATCGCAGCCTCTTTCTCATCCTTCTGGGGCTTGCGGTTCTCCTGGGAGTTCTGCAGATACCCAAACTCTCCCTGGAGCCCTATCCGATCAAGCAGCTGCCGGAGGAGACCACCCTTAAGCAGGCGGATCGTCTGATTAATCGGGATTTTTACGGTACCGTTCCCTTCTTTATTGAGCTCGATACGGGGGTAAAACAGGGGGTTTTGAAGAAAGAGACCATGCTGGAGCTTGATCATATCCACAAGCTACTTGGAGAGGGGAATACGGGGTACTCCTTCTCCCTCTTGACGGTGCTCAAACGGATGCACTTCTATTTCATGGGCTCCGAGGAGACCTTACTAAGCAGCACCGAGTACGATGACTTCTACGACGCTTTGATTGAGCAGTACCTGCTCTACTACTCTTCCAGTGTAGACCCTTTAGAGTATGAATCCCTCCTGGATAACAACTACCGGATCTGTTCGGTAAAGGGTTTACTCTACTACCGGGACTACCGGGATCTGGACCGCTTTACTGAAACCATTGAGAAGATCCGGAGCCACCTGCCTGAAGGGTGGTCCCTCTCTCTCTACGGTATGGTGGAGCAGCTGGCCAGTGAACAGCACAATCTTGAACGCAACTGGATCTTCTCCTTCCTTGCCGGGGGGCTTCTCATCTTTATCACCGTGCTTATCTTCTACCGGAAGCTGCTTCTGGCCTTGATCAGCCTTCTTCCCGGGATTATCAGCATGATCATCTCCTTCGGGATCATCAGCGCTGCCGGTATCAGCATCGACGCCTTCTCCATTATCTTTGTCGCCATTATCACCGGTCTGGTTATCGATTACAGTATCCACACCCTGGTGGCGCTGAACCATCTGGAGCCCGGCCTGGATCTGCAGGAAAGCTTTCGAAGGCTTGTCGGTTTCAGTGGTATTCCCATCTTCCTGAGCTTTCTCACCTCCCTGCTCTCTTTCTCCGTCCTTTTCCTCTCTTCTTTCCGGGGGGCAAGAATTTTGGGACTTCTGCTCTTTATTTCCCTTATTCTCTCTTTCTTTCTCAGCCTTTATTTAATACCCTTATTAATACTGCCCAATAGTAAGAAAACTGGAGGAAACAGATGAAGAAAGGTCTATTACTGAGTCTCTTTGTTTTTACTGCACTTTCCCTCTCCGCAATTTCGGTCGAAGAAATTTACGAGAAATTCTATGAGCAGCTGCATATTCCCAATCTGCAGGGCTCTTTTACGGTAAGCTTGATTGCAAAAAATGGTGATGTCCGGGAGATAGAAGCCCGGGCTTACCAGAAAATGGTTGATGAGACCCAAAGCAACCGACTCTTTGTCTTTGAATTTCCTCCCACGGTACGGGGAACCGGCTTGCTCCTCCACGCATACAGCGACCAGCGGGAAGATAACATGTGGATCTACCTTCCCGCCATTCGCCGGGTGAAACGGATCGCTCTGGAAAACTCCGGGGGGGGCTATTTTATGGGGAGCGATTTCACCTACAAGGATCTGATCTTTGTGGACGCTCATGAAATGAAAACCGAGCTGCTACCGGAGCAGGAGGAAAACGGTTATCCCAGCTATGTCCTCAAAAGGACGGGGCGCACCGCTGAGCTTCGGCAGGAGCAGGGCTACGGCTATCTGATTGATTACCACCGAAAGGACAACGCCTTTCTCCATAAACGGGAGTATTTCGACACAACCGGAAAACTTTTGAAGGTATACCTGGTGGAAGAGTTTGTCGATCTGGGCGAATATATCTATCCCAACAAGATATCGATGACCAATGTGCAGACTAATCACAAATCGATCCTGGTGGTTTCAGAGATTAACACCGATGAAATTCCTGAGCACTATTTCACCACCCGGTATCTGCAGCGAAATTAAGAAGGAAGACGGCTATGATGTGCACAAGAAAAAAACGATCCCTGATCCCCTTTACCCCGATTTTGCTTCTGCTGTTTCTGCTTCCTCTGGCGATGCTTTCTGCCCAGGAGTTCCGGTTTCTCACCTTTGCAGACTACTACGGGGGTATTGAAGCATCCGAGGGCTACGAAAACCTACGGAGCAGGATCTACATGCGTCCCTGGTTCTCCGCTTACAGCGAGGAGCTGAATATGGAGTGGCTCCTCTCCGCCCGGCTTTGGGTGGAGCCCTATTCTGAAGGCGGTGGTGTCAAGGCGATCGACCCCTGGGATATCCTGGAGGAGGCGTACCTGCTCTTTCCCTTCGATACCTTCGAGATAGCTCTGGGGCAGAAGCTGCTCACCTACGGTTTTGCGGACATCTACGGCCCCTTGAACGCACCTCACAGCGCTTTCCGCTCTATCTACAGCCTGGATGACCCCTACGAAAGCCGCCGGGCCGATCCGGTGGTACAGCTGAAACTCTACCCCACCTTTGAAGACACCATCTCCCTGAATTACATCCCCGTAACCCGGCCGGATCAGGAGCGGGAAGGGGATGTGTATCTTCCCGATACAGACGACACGGTCACCTGGGAAGATTCGCCTTACCTGTTGGATAAGCTCCATTCACTATTCCTCCATTACAGTCGCTACGGACTGAATGCGGATTTTCAGCTTTTTTACGGCTGGTATGTGGAGCACACCCCCGATTTCACTATTCCCTATGTTGATAGCGCACCCACCACCATTGAAGCGGTCTACAACCGGAAGCACACTTTCGGTGCTGCCTACGCAACCCGGATCGGGAACAACACCCTCTCCCAGGATTTCGCCTTCAACCTGACCAGTGATCTTGATGGTACCGATCTGGGGGCGCAGAACTCCGATATCACCGTAAATACCCAGTTTCTCTGCACCCTTCCGGGGAATATCCTGAGCCAGTTCAGTCTGGTTTACTCCTGGTTTCCCAACCACGATGGCCACTCTGAAACCGATAGCGTGGAGGAAAAGTACCTGGAGGAGCAGATCCGCAACTTCCACAACCAGCCCTATGAGCATATCGCCTTCATGGTGGGCCACTTTGAGAAGAGTTTCCTTCGGGAGAAGCTAAAAACCCAGCTCAATATAGGCTTTTTCTTCTCCCCAAATGTCTATATAGCTCCCAGGATTGCCTACAGCATCACCGACCTGTGGGCTTTTGAGGCCGGGGCGGATATCACCCTGGGAGACCCGCCTGATTACGATCTGAGGAGGAATCCTGCAGATGATAATTTCTACCTCCGGCTGCTCTATCGTTTTTGAGGTGATGCCAAAATTGTGGAAAAGATGAGGGTCAGTTTCCCCCCCTGACGAACTCTCTATCCGCTCTCCCGCCTTCTCTTTTCCACCATTGTTTCATGTCAAGTCTGAATCTCAGGATGAATCCCCGGAGAGTGCGGAATTGGTGGCGGGGCTGTTGTTTCTCCTTCGATCAGTTCTACATCAACCTGGTGCCGATACTCTATCTGCTCCCTTTTGAGCATCTTTTCCACCAGACAGAATGCTTTTCGGGCAAGTTCTGCCTCGTTCTGTTTGAGGTGGGTCACCGGTTTCAGATGATTGGCTAGAAACCCCGGGGACCCAAAACAGATGACCGAAAGATCTTCAGGGATTTGCCTTCCCAGACGGTTTGCTGCAATGGTGAGGGCCGGTACGGTGGAGTATTTCAGGCCAAAGAGGGCGGTAATTTCCGGGTTCTCTTTCAGAAATGTTTCAATCCGGTGACAATCATCCTGGAAGGAGGACTCCTCCTTACTATCAATGTTGCTGAGGTCGGTGAGCCACCAGCTGCTTTTCAGTTTAAGTCCCAGTTCCGTAGCCGCCTGCATGATTCCTTTTTCCCGTTCCGCCAGGGTTGTTGCAGAGCTGATGGAACGGGAAAGGGCTCCAATGTTTCGATGCCCCAGGGTATAGAGATAACGGATTCCTTCAGCAGCAGCCTCCATATTTCGGCTGATCACATTGGGACAGGAAACATCTTTTAGATATCGGTCGATCAAGACCACAGGAAAACCTTCGATGATCAACTGCAGAATTGCATTGTTGAAGGTCTCATCGTGTACCGGTGAAATGATAAAAGCATCGACTCCGTAGGCTAAAAAGTTGTTAATCAGCTGCTGTTCAGTAGCTTTATCATTATTGGAGAAGCCTGCCATTACAAGAATTCCTGCTTCCTGTGCCAGCTTCTCCAGGGTCTGAAAAAGTTCGATACCGAAGGAGTCGGCCAGATCGTGTTGGATAATACCGTAGAGTTTTTGGGTCGATTGATTTTTCCTGCTGATCATCCGTTTTGGGTTCTCGCTGACAAAGGATCCTTTTCCCGGTAAGCGAATGATTATGTTATTCTCCGCCGCCATATCGAGGGCTTTTTTTGATGTTATACGACTTACTCCGTAGCGGGCTGACCACTCCGCTTCGGTGGGGACCTGCTCCCCCGGTTTCAAGCTTCCCTTTTCTATCCGGGATAGAAGGTCCTGATAGATTATTTTATACAAAGGGCTCTTTTCATTCATAGCAAGCTTAGTATAATGGGAGATGCAGAAAAGGTCAATAAATGATATATCAAATATAAAGAATATAAGTATATACAAGAAAAGAAAATAGAATTATTAATATTAAAATTTGATATAAATGTACTAAATGTATTATAATCACCCAAAATCAATACTGTATGGAGGAGATTGTTTTGAAAAAACTAGTACTTTTGCTTTCTATGGTTGCGCTGCTTGGTGTCGCTACCCTTTGGGCTGGCGGAGAAGCTGAGACAGCTGCAAAGGGCGAACCTGTCATCAGCGCCACTGCTGCGGGAAATCCAAATGCCCCGATCAAACTCAAGGGCATGATTGGGGCTTGGAATACCATGGCCTCAACTGTGGAAGATCGTGTGGCATTTTATGAGAGGCAGTTGAAGAAATGGGCGGCTAAGCATCCCGATGTTTATGTGGAGATTGAGCTGATTCCCGGTGGAACTACTCCCCAGGCAATGACCAAGCTGCTCAATGCAGCTATTGCAGGTGATCCCTACGACTTCGCCAATGTAGATTCCCAGTGGCTAGGAAACTTCCATGAAGCGGGTGTTCTTCAGGCCATCGATGCATACGTAACCGAAATCGAAAAGAATCAGTATTTCGACTTTACCAAGATGGTAACTCAGCGGGAAGGAAAGCAGTACGGTTTCTGGGCAGAAACTGGAACCCTTCTCTTCTACTACAACACAAAGTATGCTGATAAAGCGCCACGCACCTGGGCTGATATCTTTGCTTTGAATGAAAAGCTTGATGCCGAGGGAGCCGAAGTGGCTGCATTTCTGACCCAGGGAAAGGCTGCTGCTGCAGCTTTTACCCTTCTTCCAATGTTCTGGGCAGAGGGCGGAGTACTATTCGACCCAAATCAGGGGTACAAGCCGGTATTCGGGGAAGGATCGAACAGGAAAGCGATGGTGGATACCCTCAACTTCTACAAAGAGTTGATCGACACCGGGGCTATGCCTCCAGAAATTGTTGGATGGGAGCATAAAGAGCTTGCTGCTGAGGCAGCTGCCGACAATGTTGCCACCATGATTGCCGGCTCTTGGATTGCCGGAGGTCTTGGGGAAGAATGGAACTACGCCTCCCTTCCTTCAAAGAGTGGCAAACACTCAAATATTTACGGTGGATGGACCTTCTCATTCATGTCCCCGGATGTGAAAAAGCTGGAAGAGTCTGTAAACTTTATTCAAGAGGTGTATACCAGCCGGGATGCCATGGCCGAACGGCTTCCCCTTCACGGTTACATCCCAACCAGAAAAGATGTCTTTGAAGCTCCTGCGTTCAAGTCCCCCCTCTACGACCAGATCTATAAGGAACTGGAAGTGGGCCGGGCAAGACCTGCCACCAGTCTCTATCCAGAGGTTGAGAGCCTGATTGAAGAAGCAGTTGGAAAGGTAGTAGCCGGGAACGGCGATGTGGAAGCAATCATCGATCAGATGTATAAAAAGGTGATGAATAAATACGAAGATATGTAAGTTCCGCTTACCGTAGAACTTTCTATCCAGATTACCGGTGCGGGGTCTTCGGATCCCGCACTTTCATATCCCCGGGAGGATGGGCATGTTTGACAGTTCAAGACGGTGGATCTACATCTGGTTTTTACCGGTGGCCGTTATTCTTTTACTCTTTTATTTCATTCCCTTGCTGGATGCTGTTCGTCTCAGTTTTACCAATGCAAGAATTGGAATGGGGGATATCAAGTTTTCTCTCAAATCCTATATTCAGGTCTTTCAGGATCCCGATCTCTGGGTGATCTTGAAGAATACCCTTATTTTTGTGGTTGCCACCGTTATGTTCCAGCTCCTCCTGGGGCTGCTGGTGGGATTGCTCTTGGAAACTCAGCTTCCCGGCATGGAAGTTCTAAAGGTTGCCATGATTATGGCCTGGGTTGTTCCTGGAGTAATCGCAGGTATCACCTGGAATCTTCTCTACTCCAGTGCGGCCTGGGGGGTAATAAACAATACCATCGAGCTCTTTGGTGGAAAGCGGATCTCTTTTCTAATAAAACCTGGCTGGTCCCTGGCGGCAATTATTGTTGCCAATATCTGGCGGGGCACCGGCTTCAGCGGAATTATGCAGTACGGGGCGCTTCGGGCGATTGATCCCCAGCTCTATGAAGCTGCCTCCATAGATGGAGCGGGCCCACTTCAACGCTTGTTAAGGATCACCTTGCCCCTTTTAAAACCGATGCTCCTGATCAATCTGGTTCTTATTACCATAGCAACAGTAAACACCTATGACGCTATCTGGTCTCTAACTCAAGGGGGTCCAGGAATCTCTACCACGGTCCTCTCCCTGCAGACCTATAAGGCGACATTCCTGCGGATGAGCCTTGGCCAGGGAGCGGTTTATGCTGTTCTGATGATCCTTTCATCCACCATCTTTACATCAATCTATCTCAAAATGGGGAAGGAGCAGTAGATGAAACACTATACGGTACCGCAAAAAATCTTTCTCTACGCTTTCTTCGCCCTGCTTCTGGTATTCTTCCTTCTGCCGGTGATTTACATATTCGCCATGAGTTTGAAGAACCAGCAGCAGATTCTGGAACCGGTTCATATCTTCAATTTTTTTCCCCGTACATTTACCCTGGCCAATTACGGCAAGGTGATTCGGAACGTAAGAATGGATATTTACCTGGCCAACTCGGCCAAGCTTGTGGTCACTACAGCGATTGGGGTTCTGCTTGCTGCCTTCCCTTCAGCTTTTGCTCTTTCAAGAGGGAAATTCAGAAATAAAAACATGGTACTCATGGGGGTTCTCTTTTTTCAGATGATCAGCCCCATTATTATCAGTATCCCTATCTACTGGTATTACTCAAAACTGCACCTGCTTAATACCTATTTTGGATTGGCACTGATCTATATTGCCATCCATCTTCCCTTTACAACCTTTCTCATGAAAGGTGTCTTCGATGCAATTCCCCGGGAACTGGACGAGGCGGCCACGGTGGACGGCTGCAGCAGGTTTGCTACTCTGGTAAAGGTGATTATTCCCACCGCACTTCCCGGGGTGGCCAGCGCTACCATTTTCAACAGTATCAACGCCTGGTCCCAGTTTATTATACCCTTCTTTCTCTTGAGTGATAATAAACTCTACCCTGTGTCGGTGGGAATCCTTCAGGCCCAGGGATCTTACCAGGATGTATCTACCCACTACCTTGCAGCAGCGGGGGTGCTCGGACTGCTTCCGGCAGTTATCCTGGTACTATTTTTACAGAAATTTATTATTAAGGCTCTCGTTGCGGGAGCGGTCAAAGGTTAGAAAAGGAGCATTTATGACAACAAGGGAACGACTTGTAGCAGCATTGGAGAATCGTAAAGCCGATAGATTACCGGCGTCGACCCACACCTTGCAGCGCTATTATTTGGATAAGTATGAAGAGGGAACTTCCAATGAGAACTTTTTTCTACGCCACGGGCTTGATCGGATCGACTGGCTCCGGCCTTTTGCACCCGATTTGAGCAAAGGCCACTATTGGTCAAATCTGGATGAGACCGGTTATGAGGGGATAGTCTCGGATCGGTGGAGGATTACTTCCCGGGAGCTGGAAGATCCTGAATACCTTACAAGACGTTACACCGTTACTACTCCTGGAGGAGATCTCACAATGGTGGTGCAGGGTAACGATTACACCTCCTGGGTAAGCGAGCATCTGATCAAAGAGAAAAAGGATATTGAGATCATTGGCAGTTATGCACCACATTGTATCTGCGACATCGAAGAGGTGAACCGGCGAAGCGTTGCTTTGGGTGACCGGGGAATCCTTCGGGGAGTGATTCCGGTTTTTGATATCTATGGGCAGCCGGGCTGCTGGCAAGATGCGGCGGTGCTATCAGGAATTGAAAAGCTGATCATGGCGACTTTTGATGATCCTGCTTGGGTTAAGGAGCTCCTCTCTGTTCTTCGGGATCGTAAGCTCAGTTATATAAGGTCCATGGAGGGAGCTAAACTTGATGTCAGTGAACTGGGAGGAGGAGACGCATCCACTACGGTAATCTCCCCAGGCATCTTCAGGGAGTTTGTTGCTCCCTTTGATGAGCCTCTTATCTCTGCAGCACGAGAGGTGGGTCAGCGGATCTCCTACCATACCTGCGGGGGAATGATGCCCATTCTTGAGGATATCGCCGACATGAATCCCCATGCAATGGAAACCTTTACTCCCCCCGGGATGGGGGCAGATGTGGATCTGGAAGAGGCGTTTCGAAGGATCGGAGATAGGGTCTGCTTTATAGGAGGCTTTGATCAGGGTCATTTTTTTCTTAGCTCCTCGGTGGAAGAGACCAAGGCGGAAGTGTACCGCTGTTTTGATGCCTGTGGCAGGGAAGGGGGATTTATCATTTCTCCTTCAGATCATTTTTTTGATGCCCGGCCGGAACTGATTACTGCTTTTGGAGAAGCGGCTGCAGAATGTACGTACTAGTATATTTATACAGGAAGGGTTGATACATCATGCCTAGACGAAAACCAAAGGATCCTGAAAGGAGCCCGGATCTACCTCACAACTGGATTGAACGGCATATAAAACGACTCGAGGATTGGGCATATTACAAGCCTGTAGATATTAATAGCTGGGAATATAGAGGCGCCCATCTCACCGGGGCTGGGGAATACCGGTTTATCAGCGACTGGAAACCTATCTCTCTTGGGGAGATGTGGGGCGGGCCGGACCGTACCGTTTTTTTTAAAAAGTTGGTAAGGGTCCCGGCATCTTTTAACAATGAAGATGCTTTTCTGGAGCTCTTTCTTGATGGCGGGGAAGCACAACTCTCGATAAATGGACACTTCTGGCAGGGGCTGGACTGGAAGCGCAGGCTGGTTCCCCTGGGGGAGTTCGCCATTCCTGGGGAGGAGATTCTCCTTGAGATAGAGGCTTTTATCATCAATTACCCCTACGATGAGCGGCGAAAGGACGCCCGGGAAGAACACCGGTTTGACCGGGCCCGGTTTATCCGCCGGGACAGGATAGTCGATACGGCTTTAAACGATTTTAGATTTCTCTTTGATGCCTATCTGTACTATTACGGAAAGGAAGAGTCCAGCGAGATAGAGGAGTATCTTCTCTTTCATCTGGAAAAGGCTTGCCGTTTTCTGGGACCCGGGTTTGCTGACCGGGAATCGGCTCGGCAGGCCGCTGCGGCAGGGAGTGACTATCTAAGAGAAAAACTCTACGGCAGCCCCTTCTTCAGAAAACCGGGAAGGCTCCATATTTGCGGTCACTCCCACCTTGATATTGTCTATCTCTGGCCGGTAAAGGAGACCTTCCGGAAGAATGCTCGCACAGCTAGCAATATGCTCAGTTTGATGCGGGAGTTTCCGGAGTTCCATTTCAGCAATAGTCAGCCATATCTCTATGAAAAGCTGAAAGAGCAGTATCCTCAGGTCTTTCAGGAAGTGCGGGAACGTATCAAGGAAGGTCGCTGGGAGGCTGTTGGGGCTATGTACCTGGAGCCGGACGGTAATCTTCCGGGTGCGGAGAGCCTGGTACGGCACCTGCTGTTTGGTCAACGATTTCTTAAAAGGGAGTTTGGATTTACTTCCCGAATCTGCTGGCTTCCTGATGTATTCGGAATCATGTATACCCTTCCCCAGATATTAAGAGAGGCGGGAGTTGATCGACTCGTCACTGCGAAGCTCAATATCTGGAATGATGTAAACCGCTTTCCCCATGACAGCTTTCGGTGGCGGGGCCCGGATGGTAGTGAAGTTCTTACCCATTTTACCCCTAGCCATTTTGGACAGTCCTTCAGTTACGGAAACCTGGAGACCCACTGGAAGGATTATCGGGAAAAATATGAGACAGGAGATACTCTTTTCATCTACGGCTGGGCCGATGGGGGAGGAGGACCTACCCGGGAGATGGTTGAGATGAGCCTGCGCAGCAGCTCTATTCCCGGGATTCCCGATACTACCATCACCACAGCGGAGGGCTTTTTTGAACACCTCTCTCGAAAGGAAAAAGAGCTGGCGGTGTGGGATGATGAGCTCTATCTAGAAGCCCACAGAGGCACCCTGACAAGCAAGGGGGATTTGAAATGGCAGAACCGGAAGGCTGAATTCCTGTACCGAAACGCAGAGATCATTTCCTCAATAGCATATGTCCTGGGGGGCGATGCACTTCAGGAGCAGCTGAACGAAGGGTGGAAACTGGTGCTGTTGAATCAGTTCCATGATACCATTACTGGCAGCCACAGCCCTGCGGGGGTGCCGGATATCAAGGCAGATTATGATCGGGCTTTTAGCATTGGTGAAGAGGTTCTGCAAGAGGGACTTTCCTGGATCGCCGAGGGCGTTGGGAGTAGTCTGGTTTTTAACACCCTCTCCTGGAAACGCGACGATCTGCTTGAGATTTGCACAGCCTCGGGAGAGAGGGAGACCGGGGGCATTGGTAAGGCTGATCTTGATTGCCCCCTGAAAGGGTTCCGGTCAATTCGAATGCTGGGCGAGCTTTTCCCTCTGCAGTACTACTGCGGAAAGGCATATACTGCCCTCTCAAATCTCCCTTCTTTGGGTTGGCACGCTATCACCCTGGAAGAGGGGGAGCTCAAGTGGGATGATACCCTTATTCAGAAGAGTGACACCTGCTTTGAGACTCCTCTCTATACCATCTCCTTTGATGTTGATGGCAGGATTGCTTCCCTCTGGGATAAGGGTGGGATGAGGGAGCTCCTTTTCGGGCCGGGGAACGATTTCCAGCTGTTTGAGGATGATCCAGGCTATAAGTTTAGCGCCTGGGACATCGCCTACCACCTTGAGGAGTACTCCCATCCAGTCGGCCTTGCATCTCCCTGGCATGTTGTTGCTAACGGCCCCCATTTTGCCGTTTTGGCAGGTTCATTCCAGGCTAATGAATCCATTATTGATCAGGAAATCTGGTTCTACCAAAAAAACCGGAGGATTGATTTTAAAACCC
This sequence comes from uncultured Sediminispirochaeta sp., assembly GCA_964394395.1. Classification (GTDB taxonomy): domain Bacteria; phylum Spirochaetota; class Spirochaetia; order DSM-16054; family Sediminispirochaetaceae; genus Sediminispirochaeta. The sequence goes on from CAYMWV010000017.1 coordinate 16,101, forward strand.
GGGTGGATTGGAAGGAGCGGAAAAAAATGCTTAAAGTGGCTTTTCCCCTGGCCCTGAGATCCCGTCATGCAAGCTACGATCTTCCCTTTGGCTATATTGAGCGGCCCACCCATAGCAATACCAGCTGGGAGGAAGCGAAGTTTGAGGTGTGTGGTCATAAGTGGGCTGACATATCTGAAGCAAACTATGGAGTTTCGCTGATAAACGACAGTAAATACGGTTATGATGCCCGGGAGAATCAGCTCCGTCTCAGCCTTCTTCGTGGTCCTGTACGACCGGATCCGGATAGCGATATAGGTGAGCACCACTTTACCTATGCTATCCTACCCCATCAGGGCGACTGGAGAGCGGGGGGAACAGTTCGTAGCGCTTATGAGCTCAACTGTCCGCCGATCTTTTTCGATGTTGGTCAAGACCACCTCTGCCATGGAAAAAATCAGCCTACCAGACAGAAGGAAAACCGGGAAGAGGAGAGGAGAGGTAAAGCTGCCAGCTTGCCCCATTCTTTCTCCTTTCTCGAATCCGATACAGAGGCGGTCCTGATTGAGACGATAAAAAAGGCTGAAGATTCACAGGCTCTCATAATCCGGGCTTATGAAGGGTGGGGTGGTTCGACGGCGGCATCGATTAATCTTGATCCTGAAGTCTCTCCCGGGAAGGATTTCTTACGGGAATGTAACCTGCTGGAAGAGCTGTCGGCAGATAAGGAACGGGGTGCTTGTAAAATAACAGGTGGAAAAAAAGATGGCGGGTATGAGCTGAAATTCAGAGCCGGGGAGATAAAAAGTATCTATCTCCCTCGGAAAGCATGAGCACCGGGAAAAATCAGCGGGGGCTTATGGTAGGAACAATGAGCCCCGTTACGGTATGAACCACAAAGCCGTCTCCGAAGAGGTTGGTGGTTTCGATATCTGACCGGTTCAGGGTGAGCTGTTTTCCTCTCTTGCCCACTTCCATCTTTACTTCCCCCACAGTGGTGACTGAATTCAGCTTTGCCAGATCCTCTGCGTCGTAGACCCCTTTGAGCATCTGGGCCTGGAGCACCGTCAAGAGAGCTTCAGGGTTTTCCATCATGGCAGTACGGATAATCTCCTTGAGCTTCTCTACGGTAGCATCGGTGGGAACAAAGAGGGTGTAACCCTTCAACCCCTCCATCTCTTTTGCAAGACCGGTGTTCTCCAGGGCCTGGGCCATAAAGCGGGTCTCTCCCCGGCTTTCCAGCACCTTATAGAGTGATCTATCTTTGAAGGGATAGCTCTTCTCTCCCTCTTCTACCTTCGACTCTTTTCTGCCCCCAGCAAAGATCAAGCCAGGCAGCAGGAGCAGAAGCAGTAAAAACAGGAGAGGGCGAAGCAACAGTATAGTGTTTTTTTTGTAGTTGTTTTTTTCGTACATGGTTCCTCCTCATTCCGGGAGTATAACACCGGGTCGGGGAAAAACCTCTTTTTTGAAGTTTTTTAAGGCCTTTTGAAGCCTTCCCAAAGTTCTGGGCTTAGGGCAGAAACCAGATTCCCCCGCCGGTGCTCAGGTACCATCCAGTATCCGGGCTCCACTCCAGAAGGGCGCCAGCAGAAATGGAAAAGGGCTTATCCGGAAGGAGCCAGATAAACTCCAGGGCACTGGCCATGGGCCATCGGATCGAAACAGCTTCGCTGAAGGGCTCACTCCGTACCGAGCTGCTAAGAGCAACAGATACAGAGGCGATATCGAGGATCAGAGCTCCCTTTCCGTAAATCCAGGATGTTATTGCACTGCCGCTTTGAGGGTCCGGACCGGCGTAGATTTCCGGGGAGATTGCTGCGCTTAGGGGACCCAGGGTTAATACCAGAGGAAGGGCGGCGGAGATCCCGCTGCTTCCTTCCAGAATGTCGATTTCGCTGGAATTAAAGAAGCTCCCTTTTAACAGCAGAGCTGCAGCTCCAGCCGCTCTGGGTCCATCACTTTCGCCTCCGGAGCTGGCAGCCCTGGAGCTGCCAGCCCTAAAACTGGAGGAGAGGGGGATGTTCCAGGAGAGGGAGCCGTAGGGGTTTACATCCTCATCGGAGTTCAAGATGAGTCCCCCCGAGATGGCTATCTCTTCTCGATCCCGGGGGGAGAATCTGAGGGAGAGGGAGGTGGGAATCAGGTAGCTGGAGCCTTTACCGTGGGCGTAGCCGTGAAGCCCGGCCTGAAAGACCCCCTTTGGAAGGGCGCTGGGAAGGGGGCAGAGGAGGGTACCGGCAGCTCCGGTATACACAGTTCGAACCCGGAGATCAATAGAGGGGTCGATAATCACCTCTTCGGTAACTACGATTTCACTGTTTGGAACCATCAGCTCTACTGTGTATCTTCCTGCCTGGAGGCTCTTTCGCTTGCCGCTTTCCTGAGCTTCCTTCCCGTCCCAGGTGATGTGACTCCAACGCTTGTCAAAGGAGATGGTTCTACTTGCCCCTATCTTGCCTCCCGAACTGTGGTAGATGGAAAAAATGGCCTCTCCGGGGGCGGAGACCGATACGGAGATCCGGGTGCTGCCGTAAATTCCGGGATCATCGGGATCAAAGCGCTCCCGGTCCGGGCGGAACCACTCGATCCTGAATGGTGCCTTCTCAAGCTCAACAGAAAAGGCGCTTGTTCTGTTTTCCTCGATCAGCACCTCTTTTCGGAGGGTCTCATAGCCGAAAGCTTCTATCACAACTACGTATCGGCCTATCCGCAGTTCTGTCTCCACCCCCGGGGTGATACTTTTCCAGCCCGTTCGGATTTCTGCGGGAACCGGGAAGGTCTCCACCAGGAGGCTGCCGGTAATCTCCTCCAGATCCAGAGCTATCTCCCGGTATTCACCTTCAGAGAAGGAGATGCTGACTGAGTCCGGGTAATAACCACTTTTTTCTCCCCGGATGGTGTAATTGCCCTCCGGCAGGTCGAGCAGGAGGGGTGCTGTTCCCTGTCGTTCTCCGTTGATGTAGATAACAGCCCTTGAGGGGTAGCTTCGGATTCGCATGCCCCTCTCCGCTTTTTGCTCTGCATCCCTATCCTGCTTCTCTTCCTCCTGCCTCTCCTCTTCATCCCCGGATGGGGCTTCGGAAGAATCGGAAGCTCCGGACGAACCGGAAGA
>CAYMWV010000017.1:19294-26794 GCA_964394395.1 uncultured Sediminispirochaeta sp.
CTTCATCCCCGGATGGGGCTTCGGAAGAATCGGAAGCTCCGGACGAACCGGAAGATGAGCCGGAACCACCAGTCACGGTCTCTTCAAAAAGGCTTCCTGAGGAGGAGGCGCAGCTGAAAAAAAGCAGGGGAATCAGAATCAGGCCTGCTATCCGGAAAAGCTTTCCTAAGGGGCACGCTATTCTCTTCATGATTTCATTATAGTAAAAATTGGGATAACAATGCCATGGAAGATGCCGAAAATAGATACATGAGACGGGCGATTATTTTCCTCCCCCTTTTTCTCCTTCTTTTCCTCCTTCTTTTACTGCCCCTGGGGGGGCAGACTATGGGCGGTTTAGAGGAAGCTTCTGATCCGGAAGCTTTTGAACCTCCTCCAAAAGGATTTGGCGAGCTGCTTCTGGGGCTCTCCTTCGAAGCTGCGGAGGATGTTCTATACCGGGATGGTAACTTCTATTACCGGGGTAAGGCGGATCTCTCCATGCTGCGCCGTCCAAATGAGCGTATGATCGAGACCGCCGGCCTGGCTTACATCCAGCGATGCTGGCTTCAGTTCCATGAGGGAACGCTCTACTCCATCACCCTGGATCTTGATGAGCGGATGATGGATCACTACGCCCTCTACACCACCTTCACCGAAAAGTATGGTCCTCCGGACCATTTTTCACCTTCCAAAAGCCGATGGTCCGGGGAAGATCACGATTTTGTTCTCGAAAGGGAGAGCCTGCGGGTTATATACCTGGATCGGGAACGGATCGAAACAATCCGGCGCTCTGGAAAGATTGAGAAATCTCTGGGGGAGATGGATAAGGATCGATTTTTGGAGCAGTTTTGATGAACCCCGGTGGACGTTACCTCCCTTTTTTCCCTATCCTCATCTTGCTTCTTCTCCTCCCCATCTCTTGCAAAAGTGAAGAGCGGATAGAGCTGCAGCTTGGAAGCGAGCTCTTTTCCCTGGAAGTGGCAGATGAGCCTGAAGAACGACAGCGGGGACTAATGTTCCGGGATAGCCTGGGTGATCAGGAGGGGATGATCTTCATTTTTCAGCGGGACCAACTGCTCAGTTTCTGGATGAAAAACACCAGGATCCCCCTCTCTATTGCCTACATCACCAAGGGGGGAGAAGTGGTGGATATTCTTCCCCTCATCCCAAAGGATAAAACCCCTGTTCCCTCCTCCCGGTCGGTGCGGTATGCTATCGAAGTAAACCGGGGTGCCTTTCAGCGCTCTGGTTTACAGGTGGGAGATCGGATCGATCTTGGCCCCATTGCCTCATATGTGAAATAGTATTAGTGTCCCCGAAATAGCGCAAAAATGAAAAGCCAGGACTCTGTAAGTCTCCGATAGATAAGGATATGGAAGTGATTACAGTGAACCTGAATGGGTCAACCCCTATTTTCTGATCTAAAGCGTCAAAACATAAGCATTTACCAAGAACTTTTGCGCTATTTCGGGGACAGTAAAAAAGGTTTACCGCTCCGGAAAACGGTAAACCCTTCTGTATAGCCAGGCTCTCTATAGAATAAAGAGGAGCTCCTCATATCCTGGATAGGGCCAGCAATCCCGGGGCATCAGCCGTTCCAGATGATCTCCCGTCTCCCGCAGGGGGGCCATGGCCTCAAAAACCTCGAAGCGGTAGAGCTTTGCCTGATCGGCAAAATCACTGCAACTCTGGGCGGTTGCAAGTTTTTCCCTTAGCTTGTCCGTGGCACTGGCCATCGCCTCCGCTGCTTCCAGAAGCTCCTTCAGCACCGCCTTCTGCCGGGTCAGGGGAAGCTTTGCATCAACATGGCTGATCTTTCCGATACTGTCGGCAAGCTCTCCCGCACAGCGGTTAACCGCAGGGTATATACCCTGGCTGGCCATCTGGAGCATTATCTCAGCTTCGATGTTAATCTGCTTACTGTAGTTCTCCAGGTAGATTTCGTAACGGCTGTGCACCTCTTCCTTGCTCAGGATCTTGTGGCGGCTAAAGAGGTCGATGGAGAGATCGCTTATAAGCTGTTCAATCGCTTCAACGGTGGTGGTGATATTGGCTAGTCCCCGACGCTCTGCCTCGGCGAGCCACTCCTCGGAATAACCGTTCCCGTTGAATACCACCCTGCTATGTTTCTGGTAGCTCTCTTTTACGATTTTTGCCATGGCCTCATCAATGTTACCCGCTTTCTCCAGTTTGTCGGCGAAATCGGAAAGGACATCAGCAACTGCTGCGTTGAGGAAGGTGTTTGCCTCTGCGATCGAGGCGCTGGAGGGTACCATCCGGAACTCAAACTTGTTTCCGGTAAAGGCAAAGGGGCTGGTCCTGTTCCGGTCGGTCAGATCCCGGGGGAACTGGGGCAGGGTAGTCTGGCCGATTACCATGGTCTTCCCCTCTTTTCCTATCACCTTCTTTCCACCCGCTAAAGCATCCATAATATCCTGAAGCTGTTCCCCCAAAAAGATGGAAATGATGGCAGGGGGCGCCTCGTTTGCTCCAAGGCGGTGCTCATTCCCCGTATTGGCTGCCGCAACCCGAAGGATGGTGGCGTAGCGGTCCACCGCTTCAATTATCGCTGAGAGAAAGAGAAGGAATTGGGCGTTATCATGGGGACTTTCTCCCGGTTCCAGCAGGTTTACCCCATCATCGGTGGCGATGGACCAGTTGTTGTGTTTTCCCGATCCGTTTACTCCGGCAAAAGGCTTCTCATGAAGCAGTACCACCAGACCGTGGCGGGTGGCCACTTTTCTCAGGGTATCCATAACCAGCTGGTTACTGTCGGTAGAGACGTTAGCGCTCTCGAAGATGGTGGCCAGCTCAAACTGATTGGGTGCCACCTCGTTATGCTGGGTTTTGGCAGAGATACCGAGCTTCCACAGTTCGTAATTGAGTTCCCTCATAAAGTCGGAAACCCGTTCCTTGATTGATCCAAAGTAATGATCATCCAGTTCCTGTCCTTTAGCGGGCATGGAACCAAAGAGGGTTCTTCCTGAAAGGAGGAGGTCAGGACGCTTGTCATAGAGCTTCTTGTCCACCAGGAAATACTCCTGCTCCGGGCCGACGGTGGTGAACACCTGTTTGCTTGTGTTGTTCCCCAGAACTCGGAGAATCCGGATCGCCTGCTTGCTTACCGCTTCCATGGAGCGCAGCAGGGGCACCTTCTTATCCAGTGCTTCACCGGTATAACTGATGAAGGCGGTGGGAATGTAGAGGGTAACACCAGTTTTATCCTCTTTCAGGAAGGCGGGGCTGGTGGTGTCCCAGGCTGTGTATCCTCGGGCTTCAAAGGTGGCCCGCAGCCCTCCGCTGGGAAAACTGGAAGCATCGGGCTCTCCCATGATAAGTTCCTTGCCGGAGAACTCCATGATCACCTTGCCATCCGAGGTGGGGCTGATAAAGGAGTCGTGCTTCTCCGCTGTAAGGCCCGTCATGGGTTGAAACCAGTGGGTGTAGTGGGTTGCTCCCTTCTCAATCGCCCAATCCTTCATCGCCCCGGCGACCACTTCGGCAGTTTCAATGGAGAGGGGTTTCTCCCCCCGCTGTACCGCCTTGAGATCCTTGAAGAGTAATTTGGGCAGCCGCTGCCTCATGACATTTTCGTTAAACTGGTTTGTTCCGTAAAGGGTACTTAATGGGGTCTTTGTAAAGTCGATACTTCCGTTTGCCATAGAATCCTCCAGTGAAATTTCTATCGAGTTAGCAAATACATGCAGGAACTGTACCAATTTTCTGCATTGCTGGTTAATTCTTTATCATATAAGAAGATGTGTATAGGACTTCCGACCGGGATTGCTGCAATGAGCGGGAAAAGATACATAAATGTATTAAAAAGATGATAACCTACAGAAATGTAGGATGCATCTTTTCACAAGCCTTGGCTGCTTTTCCCTTGCTCCTTCCTTGGACGGAGCTCTATCCTTCTCAATCGGCGTCCATTGCTGAACTGTCAGTGTCGGTACAGATAGGAAGAGCTTCCGGATGAACCTTGTATTTCTTTACAAAATCGTCGGGGCGGTAGCTCATCTTTGCCTGCCGCAGTCCAGGGTCACCCAGATCCTGCTCCCGATTGATGTAGCAATAATGCCGGGGGAGCATGGATGCGAAGGAGCGGTTGATAAACTGGTAAATTCCTTTGTAGGAGTCGTCGGCCTTTTCAAAGTGGACGGCAAAGGATTTTCCTTTGGTCAGCGCTTCTCCCAGGGAGTAGGCTGCAGGTTTACCATCCACATAGGTGATACAGCCGGTCAGCTCAAGCTCTTCCCGCAAGCTCAGCGCTTCAAGAGCGGCATCGTAATCGCTTTTATCTTCTCTCCCATCCATCCACCGCTCCAGGACCTGAAAGGCATCCTTCTCATTATCCCGGTTTATCCACATCTCTTCGTAGGAGTAGCTGTTTAAAAAGGCGTTTACCAGGTTGCGTTTTTTATGGTATTTCCTGCCCGCCAGCTGAACCAGGTTTTTCCTGAGGTAGAGGTAATCAAAGTTTTCCCGATCCTCACAGACGCAGTAGTCCTGCTTCTCCAGCTCTATCCGCTTTGCTTCCGCCTCCTGCTGAGGGAGATTTTTCAGGTAGTCGTGATTGGAAAAAAGCTCCTTCAGGATCTCTTTCTCTTCTGGAATACCGCAAGGGAGCATGAAAAAGGTGCCCTTGTCGCCCTTTCCGCTGATTACTAGATGATCATCCGGAAGTCTGGCAATCTGATACCCGTACTGATTGCGAAAGAGATACAAACCGGCAAAGGTAAACTCGGAAATCCCCTCTTTTAAAAGGGAGAGCCCCGGGTGGAGTTCTGATTTTAGTTCGAGCTCAATAGGTACGAAATCGGGAAACTTTGGTATTATCATGAAAGCTAAGATACAAAAAGCGTCAAAGACAATCAAGCTTTGACAGGAATTGAAAAGGGGAGTATACTCTCTACATATCCTGTGGTATTACCACCAACCAGAACAGAATTCTAAATGGGGGTCCTGTGCATCGATTGTCACCGTTAAAAGCTTCCAGTTTGAAGCAGCAGTTTATTCACCGTTTTGAACAGCTGATTATCTCGGGCTTCTTTCCGGTGGGGCAGCGCTTGCCACCGGAACGGGAGCTGGCGAAGATCCTCGAGGTGAGCCGTCCGGTAGTCCATGAGGGGCTGGTAGAACTCTCTGCCAAGGGGCTGGTCTCAATTCTTCCCCGACGGGGGACGGTGGTGAATGATTTTCGCCAACAGGGGTCGGTGGAACTGCTGGGCTCCCTCCTTTCCCACGGTTCAGGGGAGCTGCAGCCAAACCTGCTCAAGGGAGTTCTGGAGATGCGGCTTCTCTTTGAGTGTGACCTGGTTCGGCAGGCAGCCCGGCACCATTCTGAAGAGGAGTTCCAGGTAATGCGAGCAGCCCTTTCAGCAGAGGAGAAGCTCCTATCAAGCGGAAAAACGCCATCCCTGGATTATGAATCCTTCGCTCTGGCTGATTATGCATTTCACCATAGCATCGCCTTAGCCAGCGGGAACATGGTCTATCCTCTTTTGATGAACAGCTTTCGCCAGCTCTACCTGGGAATCCTCAACCGCTTCTATCGGGGGGTGGAAAACTTTTTGCCAATTGTAAAGAAGCATCAAAAGATTGTTGCTTTCATAGAACAGGGTGATGCTCATAAGGCTGGGGCAGAGATGGAAAGATTGCTCAAGGAGAGCGAAATCCAGCTTGAAGAGATAATCCGTAAGGAGTAATGAAGTGGCTGGAGTAGTGGAGGATAAAGAGCGCTCCCGTCAGAGAGCGATCAGAAAGATTCTAAAAGCCCTGGCAAAAAAACCCTTTGGAGAGGGGATACGGGTGGAGTGCTACCGGGACTCCCTTTTTCTTGGCGGCCGGGTCGATGAATGGGCGGAGAAGGTATCAGCCGGTCATACTGCAGCTGCCTTCGCTGGCCCTGGAAAGCCCTTTCTTGCAACAATCAATGAGATCGAAGTGGCGGGGATAGATGAAGAGAGGACACCCTCCCTTCCCAGCCTGACCGATTCTCTCCTTCAGGGGCGCAGTTTTGATGTTCTGATTATCGGCGGAGGGGTAATTGGCGCTGCTGTTGCTCAGCACCTGGCCCGATATGATCTCTCCATTGCCCTGGTGGAAAAAGAGAGCGATCTGGCCACCCACGCATCAGGCAGAAACGACGGGATGGTCCATCCCGGATTTGCGGCAAGTCCTGGAAGCTTAAAGGCGGAGCTTAACATTGAGGGAAATCGGTTGTATGACCAGCTCTGCCGTGATCTTTCTATCCCCTTTCGCCGCCCCGGTTCGATGATCCTCTTTCCATCCCCTTTTTACCGGCTGCTGGTTCCAATCTTGATGAACAGGGCTAAGCGAAATGGGGTAGATGGCTACCGCTACCTCTCCAAAGGGGAGGTGGCCAAAATGGAGCCCTGGTTTACCGATAAACAGCGGGGCGCCTTGTTTCTCCCCTCCGCAGGGGTTTTAAGCCCCTACCGGCTTGTTCTGGCCCTGGCCAGTCACGCAGCAGAGAATGGGGTTGAAATAGTCACCAGCTGCGCTGTTACCGGTTTTGAAGTGGAGCAGAACCCTCGTAGTGGAGAGGGGCACCCCATCCGGATGGTGAAGACAAACCGGGGAAGTTGCAGGGCCCGGCTGGTGATAAACGGGGCGGGGATCTGGAGTGACTGGATAGCGAAGCTGGCAGATGACCGCTTCTTCTCTCTCCACGGCAGGAAGGGGGTGGACGCCATCCTTGACATCAACACCGGGCAGTACCAGAGCCGGATAGCCGGTATGCCCCATCTGCTTCGGGAGCGGCATGCAAAGACCAAAGGGGGAGGGCTGGTTCCAACCATTGAGGGAAATATCCTTGTGGGACCTACGGCGAAGGAGGTTCCCTATCGGGAGAACTATGAGACCGATCGGGAAGATCTGGAGGATCTCTTTAGCCGGCTTTCGGTGAACCGGATGCTTAATCCTGGACAGGTGATTACCTACTTTGCGGGAATCAGGGCCTGCAGCTGGGAGGAGGATTTTATCATTCGCCGATCTGATCGGGTGCCCAACCTGATTCATCTGGCAGGAATCCAATCTCCCGGCCTCGCCTCGGCGCCAGCTATCGCCCTGCGGGCCGCCGCTCTGGTGAAAGAGTACCTTGGAGAGCTTTCCTACCGGCCCGGTTACAGGGCAAAGCGAACAGCTCCGCCGGTACCGGCACAGCTCTCTGAGGCTGATCGGGAGAGGCTGATTCGTCGGGACCCCGCCTACGGAAGGATTGTCTGTCGTTGTGAAGGGATCAGCGAAGGGGAGATTCGGGATGCAGTGAAAGGTCCCATTCCGGCTCTCACCCTGGATGGAATAAAGCGCCGCACCCGGGGAGGGACCGGCCGCTGTCATGGAGGATTTTGCACTCCCAGGATACTCGAAATCGTCAGTCGGGAGGCGGGCATCTCCATGGAGGAGATCACAAAAAGCGGTGGTGCATCCCGGATCCTCTTCAAGGAGACAAAAGATGGATAGCTTTAAAAGCGGCTTGGAAAAGGGCTTGGAAAG
>CAYMWV010000017.1:26894-37671 GCA_964394395.1 uncultured Sediminispirochaeta sp.
CATCCAGGATCAAGGGGGCTGCAGAGATCACGATCGTCTTTCCTTTGATGTGCTGGTGATTGGTTCCGGTCCCGCTGGACTTGCCGCAGCGAGTTCTGCAGCAAAAGGGGGGGGGCGAAGCTGTATCATCGAGCGGGAGGAGAGAGCAGGGGGAATCCTGAAGCAGTGCATCCACGACGGATTTGGAGTAATCCGGTATGCTGAACGCCTCACCGGTCCCGAATACGCCTGCCGGGAGATAGAAGCTGCCCGGGCAGCCGGAGTACGTTTTCTCTTGGCCACCTATATCCTCTCCATTGAGAAGAGGGAGGGGGGATTCCTGGTAAAGGGAGTCAATAGATCGGGCCTGATCAAGCTTTCAGCTCGTGCCCTGGTCCTGGCTACCGGTTGCAGGGAGCGAACCGGACGGCAGATTTTCCTCCAGGGGAGCCGCCCTGCGGGAGTCTATACCGCCGGATTGGCCCAGTACTTTATCAACATACAAGGCTATCTGCCTGGTCGCCGCTCTGTTATTCTGGGAAGTGGCGATATCGGCCTCATTATGGCCAGGCGCCTTAGCCTGGAAGGGGCAGAGGTAGAGGGGGTTTATGAAATCCAGCCTTCACCTTCGGGGCTTCCCCGTAATATAGCTCAATGCCTGGAAGATTATTCCATCCCCCTCCACCTATCTACCACAGTTATTCGGGTGCATGGCAAAGAGCGTCTTGAAGGGGTGACGGTAGCTTCTGTGGATGAGACGATGAAGCCTGTGAATGGTACCGAGCGCTTTATCCCCTGTGATACCCTCCTCCTTTCGGTGGGGCTCATTCCAGAGAATGAGTTGGCCCGCACATTGGGTATTCGTATCGACCCGGCGACAGGAGGTCCTGTGGTAGACAGCGGGATGATGAGTTCCCTTGCCGGGGTTTTTTCCTGTGGAAATGCCCTCCATGTGAGCGATCTGGCTGATTATGTCTCTCTTACCGGGGAGATTGCCGGAGTCCGGGCAGCCCGTTTTGCCAATTGGGTCCAGGATAGTACTCCTGTCGATCAAGAAAAAGGGTCATCTGGCAGCTTACCCGGCAGCTTGCCTGGTGGTGCCCCGGATGCTTTCCAGAAGGATACTCTCAGCCTCCAGGCAGCGGAGCCCTTCTCCTACATCCTCCCCCAGCGGATCCTCATCACTGATCTGCTTTCCGGAAATCCTGTTTCGCTCTATTTTCGGGTAAAAAAAGACTTCGATTCCTGCAGGATGCGTATCTTTGTTCATGGGTCCGGGAAAGAGAGCCCTTCCAGGGTGGAGCTTGCTGCCAGAAGCTATCCCTACCTCCGTCCGGCGGAGATGGAGAGCTTCGAACTCTCCCTGTCGCCGGAAATGGCGGCGGATTTGGAAAGCGGTTTTACCAGTAAGCAGTTTAATGCTTTGAGTGCGGAGGTGGAGTGATGATTCGGGAGAAATACCTTACCTGTATTGCCTGTCCCAGGGGCTGCAGAGTTTATCTTGAATACGCTGATGATGGAAAGATCATCACCATGGAGGGACACCGGTGTAAGAAGGGGGAGGTCTGGCTTGGTCAGGAGATTGCCTGTCCCATGAGAACTCTCACTACTACCGTGCGGACCAGCTTCCCCGACTTTCCCCGCCTGCCGGTCCGGACCTTCGGTGATATCCCTTTGGAAGCTTTCCCTGGGGTGATGAAAAGGATTGATTCCCTCCTTGTAAAAACCAGGCTCAGCTGCGGCGATCAGGTAGAAAAGGAGATTTACCCCGGCAAGGAAGACAGCAAGGAAAACGGCAAGGAAGGGGAGCAGATAGGAGCGGTTGCCCTGATTGCCACCGCCTCAATGAGCCTGGAAGGAGAATATAATGGCTAAAAAGCGAACAGAGAAACCTTTCACCCCCCCCTGGAGGGAGAGCCCCCCACCTGAGAGAAGCTGGAGGTCTATCTTCAAATGGGGAGACCCAGGGGAGTATAAACATCCAAACAGGCGACTTTTCGAGCTGATGAAAGAGGAGTTTCACCTCAATGATGACCATTTCAGGGTGGCTAAGCTTTCGGGGGATGAAGAGGTGGCTATCCCCGATTCTCCATCCAGCCTCGATGTGGTACACCAGGAGGCTGTTGCCAATATTGTGGGAAAAGAGAACATCAGTCTGGATGACTATGACAGGCTGAACTATTCCTGTGGAAAGAGCATGGAGGAGACCCTGGAGCTTCGGGAGCATCTGGTCCGGGAGGTGACTGACCTGGTGGTGCACCCCCGGAACAAGGATGATGTAAAGGTCCTGGTGGAGTACTGCAGTAAGCATCGCATACCCATTACCGTTTATGGCGGTGGATCCAGTGTGAACTTCGGGCTCCGGCCGGTATGCGGCGGGATCACCCTGGTCCTCTCCACCCACATGAATAAGATCATCTCTTTAAACGAGGAGAACAAGAGTTGCACCGTTCAGGCCGGGATGATGGGGCCTGCCTATGAGGAGGCCCTTCAGGATGCAAAAAGTCGTTTCGGTACCAAAAGAGCCTACACCTGTGGCCATTTTCCTCAATCCTTTGAGTACTCTACTGTTGGCGGATGGGTGGTCACCAAAGGGGCGGGTCAGCAATCCAGCTATTACGGAGATGCGGTTGATCTAATCCTCTCCCAGGAGTTTGTCACCCCTGCGGGGAGCTTTGTGACGAAATCGTTTCCTGCCCAGGCAAACGGGCCGGAGCTGGATGACCTGATGAAAGGGAGTGAGGGGAGTTACGGTATTCTGGTGGAACTTACCTTGAAGATTTTCTACCACACCCCTGGTAACCAGTTTCGCTTTTCCTATATGTTTCCCGACTGGGAATCCGGGGTCCGGGCGGTCCGGGAGATAAGTCAGGGGGAGTTCGGTTTCCCCGGGGTGATGCGGCTTTCGGATCCCGAGGAGACCCAGGTGGGTTTGAAGCTCTATGGAGTGGAAGGGACCATCCTTGACAGGGGGATAAAACTCTTTGGCTTGAAACCGGGTAAACGGTGTCTCTTTCTTGCCAGGACCGAAGGAGAGCGGGGTTTTGCCAGGAATGTACTGCGAAAAGCAAAGAGGCTCTGCCGTCGTCATGGGGGGGTGGGACTGACCGGTTATGCGGTAAAGAGCTGGGAGCATGGACGGTATCGGGACCCATACCTCAGAGAGGATATGGGAGATTTTGGTATCGTCATAGATACCCTGGAAACTTCGGTCAACTGGGATAATCTCCATCAGGTACACCAGGCGGTCCGGCGGGTGGTAAAAAGCAGGCCCGGCACCATCTGTATGACCCATGCAAGTCACTTTTACCCCCAGGGAACAAATCTCTACTTCATCTTCAACGCCCTCTTTAGGGAGAGGCAGGAGTATCTATCGTTCCAGACCCACATTATTGATGCCATTGCAAAATCCGGAGGCAGCCTCAGCCATCACCATGGGGTGGGAAGGATGATCGGTCCCTGGATGGATCTCTACCTGGGGCCTGTACAGATGGGAGCTCTACGGGCCTTGAAAAGCTACTTTGACCCGGAGAATATCATGAACCCCGGGGGGCAGATGGGCCTGGATCTACCCAAGGAGGCGGTGGAGAAGAGAGAATGGCGTCTTGACTGGAAATCGAGAAGGGTTAGGGAGAAGTCTTGAAGCGAGGCCCCAAAGTGGGCGAATCGGGTAACCCCTATCCATGAAGCCCTGCCTCTCCTATCGCAGGGTTGGGTTTGCGGCTTCTTTCTGAGATCCCGTTCCGTGGCGTTCAATCTCCGAAGCGCAGCTGGTTCTGTTTCGGCCGTTATGCTTCGAGTGGTAGAGCGCCACATCGGCCCGGTGGATGCACGCCTCTACATTTTTATCCCATTCAGGTGCGTAAGCGGCAACACCAGCTGATATGGTTACCTGTTCAGTACAGCTTAATAACTCTTTATGGCAGCTGCTTACTTTCTTCCTGAGCCGCTCGGCGATCTCTTCTGCCTCTCCTTCGCTGGTATCTTCCAGGTAGACCAGGAACTCCTCGCCGCCGTACCGGACCCCCAGATCGTTATGCCGCAGGTTACCAAGAATGATCCCGCTTACCGCCTGGATCACCTCATCCCCCGCCTTATGGCCGTAGGTGTCGTTGACATCTTTAAAGTGATCAATGTCCAGCATGATGATCGAGAAGGCGAGGGACTCTCTTTTTTCCACCATCTTATCTGCTACTACTGTGGTAAAGTAGTGACGGAACTTGAGATGGGTCATCATATCGGTGGTGGACATCTCAAAGAGGATGGCGTTGTAAAGGGCAGTTGAGGCAAGCCTGGCAATATCCATCAGGTACGCCTTCTCTTTATCAGTATAGAGACTGCCGTCGATTCTCTCCCCCAGGAAAATGATTCCGGTCAGCATCCCCCGGGCAACCAGGGGGATAATCAAGCTGGGCTTTAGATGATCAACGATCTCCCTTGTCCCGGAGGAAGAAAATGTAGCGTACTCTTCATAGCTGAGACAGTGAGGTAAATCTACCAGATGGAGGCAGAGGGGATCGCTGACGGCGATGTTGTAATCCGTATGCCGGTCCAGGGCAAAGCCCTCCTGGTTTCGGGTAAGTTTCAGCTCCTTGGTATCCAGATTGTCCCTGGCAAAGAGGGCCGCCTGGGTAACCCTCATCTGTCCCATACAGATATAGAGGATGGAATCAAGGAGACTAGTGAGATCAAGCTTGCTGGAAAGACTTTTACTGATTTCCAGTAGCTGTTGGAGGTCGAAGTGTTCTTTTTCCAGTTCCTCGTAGGTAGGGGCCATCTTCCTTCATTGTATCCATGGGGGGCTTGAGCATCAAGCACAAAAAAACAGATCAGCTTGCAAAAATTATGATTCTTGCCCCATCCTGTGGTAGGATAGGGCAGAAGTTTTTCAATGCAGCAGATTAGATGGAGTATAAAAACAAAACTTAATGTGGGTATCGGTGCGGCGGTGCTCTTTTTCCTGCTCCTTCTTCTGGGGATAACCTACGGTATTCTTAAGGACAACGCCTTAAAAAGTACTGCGGAGTTTACCCTGTCGGTTCTTGATGGCACGGATAAGCAGGTTAGCGCCTTTTTCCGGGAACTGGAGAGTGTAACAAGAGCGGTTTCCCGGTTTCCTTCGGTCCGGCAGGTGGAAGAAGAGCGAATGCGGGAGGAGTTTCTCTCGGTGGTGGGTTCCCGCAGGGAGATGTTGCGGGCCATCTACCTTGGAACCCGGGAGGGGAGGATGCTGGAGTGGGGCTACGGGCCGGGATTTGTCAACAATGCACCTCTCTTTCCTGAAGGCTACGATCCACGGGAGCGGCCCTGGTACAAGACTGCGGTGGATAAGGGGGGCTACGGGATTAGTGAGCCTTACCTCTATGCGAGTGTGGAAGCGATGGGAATAACTGCGGTCATTCCTGTCCAGGACCGGGAAGGGAATTTTCTCGGAGTACTTGGAGTCGATGTGATGCTCTCTGACCTGCGTAAGATTATTGAAGCTATGGATTTTCAGCCCGACAGCAGAGTCGCTCTTTTCACCGGTCAAAATGTAGCTATTGTCAATCAGTTTGGTCCTCCAGGGGAAGACCCGGGGGAAGAACTGATAAGCCATATTGAGGATAATGAGAGTGGATCACTTGTAACTATTGGCGATGAGCGCTACTTCACCGGATTTAAGCGTAACCAGGCCAGTGGGTGGACCCTTGTCCTCTCTCTCCCCTATAAAAGTATCATGGCCCAACCCAATGCAAGCCTGAGGATGATCATTTTCTTTGATATTATGCTGATGCTGCTGCTTTTTGTTGTACTTGGGGTCATTAGTAATCAGCTTCTCCTCAATCCAATTCTCTTAATTGTGAAGGGAATTCGGGCCTGGGAGGCGGGGGAGAGCGATTTCCGGGTAAGTATCGGCAGTGATGATGAGATTGATCTACTGGCCCGGGAGCTCAATGGTCTTGCCGAAAGGGTGGGGGACTACTCTTTGCGAATGGAGGAGAAAGTGCAACGCCGCACCCTCCATATAGCCCAACTGCAACAGGAGAACCTCCGGCTCCGGATTATTGAAGAGAAGGAACGGATATACAGCTATCTCCACGATTCTCTGGGGGCGAAACTGACCAACATATTCCTTTCCAACAGTGTGGCCATGGCTACCCTTGATAAGAGGGGGGATATTGCTCTGGTGAAGGATATGCATCAGCGGATAGAAGATAATACCCAGCTTGCCATTGATGATCTGAAGGAGATTGTAACTGGAAGCGATCCTTCAGCGAAGCGGATGATAGACTTCAGACGGTTGGTGGAGCAGAATCTGCGGCAGCGCCTGGAGATTTGTGATATCGATTTCCATTGTACCATCAACGATCCTGACCTTTTTAACAAGCTCTCCCGGCAGGTACGGTTTGATCTGGAAAATGTATTGCAGGAGCTGGTAAGCAACGTCTTGAAGCATTCAGGAGCCGATAGGGTGGAGCTTACCTTGAATGTAGCGGAAGATGTGGTGAAGCTCTACTTTCATGACAACGGCAAAGGGTTTAATCCTGACCAGGCGGATGCTGGAGGCTTTGGGGTCAAACATATGATGGCCCGGTTGAATGCTAAAGGGGGCCGCTGCAGCTTTGACTCCTCCCCGGGGAAGGGTACCACTGTTTCGCTTACTCTGGGAGCTAAAGAATGATTCGAATCATGATTTGTGAGGATGAGAGGGAAGCGAGAGAGGGATTTCGCTACCTGCTTACCCTGGACGAGGAACTTCAGGTGATAGGTGCCTTTGGCCGGGCGGAGGAGCTGCTTAAGGCGATAAAGGAGCTGGGGCCGCCGGATGTGGTGATGATGGATATCGGCCTTCCGGACATGAGCGGCATCGAGGCAAGCTCCATCATTCATCGCCAATGGCCGGAGGTCCAGATCCTCATTCTTACCATCTTTGAAGAGGAAGAGAAGATCCTCTCGGCAATACAGGCGGGAGCCACAGGATACATTTTGAAAAACACCAGGCCCGGCGACCTGGTGGGGCAGATAAAAACGCTTCAGCGGGGAGGAAGCCCCATCAGTCCAGGAGTGGCAAGAAAACTGTTAGGGGAGCTGAAAAACCGTAAGAGCAGCAGCGAGGCGGTAGATTACCGCCTTACCCCCCGGGAACGGGAGGTGATGAAGGGAATTGTTGAAGGGTTTACCTACCAGGAGATAGCTGACAAGTACCATATCTCCCTTTCAACAGTCAAAAAGCATATTCTCCACATCTACCGAAAAGTGGATGTTAACAACAAGGTGGAGTTTATGAAAAAGGTGATGGCCGACGACCTCATGTAAGCGGCCCCTCCCCCTCCTTGGACCCCTCTCTGGGCCTTTCCCGGGACGCTCTGTGGGCCTTTCGGCCCATAGCATGGTCCATAACTGTTTCAAAATCCACCATCCGGTCGATATCCTCCTTTACCTTTTCATGGTTTAATGGAGCATCTCAATTTTTATTAATCCAAGACAAGGAGGATGTGTATGAGTGCAGAAGGAAAAAAAGGCATCTTTGGCTGGTATTTTAAATCTAATCTCCTGATTAGGATCTTGATCGGTCTGGTTTTAGGTGCTCTGGTGGGTATTATTTTTGGAAAGAATATCCTTTGGGTGGCCCCTCTGGGCGATATTTTTGTCCGGCTCTTAAAGATGATTGTAATGCCGGTGATCTTTGCCACCCTGGTGGTTGGGGCGGCGAGTATCAGCCCTGCCAAGCTGGGTAAGGTTGGTATAAAGATTGTTCTTTTCTATCTGCTGACTTCCGCTTTTGCGGTAGCCATCGGGCTCATTTTTGGTAACCTTTTTCAGCCCGGCAGCGGACTGGACCTCGCTTCGGTAAGCAATGCGGCGGGCCGGGAACTGGTTAAACCCTCTCTGAAGGATACCCTTCTCAATATTATCCCCACCAACCCCTTTGCTGCAATAACCAGTGGCAACGTGCTTCCCACCATCTTTTTCGCAATCATCTTTGGTATTGGAATCAGCTACCTGAAGATTAGCGGTGAGGAGCGGGTAAGGCAGGGTGGAGATACCCTATTCAGGGTTTTTGACGCTGCAGCTGAAGTTATGTACATGATTGTGCGGTGGGTTCTCCAGTATGCTCCCATCGGTGTGTTCGCCCTGATTGCTGTTGTCTTTGCCAAGCAGGGGGCTGAAGCGGTGGGACCACTTGGAACAGTTACCTTGGCGGTCTACCTCGCCTTGCTTATTCACATCGTTCTGGTCTACGGAGGACTTCTTACCCTCAATAAACTCAACTTCCTCAAGTTCCTGAAAGGGGGCCGGGAAGCGATGGTCACCGCTTTTGTTACCCGTTCTTCCGGAGGAACCCTCCCTGTCACCATGAAGTGCAGCGCCGAGAATCACGGAGTTGATAAGAACGTTTACTCCTTCACCCTCCCTCTGGGTGCTACCATCAACATGGATGGAACTGCCATATACCAGGGAGTCTGCGCCCTCTTTATCGGTTTTGCTGTGGGTCTGCCCCTTGATTTTACCCAGCAGATAACCATCATCATAACTGCGGTTCTTGCTTCTATCGGTACCGCCGGTGTCCCTGGAGCTGGAGCCATTATGCTGCTCATGGTTATGGACTCAATCGGCCTTCCCATTGCAGCAGGCACACCCGTAGCAGCTGCCTACGCCATGATTCTCGGTATTGATGCCATCCTCGACATGGGACGAACCGGGGTCAATGTAACCGGTGACATGACAGGAACAGTGCTCATTGCAAAGAGCGAGAATCAGCTCGATATGAACAAGTGGTAGTATGAAATGGTAGTATGAAATCAGGGCTTTCTTCCTTAGGGGAGGAAGCCCTATTTTTTGTGCGCCTGGCAGGGCGCACCTACTTGAAACAGCCGTTATAAAAGCCCGCTACTCTCAGGGATTATGCTACCATGGGAAGAAGATAACATGAAAGAACAACTTGATATACATGGGATTGAAATCAAAAGGGCAGGCAGTCCGGGATGGCATCGGAGTATGAAACGACTTTGTCTCGCCCGTAAGTGGCAATGGCTATTTACCGCTCCAAGACCTTTTCATCCCTTTCTCCTGGAGGAGCTGCGGGAGCTTCACCCCCACTCTGCAATAGCGCATCCGGCAGGAGCCCTGGTGGAAGGCAAATCTGGTGAAATCTATCCCCTCTTGATGGGAATTCGAACTGCTTCCAAAGTTTATCTGATTATCGACTCCTTTCGAGCCGGGGCAGCAGAAGAGCTATTTCGCCGCATCTCTCTTCTTCCCTGGGAGCTCCTCCTGCCAGGCCGGGGGCCATGTAAGGTAAAAGCTCATCTGAATCGGTGCAGGATCGCTCATGAAGGAGCTGCCGCCGAGACTGTTTCCCGGGGTATCGAAAAACGTTTATCCGAGGCAGCGGCGCCTGGTACTGAGGCTGCAAGCTCGATTATCCTCTATGGTGAGGAGAACAGGATGGAGCTGCGGCTTGATATCTCTGGAGAACACCTTCATCGTCGGGGTTACAGGAGATATGTATCCGACGCTCCAATCCGGGAGACCATTGCAGCCTCTCTGCTCTTCTGGTACAAAGCGCTGCGGGGACCATTCTCCCATCTCTATGATCCGATGTGCGGTGCAGCTACCTTTTCCATTGAGGGGTGGGCCATGGCTGCCCAGGTTCCCCTTGGGGCGTGGCGTCCCTATCCCCTGATGGAACTTCCCTTCTTTTCCCGAAAGAGCTGGGATTGGGAGATAAAGCGGTGGCTTGAGATGGCGCAAGGTTTGAACCAGCATTTTAAGGGGACCGCCTCCGACGGTGATGCCAAAATTGTGGAATCGGCCAGGAAGAATATCGAGCAGATAGCCCATAAGGTGGATTTTCCGGTTGCTATTGACCTTTCCCAGGCCGATTTCTTCGATCTGGAGCCCGGGAGTGGATTGGGGATGGATGAAAGCCGGGGCCGTTCCCTTCTGGTACTAAACCCTCCCTATGGAAAGCGGCTTCGAGGGCGGGAGCACCAAACTGCTCTTTCAGATCTATATCAGGCAATTCTCCGGCGTTGGAACGGCTCTTGGCCGGGGTGGGATCTCCTCCTTATTCTGCCCCAGGGGATACGATCATCGCTCTTCGAAGGGGCTAAAGCGATGGATCGTATTTCATTTCATAACGGAGGGATACCGGTAACTGCCTTTCTGTTCCCATCTTCTACACCCCAAGCACAAGAGCCACCGCCGCAGAATTGCTGATTTCCATTTGCCTCTCGTCCTGAAACTCTCTATACTCTGTATCATGGGAAACGAAGAGCACGGTACAGTATTGGTAGTCGATGATAATACAGAAAATATCAAGCTAGCGGTAAGCTATCTGAAAGAGGAGGGCTACAGAGCCGCATTTGCTACCAGCGGCAAGAAGTGCCTCTCCCTTGTCAGGGAACATCTCTATGATCTTATTCTCCTGGATGTGATGATGCCGGAGATGGACGGTTACGAAACCTGCCGGAACATAAAAGAGCTTCCCCAATACCGGGATGTACCTGTTATTTTTCTTACCGCCCGGACCGACAAGGAGAGTGTCGTGAAGGCCTTTGAATCGGGGGGGGCTGATTACATTACAAAGCCCTTTCATGGTCAGGAGCTGATTCTCCGGGTAGGAAACCATGTGGAGTTAAAACGCACCCGGGAACGGCTGGAGGATATAAACGCAGAGCTTCAGAAAGAGCTGCTTGCGGGGATGAAACTCTCTGAAGAGGTAGAACAATCAAAAAAAGAGCTGCAGAGGGCAAACCAGCAGCTTCATGAAATGGCAAGTACCGATCCCTTGACCGGGATGATAAACCGAAGA
>CAYMWV010000018.1:0-32355 GCA_964394395.1 uncultured Sediminispirochaeta sp.
AAGGGGGGTCCAAGAGACCCAGCTCCTTTTCCGGCAGGTTCAAGGCCCGGCGAAGGGTATTATTCTCTTTTCCCAGCTTGCGTACCGCATCTTTCAGGAGGTTTTCATTCTCCGCCGATTCTTCCATGGCGTCAAAAAGCCTTTGGAATGAGCGCCCCTGTTCTGCTTGCATGGTGTTAATCCGCAGATTCATAAAAACCGTTGGAACCAATATGAGGAGTAAGGCTGCTGCAATAAGAAGTGTGCGTTTTACCATGATTTAATGCCTGAAGGAGCGCTCTCCGGTGAAAAGAAGGGCTGCCCTCTTCTCGTTACACGCTTCGATCACCTCGCCATCCCGGAGGGATCCGCCGGGTTCCGCGATAGCACTTACCCCTTCATCGAGAGCAGCATCTACCCCGTCCCGGAAGGGAAAAAAGCCGTCGGAGACCATAACGGCTCCTTCCAAGCCCCCCTTTGCGGCAGCCACTGTTTCATCTACCTGTTTTCGACTATCCTCACCAAGCTCCTGGTAGGAAGAGCCATGCACTTCCCTGCTCAGTTTCTCTGCCAGGTTGCGGTACGCCTTCTGGATGGCAATCTTGACCACCCCTACCCGATCCTGCTCACCCGTGCCGATTGCAAGGGTGGCTCCATCTTTAACAAAAATAACCGAGTTACTGGTAACACCGCTTTCCACAAACCAGCCGAAGAGAAGATCCTGCAGTTCCCGCTGCTCCGCTTCCCGGCAGCTTTCGCTCTGTATTCCGCTTCGTTCGTTTACCGCCTTGATAAAGTCCCCGGGGCCGTGAATAGCGGTGGAATAGGAGTTCTGCAGCACCAATCCACCATCTACCAGAGAGGTAAACTCCAGATACTTCTTTCCGGCTAATCGGGAAAGCTTATCCATCCCCTCTATCCGGAAGATCCGCAAGTTTTTTCGCTGAGATAGAAGCCGAAGCGCCTGGGGGGAGAAATCGGGGGCGGCCACAATCTCGAAGTAGCTTTCGTTGATATAGCTGGCCGCTTCCTCGTCCAGAGGCCTGTTTACCACCAGAGCTCCCCCGAAGGATGCTATGATATCCCCCTCCTTAGCTTTTTTAATCGCCTCTGTAAGGGAAGTGTTTTGAGCAGCTCCGCAGGGGTTATTGTGTTTCATGATCAGGGCTGCCGGTTCATCAGGAAGATAGGTAAGGATCTGCAGCGCCCGGTCAACATCCACAATGTTGATCTTTCCGGGATGTTTTCCTGACTGGAGCAGCTTTAGATCGGAGGAGAGGCCCTGTATCGGAGTGATCTCAATAAGATTTTCGATAGTAAGCTGATTCCCGGTGTAATGGTAAAGAGCGGCTTTCTGGTGAGGATTCTCCCCGTATCGAAGGCCGCTTTTTTTCTCTTCCTCCCCCTCCTTAATGGTCCATCGCACCTTCTCGTAGGATAAGGTGAAATCCTCTTCCGGGTAGTGGAGAACCAGGTCGAACTGTTCCGGAAAGGGATCTTCCTGTCTGGTTTTATAGATGGCGGAAAAGGATTTATCCACGGCACGCTCCTCATTGGAAATTAAGCCCCTGCTGTTTGGGATCAACCTTACCGTTTAACAGGATCGTTTTCAAGAGATCGATAAACGGCCTCTGGCCGCTGTCGGTGGTCGTGTGTTGAAAAAGGGGCTGCCTGATAAGCAGACAGCCCCGATATGTGATCGTCCCAGGATCTTAGGGGATTTTGAGAGTGTAAAGGATAGGAAACTCCCTAGGCCTTACCGGCACTCCACTTGGCGGACTGAACGGTGTTGTAGAGGAGCATGGTGATGGTCATGGGACCTACACCACCGGGAACCGGGGTGATTAGAGAGGCCTTTTCTGCCACCTCGTCGTAAGCAACATCACCCACCAGACGGTAGCCCTTCTTCTTGCTTGCGTCCTCTACCCGGTTAACACCCACATCGATAACCACTGCGCCATCTTTAACCATATCGGCGGTAACCATCTCGGGTTTTCCGGCGGCGGCAATGACAATATCACCCTGCTTTACCAGCTCGCCCATGTTCTTCGTTGCTGAATGGCAGACGGTGACGGTGGAGTTACGCCCTTCAGCCTTCTGCAGAAGCAGGTTAGCCAGGGGTTTACCCACAATGTTGCTCCGTCCCACTATAACCGCATGGGCCCCCTTGGTTACGACACCGCTGCGGATCAGGAGCTGCACAACCCCATGGGGGGTACAGGGCAGGAATGTTTCATGTCCCAGCACCATTCGGCCCACACTGTAGGGATGAAAACCGTCCACATCCTTGGAGGGATCGATAGCCAGCAGCACCTTATCTTCATCGATATGCTTAGGCAGGGGGAGCTGTACCAGGATGCCATTAATCTTCGGATCCTTGTTCATCTTCTCAACCAGGGCGAGGAGATCCTCTTCGCTGGTCTCTGCAGGAAGCCGGTTATCATCTGAATAGATGCCTATCTTATCACAAGCCCGCTCCTTGGCCGTAACATAACTCATACTTGCCGGGTCGGCCCCTACCAGGATTACCCCTAGCCCGGGAACAATTCCCTTCTTCTTTAGCTCTGTTACCTCTTTAGTAAGTTCCTCTCTCATTGTTTCAGCGACAGCCTTGCCGTCAATAATCTTTGCAGCCAAGTTTTTACGCCTCCTTCTGTTTCGTGTTGTTGCATGTAAGTATACATGAAGCGGGGCATCTTGGAAACAGTTTATGCATGCTTGTTCATCTTGTTCATCTTCCTTGTTGAAAAAAGGTGGGGCAAGTGATACTATCCTCCAAGACCGAATTGAAAATAGCCAAAGGTGGTTGTATGGGATTACGATACAGGATGAGGTCAGCTTTGCTGATTATCCTTATGATACTTGCAATAATTGCCCTTTCTCCAGCTCTCTTTGCCCAGGATGGTTCTCAGGGCGGAGCGGAGAACGGAGCGGATGATAGCTCCCAGGGCGGGGCTCAGGATGGCGGTAATGGTGGAACCGGTGAATATGAGCCGGTGCGGTTTCAGGAACCCTATTCCCGGGGAGATCAGATATTCACCATTTCCGGTGGTCTCTTTTTCCCCCTCTTCTTTCAATTCCCAAATGCTGACCAGCTGGATAATACCGAATCGGTTGAATCTGCGGCGGGGCAGCTCTCCCTGGGAGGAATTGGTTCCCTGGGCTGGAGCAGTTTCGTAACAAATCGCTTCTTTCTCGGGATTGATCTATCAGGAACCTTTACCCTGGATCCAAACAAGAAGGTGCAGATGCTCCTTCCCCTCACCATGAAGGCAGGATACCTCTTTCTGGCCGGCTCCTTCGAGTTCCCGGTCTCCATCGAGGCGGGAATTGCCATGAACAGCTACAACGAATCGACCTACTTCGGTCCGATCATCAAGCCGGCCGCTTCTGCCTACTGGGTAATGGACGCAGCCTGGGGTTTCGGTCTGAATGTGAAGTACTGGTGGGTTCCGGAGATCTATTTTGGAGAGAAGGCCAGTGAAACTGCGATCGGTAACTTTACCGAAGTGACTCTTTCGGCCAGGTATCGATTCTAATGAGTACAGGAAAGGATAATATGAAGATAAAACGTGGGCGCAGGCCCATTTCAATACTTACAGTTTCAATAATTATGATCGTGGCGCTCCTGTTGCTTTTAATGGGCGGATGTAATGTGGATGGACCGGGGATTTTTTATACTATTAGCCGGGTGGAACAGCAGACAGATACTGCGCTCAGTGAACTCAATGTAAAAGCAATCATTGATGTGGGCGGTACTGTCTATGCCGGGGCCGGGACCTCTGTGTGGAAACAGTCTTCTTCGGGGTGGAGCAATATTACCCCCTCCGGAATGGGGGCGGATCCTTCGATAGCTACTGATGGAATTGATCTATTTGCAGCGTTGTATTCTGACAGCGATGGGGATCGGGTTAAGAAAATTTATTCGTATGACGGGAGTTGGTCCGCCGTTGCCGATTCTCCTTCGGGGGTAACTTTGCAGCTGCTTGATACTTCCGGTGATTATTTTGCTGTTGTTTCAGATGATAATGCTGCTTTTTCTGTGTACCAGTCATCTGCTATTACAACTCCTGTTGGAATAAGCGACTTTGTTTTCGATGCTGCTTATGATGGGGCTGAATATATCCTGGTTGGTGGGGATTCGGATACACCATTGGCTTGGCATTCAACCGATTACACAACAGCAATAACATCTTTTTCATCCGGTTTGGGTGGTGTTTGCTATGACGGCAGCGACTTTTTTCTAACTGCAAAAGATGGAAAGGTATACAAATACGATGGTGCCGTAACTGAAATTGACACAGCCCCGGACAACTACTCAGGATCTACCCCAAAGCTGTATGATATAGTACATCTGTCTGATGAAGGGATCATGGTAATTGGCTCCGATGAAGGCTATTATGAGTTTAACGGTTCGACGATCACAAGGCCGACCGCAACCATCGGCGGGTCGGTAAATATTGAGGCTTCCTATCCCGATTTTGCCTCTGGAATTGTTCGTACCTTTCTTGATACTACTGGAACCGGCTTTCTCCTGGGAACCGGCAGTGGCGTCTGGGAGAACAACGGCTCGGAACTGAAACAAAAATGAAAGGTATCAAACCCCAGGGCAAGCCCTGGACCCGGGACGCATAGCGGCCCTCTCCGACCCGATGGTCGGGGTATTGATACCTTCCCTCTCGTTCGCTTGGGAATAACCGAACACCGGTAAAACCGGTAGTTTTACTCAAGCCCCCTTCCAGGGGGCTTTACGGCGGCCTATGGCTTTGTCGGTGGTTGTGTGTTGAAAAAGAGGCTCCAGAAAAAAGAAAAAACGAGAGGGCCGACCGGCACAGTACCGATCGCCTCTCTTTCTATCCACTCCCTGCCCTTAAGGCCCCCTTTATCAGCTCAGCTCCCTACACACTTCACCTGACCGGATCAACCATCAAGATCATCTGATAAAGTTCCGGGTACTCCATGACCGGGTGCTGAGAGCTTGTTTCAGTCCCGTCACTTCCATAGGTCCAGAGATCGAAGAGCTTTCGATCTTCCTGTACAGCCGAGGCGCTTAAGGGTTCCGGCAGGGAAAGAAAGGAGTTGTTCCCCCTCTTTTGTAGAGAGGTTAAACGAGAGGGATCGGAAAAGAGTCGGGGAAAGGAGACCGAGGGGCCCCGATAAAAGAGGGAGGAAGTTGCAGTAAGCTTTGAGCTCCCATCGCTTTTCAAGAGTTGGAGCAGGGGCGCCGAACCTGAAGGGTCGATGCCGAAACTGCTCTCTTTCAGGTTCAGGGTGCTCTTTTTTAGATCAACGGTGATGATATCCCCTCCGCTTTTATGAAAAAAGATTGATCGGGAGAGATCGATGGTGGAACCTGAGGACTGAATCCCGTAGAGAAAGCTGCTTCTGCTGTTTTGGGCGGTAAATACCATCTCGTTTCCGGTAAGGCTGCTATTCTCCAGGCTCACCTGGACGGTTCCATCACTCTCACCAGCTAAGAGGAGGGATTTTTCCATATTCAGGATGGACTGCTTAGCCTCCAGCAGGAAGGTGATTCTTCCCCGGCTGCCGGAAATAAGGGAGCTGGAAAGCACGTATGCGTCGCTGTTATCAAGAGATACAGCAGTTGAACGGGAATCGTCATCTGATGCCCTGACGAATGAGTTTACCAGGGAGAGGCTACTCTCAAATAGCTTCAGGGAAGTGATTTTGTTACCGGCTCCAGGTTTGACCAGGGTCTGGTCGAGGGAGAGATTTCCCCGGCGCACATCTATTAATGTGCTATCCTGGGAACGACTGGTTCCGGTGATGGTAGAGGAGACAAAACTCCCCTTGCCATTTTCGATGCCGATGAGTACACCTTTTGTCAAAGGCCCAAATCGGATCGTTCCATCGGAGAAGTGGAGATTTCCGTTGGACACTGAAAGGGCTACGGGAACCTCCCCTGAGGCCTGATAGATGTCAACGTCTTTCATACGAACCTGGCCGCCCTGCTGGTGCAGAATTGCTCCTCCGCTGGTCAGGTTATCAATCGAAACTTGTTCAAGGGCTAAAGATCCACCTAAAAGCGTAAAAAGGGGTTTTTTACCAAAACTGTTATTGGAAACCAGGGCGGTGAGCTTCTCTGTCCTACTCCAGTCCAGAGAAGTGTATCCCCCTTTGAGGATCAGTTCGCCCTCATTAATCAGCAGAGGATTGCTAAGCTGGTGTTCTCCCGTGGAGAGAATAATGGTGCTCATCCCTCCCTTTTGGGCCTCCGCAAGAGCCTTTTCGAGGGAGTGATACGGTTTACCTCTGCTGCCGTCACGAGCTTCTACAGTATCACCAGCATCACCGGATGTCGGGGAAGCAACATAGAGCACCGCTTTATCAATGGCGAAGTTATAACGAACCAGGTCGCTGCGGTTCCCCGCCTCATCTACTGCATAGCTTTCCAGGGCATAATTGGTAAAGGAACCTTTCCTGGAGGCGATTTTGATGGGATCAGTGTAGGTCAGGAAATTGGTCTGATTAGAACTCTCATCACTTTGGGATCCCTGAATGATCCGGTAACGGATGGATTGTACCTCCGGCTCCTCATGAAAGAGCCTGATGGTGCGGTCATCCCGATAATAGGAACTATCTTCCACTCCAAGCACCGATGGCGGTATGGGAGCATTCCTGTCTATCCCAAAGCGGTACCGCTCTCTGATAAGCACTTTATCCTCTCCCCCAAGTCGTTCATACAGGGCGAGGGCCAGGGAAACGTAAAACGCCTCTCCCTCCTCGGCGGTGATGTTGATTGGCTCATCCAGTATATCCGAA
Organism: uncultured Sediminispirochaeta sp.; assembly: GCA_964394395.1. Taxonomy (GTDB): domain Bacteria; phylum Spirochaetota; class Spirochaetia; order DSM-16054; family Sediminispirochaetaceae; genus Sediminispirochaeta. The sequence goes on from CAYMWV010000018.1 coordinate 6,763, forward strand.
CCGGAGCTGACACTCCCGGCTTCACAGCCCAGGGCAAGCTCATACCGAAGCGTTCCCTTCCCATTGAGAGGAGAGATACGGATATCTTCGCCGGACCAGAAGTAGCGGGGTATCCCCTCCACCAGAGGCGTGGTGGGCGTATCCCCGGAAGCTGGGGCCGGATCATCTTCAAAGGAAAGATCACTTCCACCATCTTCACCATCGGCATCTGCAGAAGCTAGCAAAACCCCATTCTTGAAGAGGGCCCTCCCTGCAGGAGTGTAGACCACCGGAGCAGATCGGTTTCCTGCCCTGTCCATGTGATAGAAGCTAAGGCTATCGCCTTCCTCAACATAGATCGGCTGGTCCAGCTTCAGAGGGGAACCCTTTCCATCCAGTAAGGTCAACACTGGATCTTCATCATCTGGAACCGGGTAGAGGGTCCAGGGCTCGGAAGATGCGCCCTTTTCTTCCACCCGGAAGCTGGGGGGGGCCGGGGCCGTGGTATCATAGAGAAGATTAACCGGTTCAGTGGTGATGGTGCTGTTCCCCCTGGGGTCCTGAACCATGAAATACAAGTCGTACTTCCCATCACCGGAGGAAAAAGTGCTCTCAATCTCACCATCAGGATGGAGCAGCCGTCCATGGAGGTAAAAGCTTTTCTTTGTCGGGGTGCTTCCCGAAGCGCTTCTCTTCTTATCCTCCGGGATAATCATGCTCCATATCTGGTCAAGCTCATCATTATCATGCTCTACCCCAAGATCCGATAAACGTATACTGCTCTTCTGATTCAAGTAGAGAGTTGTGATGCTCTCGGGGAGGGAAAAAAAAGGAGCCTTTTTGTCAATGCGAAAGCTTTTTTCAAAGAGATTTCCCTTGGTACCGGTCACAGCGGAATAGGGATAGAGCTCCAGATTGTAGAGGTAATCCTTTCCAGTTTCTGCTTCAATAAGCAGCTGTTTTTCCCACTGGCCATTATAGAGGATGGTGGGTTCCTGATCACTGCCTATCTCTTCTCGTATCAGCTTAAGATGTACTTTGGTAAGAAGATCATGCTGAAACGATAGGATCAGATCGTGGCTAACGCTTTTTTCCGGTAAGCCAAAAATCGTATACTGAAACCTGGTTCTCTTATCGATCAGCCAGGGACCACCCTTTTTTGGAGAGCTGATATTTCCCGAATCATCCACACTCCGGTAGGTGATCCGGTATTCATACAGTTTCCCCTCCTCTCCATTCAGTTCGATAGGGGATGCGTAGCTGCTCCACACATCCTTTTCTAATGCTAATCCTCCATCTGAAGGAGTGTCTGAGGCAGCGCTATTATTATCTGCCACCTGCTCAGTACCATACATCTTTTCATCAGAGGCTAAAAGAAGGGAGCTGAGCTTATACTCTACCGTACCCTCCCTGGTGGAGAAAGCTAATCGATTCTCCGAAACCGCTAACTCAGCATCCGGGGGAGCCAAAAGGTCCCAGGAGATGGACTTGCGCACCGGCGGATCGGAACGGTTACCCGCTGCATCCAGGGTGATAAAGGTGAGGTAAGCTGTATCCGCACTGCCCCTGGGTAGAGAAAACAGCAGGGGAGAATCAATGAGAGGAGAACTTCCGTCAGGTATCCCCCCTTCCTCGCCGAAGGAGATGGTGTAGTGAATTCGGGAGGAGTCTTCACCCTCCTGAAGGGTTGCTCTAATCTGATATACCTCTTCATCAATCTTGTTGATTTCCACTACCGGTTCCCCGGGAGGAATTGTGTCGTAGGAAAGTAGCTCTCTCCTTTCTCTTCCCGAAACCCCTGTTTTGCTATAGGCGATGGCCCGCAGCTCAACGGCGCCCTGCTCTCCCCACTCGTTTGGATCAACCAGGAAAGGCCGCCGGTATTTGAGGGCATAGCGGTCCGGGCTTGTTCCATTCAGGGTGTAGTAGATGGTCTCATCTTCCCCAGCCTCCAGGCTTATTTCCATGGGATTGGAAAATGGGAGCGATTTGTTGAGACTCATTCGGGGTGAAGCCGGTCTACGGTTATCCATCACATAGAAGAACCGGTACTCTGGAGTGTATCCGGGAAGTTCTTGTTCCGGAGAAGAAGATTGCTCCCGGTTTTGCCTATCCTCGGGAGGGTAAAACCGGAGGGGGTGAAGACTGAGAGCTCCATCCAAGCCCTTAATGGTAAGGGAACCCCGGTTTATACGGGTAGGAGGAGCGGATTCTACGGTGGAGAAGCGTTCAATAGCGTCGGGAAGCTCAAATGCCAGGGCGTTGGAGTAGATCCCGCTGGCAGGAAGGAGAGAGTCTCCTTCAGGGTACTGGGCAAATACAACCTCACTGCGTACCGGTTCTTCCGATCCTATTGGAAGAGCTGCCACTTCGATTTTGGTAAGCCCCCGGGTCCGGATTAATAGGGGTTCCTGATAGGAAGCACCCATGATAACCGGGTCACTTCCGTCAATGGTGTAACGAATCCATTGATATCCCTGGGTATCGATGTAGAAAAGCTGAGGATTAAGGAAAATTCCCGACACAGGACTAAGAATGGGGATATCACTGTCTGCTGAGTAGGGTTTCTCGAAATACCTTACCGTAATATCACTACGGTTTCCAGCTTCGTCCATCGAATAGGCTTCCACTTTTGTTATGGCCGATTGTCTATGCTGAAGGAGAAGATCATCTTTCTTCCAGAGCTGAAATGGGGGCGGACTTTTGCTATCCGACGGGTATTGGCGAAAAAAGGTTTTGCTCCCCTCCTCTGTTGGACTGAGGTTAAGACGATCTTCTCCATTTTTGAGGAGTAGAGGAGCCGGGGGCGGATTTTTATCGATAAGAAACAGGAACTTCTCTCCTCCCTCAAGAAGGAGCGTATAGCTTCGCTCTTCTCCCGGAAGAGCGGAGAGCAGGAAGCTCCCCTTATAGGCTTGAAATCCCTCATGGGAGGTTTCAGAGATCTCTAGCCGGTAGGAGAGCTCCTCCCCTGCCACGGGAAAGGAGACCTGAATATCACTGGCATAGCTTCCCGGTTCTGGCCAGATGGTGATCTCATTATCTGCGGTCTGGGAAAAAAGTGGAGCTGTACTGGAGAGCAGAAGGCAAAGGGTAGAAACAAGGAGAGCAAAAAAGGTGTTAACAGAACGACGGATATTCATCTACTTTTTCTCCAGCTGCAAAATCCTTCGAAGTATTCTTCCCACTTCCGGGTCCTCCTTCTCGTAATTGTCCCGGATCTCCTGGGAACTGAGCCCCACCATCTCATGGCTGTTGTAATGGATCCAGACATCATCCTCCGGGGTAGCTATTGCAATCTTTCTACAGAAAAAATCGGGCACCACCAAGGGTTCCTCTTCCAGGTATTGCAGATCCTTATAGTCGTGAACCGCAACCTTGATATCTTCTCTGGGAATACCGTGGCGCATGATAACATCTGCCAGGTGATTAACGGTGTTCCCCGAATCAAAGATATCGTCAACGATAAGCACCTTATCACCGTTTCGCAGATATTCAGGATCGTAGGTCCATCCATCTATCATTACCTGGGTCTGCTCCTTGATATCAGAATAGCTTCTGGCCACCACAGCTGCATAGAAAACTGGTCGAGAATCCCTCTTTACCACCTTGAAATATTCACTAATCACATTTCCCAGATAGGCTCCACCCCGAAGAGAGAGATATATTACGTCGGGAATAAAGCCGGACTCCTCTATGGCATGGGCCAACTTGATGGAATTATTTCGAACCGTTGTATAGGGAATAAACTCTTTATGCATTTGGCATCACCTCTCTCTATTATCGTACTATACCGGCAAAGAATTCACTACCCTCTCTTTTATAATAGATCTTATATTCATCACTGGAGCTCTCATTTATCGCTCGGTAAAAATCTTCCAAACTCTCAATCGTCTGTTCGTTGATCTGATAAATCAGATCGTAGGGACGAATTCCGGACATGTAAGCTTTTGTGCCCTTCTCAACCATGGCAGCAACCACCCCTTTCTCCCGGGAGGAGAGATCAAGCTCTTGTCGCAGATCATCAGAGATGGGGAGAATGGTAATTCCCGGCCACAATTTACTCATCCGACCTGCAATCGCCTCGCTATCCTCCCGCTTTCCTATTCTGACCTCTTCAGTGATGGATTCTCCATACCTGATAAGGGAGAAATTTACCCTCGATCCGGCGGGCAGTTCACCAACCATCCGTATTAGATCGTCCCGGCTCCGTACCGCTTTCCCATCTATCGATATGATGTAGTCTCCAGGTTCTATCCCCCCTTTATCAGCGGGAGAGTCGATGTAGACATTGTGAATGAAAGCCCCCTTTCTCTTTTCAAGTCCCAGATCCTCTTCCATCCCCGGCATCAGGTCAGTAACGGTAACGCCAAGCCAGCCGTACTCTATCTCTCCTTTGTCAATAAAGTCATCAATGGCCCGTTTAGCATTGTTTATGGGGATGGCAAAGCCGAGCCCTACACTGCCTCCGGTGGGGGCAGCAATCCAGGTATTGATTCCCACAACCTCACCCCGGATGTTTACCAGAGCGCCGCCGCTGTTACCCTGATTGATCGCCGCATCGGTTTGAATAAAATCGCTGATGTTGTTCTCGGGACCGCTTCTCCCCTTGGCGCTGACAATACCGGCGGTAACACTGGAAACAAATCCGAAGGGACTTCCCACGGCAAGAACCCAGTCCCCGATCTGCAGCTCCTCTGAATCGCCCAGATCAGCAATGGGTATCTCATCATCGGTGGTAAAAGAGACCATAGCAAGATCCATTCTCTCATCCGCCCCAACCAACTGAGCCGGATATTCCCTGCCGTCGTTAAGCACTACCATGATTTCGTCCGCCTTGCCGGCCACGTGGTTATTGGTGAGTACGTAGTGATCATTCCTGTTGTTCCTCACAATAACCCCCGATCCAAGGCCCTGGCTGCGATATTCCCGCTCTTCAGGTCTGCTGTTTCCATTCTCCTGGTCAGGAAAGAGAAAATCCCAGGGCCAACCCCTGCTTTGGGGAAGGGATTGCTTTACCACTTCCACCACCCGAAGCTCTACAACTACCGGAAGTGCCTTGGCAGCTACAGAACGGAAAGAGTTCTGCAACTCTTCTATTGAAGCGGGTACGGTAATTGTTGATGAATCCTCCTGGGCGTAAGCTTGTTGATTTCCGGATATCTTTGTTGAACAGCCGAAGGTTACCATGGAGAGAATAAATCCCATAATAAGTCCCACTAACAGAATATTGAAAACAAAGAATTTGCCTGAGTGAAAAAGTCCTTTCTCTTTCATCATTTCTCCCCTTTAGAGATCGAGATCATCGAATTGGGTTAGTATCTGACTGCCGTTTTTCCCAATCGCAAGCGTATGCTCCCAATGGGCGGAACAGGAGCCATCTGCGGTCTCTACGGTCCAGTCATCTTCAAGTACCACTACATCTCCTGTTCCCAGGTTGATCATCGGTTCAATCGCAATTACCATCCCCGGCTTTAACCGGGGGTTTGGCATCCTCCGTTTATAGTTGGGAACCTGAGGCTCCTCATGGGGGGAAAATCCCACTCCATGGCCGCAGTAATCTTTTACCACCCCATATCCAAAGGCTTTAGCATGGTTCCAGACTGCGCCGCCGATATCATTGATCCTCTTTCCCATAACAGCCTCTTCAAGGGCAAGGTCGAGACAGACCCTGGTCTCTTTTATGAGTGTCAAGATCTCCGGCTTAACCCTGCCAACAGGAATGGTTCTGGCCATGTCACTGAAAAACCCGTTCAGGTTGACCCCCAAATCCAGGCTAACCACATCGCCATCTACAAGCCGACGTTTACCCGGGATACCGTGGATCACCTCTTTATTGACCGATACACAAAGGGCCGCCGGGTAGCCCATATAGTCGAGAAAAGCGGGAACTGCTTTATGTTTCGCAATAAAGCTTCTGGCAAACTTGTCCAATTCGGCGGTGCTGATTCCCACATCGACCATTTTATCAAGTTCCAGATGGGTTTCTGCGCATATTCTGCAGGACTCCCGGATTCTGGAGATATCATCAGCTGTTTTCAGATTGATCATGGGTGTAACATACTAATATGAAGCCGTTCCATCAAGGGACAAAAATTCTCAATTTGGCAAAACTAAGAGAAAATCCAATCGCAAAAAACATGATTCTGCTCGATAGCGTCGGTCGCCCAGCCGGGCAGGTGCGCAGCGCCGACCAGGCCAATGCGATGCTCCGCATAATCATGTTTTTTACATTGGATTTAACCTTTTTACTTGCCAAATTGAGAATTTTTTTAACCTCCTCGGTTTTTTGTCGACCACTAATCGTGGTCGTCTCACATCTGCATTAATGATCAAGGGAAGATTTCAGACTTCGGGCTGAGGGATTATGGGGATCGATATCCAGGGCGAAGGAGAGCAGTTTTCTTGCCTCTTCCCGATTCCCGTATGATGCTTCATGTTCGGCCATTCGAAAATAAATGGTACTTTTATGTTTTTTATCTTCCATTGGGACAGAGGAGAGCGCCTTGTTCAGCTCTCCAGAGAGGGATATTGCGTTTCCCAGCGCCCTGGAGATCATTGCTGCGTTATAGGCCCCTTCCCACATGGTGTTGTCAGTGGCAAAACTGGTACGAAAGTGGTCCCGGGCCTCAAGCAGTTTGCCCTCCAGAGCGCTTTGTACTCCCTTTGCAAAGATAATTTCTCCTGCTCTGCTCCCAGAGCCAGTGGGAATAGAGCTGATGAGCTGCCCTATTGATGCATAGTCTCTTAATCCATAGAAGAACCACACCCCATGAAGGAGGATGGGTGCTGGATCAGGAAAGCTCTCCGCCAGCCTGAGGAGTTGATATCGATATCTATCGGGATAGACGTTTCCCCTGGTCATCTGCTCAATAAGTGAAGTGAAGGAGTCTTCTTCTATATCCTTATAGGCGCTGAGGAAGGGGTCAAGCTTCTTATACTCCTTTCTTGAATAGAAAAAGAGAATGGCATTGCGCAAAAAATCCTGGTTGTCCTGAAAGTGCTGGAGTGCGGGAGTAAGATAATCCACTTCCGGAGTCTCCACTATAATTTGAAGGTTAAGGTAGGGAATCCAGCTATAGTCGGGGAAGTATTCAAGAGCTTTCTCATATTCCTGGGCTGCTTCTTTCTTTCGGCGGGAAGCGAGAAAAATATCTGCTTTGAGAAGCATCTGTTCGGGCCGGGTAAAAAGGTCTTGTGATTCCAGAAGCTCTAAAGCTTTCCTGTACATGCCCCCATCAGCAAATAGGGAGAAAAGGGTTGGCAAAAACCCGTTAAGAAGTGCAGCTGTTTCCCTGTTTCTGATGGTATAAAGCTGTTCATCAAGGAGTGTTTCAGCAAAGCTGATCGCCTCCTCTTCCCTTCCTGACAATAATAAGCAGATAATAAGATCAATTAGTAAAAGAGGGGAGCTGTTATCCCTGACCAGATCAACCATTACAGAGGCCTGACAAGTTGATGGGTTGTCCATGTCCCAATCTTCACCAATAGAGGCTTTCCAAATCAGCTCCGATGACACAGCTTGAGAAAAGGGAAGTGTTCCTTCCCCAAATGGCCGCAGAGCCTTTTCGGCTTCCTCAAACCGCTCCTGACGTAAAAGAGAAAAAGCTAAGAGGGTAGCCAGATCCTCTCTCCCCGGAAGCTCCATGGTTCCCTTTCTGCCAACAGATTCAAGGAGAGTAAAATGTTCGCTTATTTCCCCAATCTGCATCGCCCGCTTGGCCAAAGAGAGAAAGTCTCCAGCGGTGTCACTCTCCCTTAAGCGCTCTTTTATCAGAGGAGAAACTTCATCAATTGCGCCTAACTGAATAAGACGGTCAATTTCGGCATAGGAGAAGGGTTTTTCAGGTGTGGTCGTCTTTTCATTGATCCGGTCTGAACGATTGATCCGGAACGCCTGAATGGATAAAAAAAGAACTGCCAGGAAAAGGATAAGTACAAGTAGTGCAAGAACCTTGTCAGAAAATGCTTTCATGGCTCATTCCGATCTCTCCTGATGGAATCAAGGATTCCGTTCACAAAGCGGTAGGAATCTTCACCTCCAAACTCCCGGGCAATCTCCACTGCTTCATCAATAACCACAGAACTGGGAACATCGGGCTGGAATAGCAGTTCGTAACTGCCGAGGCGAAGAATGGCCAAATCAACCTTTGATAATCTTGTAAAATCCCAATGTTCAAGCTTTTTTCTAATTTCCTCATCAAGGGTTTCCCGATTTTCCAGAACACCAGAGATCAGCATGGATGAAAAGGTTCTGGTCTGCCGATCCAATTTCTCCTGCCGTTCCTCTCCCAGCCAATGGAACATCAGCAACTCTTCTAGAGAAGCAGTGTGGAACTCACAGCTGTAGATACCCTGAAATGCAAGAATCCTCGCTTTCCGCCGTGATCCCATTAGTATTTCACAATTTCAGCTTCGTTTTTCAACTCGGCTACAATCTCTTGCAGTGCTTTTTCCAGAACTCTCTGCTGCCTTTCCTGAAATATACCGGCCCGGAGGTATTCCCGAACGGTCATCGGGTTATCCGGGGCGATCTTGTCATCAAGTTCCAGAATACGCGCCTTCTGATGCTCGGTAACCTTGATAATATGCAGACCGATATTTGACTCAATCACTCCGGAATAATCACCCGCTTCAAGGCTGAAGAGTTTCCGAAAAAAGGATTTACCGTAGGTCTGTTCAACCCGCTTATCGTCCCGGGCTACATAGCCAACATCGCCTCCCCGGTATTTCGAGGATTCATCCTCCGAATATTGTAAGACCAGATCTTCGAAGCGGGCGTTCCCGTTTTTTAATTTCTGCCACGCAGTTGCGAGAGTTGCTTTTGCAGCTGCCTTCTCGGTCTCATTTTTATTCAACAGGGGGATAAAGATTTGACGGATTCGAACATATTCGGGGTTGGTAATCTCGGTAATATTCTCCTCATACCGTTCCAGAATCTCCTCTTCCGTGGGTGCTTTTATTGCTTCAAAGAGATTACGTTTGCTGCTGGAGATGTATTGCTGCTGGATAAGATTGGTCCTGATACTCTCCTTGAACTGCCTCCAATTCATACCAGACTGATTTGCCACCATCTGCTGAAATTGCCGGTCTGTCAGAGCTTGCCCTACCTGGGCCTCCACCGATTTTTTCTGATTTTCAATCACCTGCTCTATCTGGTTTTCAGTAACGGTGATTCCCGCCCGTTCTGCCGCCTGGCGGATCAAAATTTCAGCGATAAGGCTATCGATAACCTCCTGTCGGTCTACCTCTCCGGGAGGCAATCCCGCCTGCTGCCGTGCTGCTTTTACCTGTTCTATTCTTCGCTCTGCCTGCAGGCTGGAGATACCTTCAGTTTTGGTCAAGGTTACGGTAGCTACTGTTTCACCCAGAATATTGGCAAAGGTGGTATTGAGGGTAAAAAAGAGAAAGAGAAGAAAGAGCAGCACTTTTTTGCTTGTCATACTAGTGTTCCACATGTAGACGCTCTCCTACCGCTTGTGCCTCTGCTCCGGTGGTGAGGATATCGGAAACCTTGAGGTACATTCCTTCATGTTCCATGGTTTTCATTATGGTTTGCAAAGTTTTCATAGGCCGCAGTCCCGATTTACAGGTAAAGGCGAAACAGCGTTTACCCGAAACAATACCTGCATTCTGCAGAAAGGTGGGAATAGAAGAGGCTATTTTGCCTCCAAAAAAGTTGGATCCAGGGGCACCGAGGGCGATGTATTGGAAGGGAGTAAGCTTTTTATCCCGTTCGGCTTCAGCATCGATCAGCTGCACCGTATGGGAACCCTGCTTTTCAATCCCCTTTGCTATTCCCTGGGCAAGTTCTTTCATCTTTTCTTTTTTGTTTCCACTAAAATAGAGAATACCAATATTCATATCCAACTCCAAACATAGAATAGCACAGGTTCTCTTGAAATCAGGCTTTTTTTGCAATGAGACCGCCCCCACCTAAAAGCGGTGGGCGGTCTTTTAACCCTACTACTCTTCGTCGCTGCCTGTATCGGCAGGCTGATTCCACCACTCTTCCTGTTCGCTCGTGATCTCTTGACGGGCGGCGCTAATAACATCGCCATCTTCAGGAGTTCGATTTATCCACGCCATTGCAAAGGAAGAGATAATAAAGATGGTACCCAGGATAGATGTAGTTTTGGTAAGGATATTCCCGCTTCTTGATCCAAAGGTGCTGCTTGAAGAACCTCCAAATATACCACCAAGTCCTTCCCCCTGATCATCCTGCATCAGCACAATAACAATGAGAAGAAGAGCAGTAATAACAAATATTACCAAAAGGATAACACTAACAATTCCCATACAGAATCACTCCAAATTATATTAACTATCGTACTGCATTATGGGTACGAAGGTTTCCGATTTAAGGGAGGCACCTCCAACGAGAGCTCCATCAATATTTTCCATACTCATCAGTTCTTTAACATTATCCGGTTTTACCGAACCGCCGTACTGAATAACCATTTCTCCCGCAGCCTTATCGCCGTAGAGCGCTTTGAGCACCTTACGAATGAAGGCGTGAACAGTGTCCGCATCCTTCGGTGTTGCTGTTTTTCCGGTGCCAATGGCCCAGACAGGTTCGTAGGCGATAGTTATCTTATCAAGGAAACTCTCAGGGATATTTGATAATCCCTCTTCCACCTGTCTGCGAACCACCTCCTCTACCTTGCCAGCTTCCCGCTCTTCCAGGGTCTCGCCTACACAAAGAATTACCTCCAAACCGTTATCAAGGGCAAGCTTGACCTTTTCGTTGATCAGGCTATCGCTCTCCCCGTAGATGGCTCTTCGTTCGGAGTGACCGAGGATAAGCACCGAGACTCCCAGCTCCTTGAGCATATGGACAGAGATCTCACCGGTATGGGCTCCGGATTCCGCATTAGACATATTCTGGGCACCCAGGAGAAGCTTGCTTCCCTTTACCACCTCAGAAACAGCCTGAAGGGCGGTAAAGGGAGGGGCAATCAGATACCTGTGGGCTCCAGTGGCAGCAGGAAGAAGCTCTTTTGCGAGAGCAACCGCCTCACCTGTGGTCTTATGCATTTTCCAGTTTCCTGCAAGAAACGATTTTCTCATATTACTATCCTTCCAGTGCTGCAATTCCGGGCAGCACTTTTCCTTCTAAAAATTCAAGACTGGCACCGCCCCCGGTAGAGACGTGATCAATCTTTTCGGCAAAGCCGAACTTGTTTACTGCAGCTACAGAGTCTCCCCCGCCTACAACAGTAGTTCCTTTACAATTGGCAACCATCTCGGCCACCTCGACGGTGCCCTTGGCAAAGGCTTCAAACTCAAAAACCCCCATAGGTCCGTTCCACACAATGGAGCTTGCATCGGCCAGGGCGCTTTTGATCAAATCCAGGGTATTTACCCCGATATCCATTCCAATCAGGTCTTCCGGAATGTTTGCTTCCGGTATGGCCACAGGAGTCTCTTTATCGGAAAACTCTTTTGCACAAACGTGATCAACAGGAAGGATAACCTCTGTTCCCACCGACTTCGCTTTTTCCAGCAGCTCCGTCGCTGTTTTTTGGTACTCTTCCTCAAAGAGCGATTTTCCTATTGTATAGCCCTGAGCCTTGAGAAAAGTGTAGCACATTCCGCCGCCAATAATCAGGGTATCACACTTCTCCATCAGGTTTTCCAGGACGCCGATCTTGCTAGAGACCTTTGCTCCCCCGATAATAGCCACAAAGGGTTTTGCCGGGTTCTTCAGAATCGGTTCAAAGAAGGCAACCTCTTTCTCTATGAGAAAACCTGCTGCCGAAGGAAGATGCTTTGTTACTCCTTCGGTACTTGCGTGGGCCCGATGGGCGGTTCCAAAGGCATCGTTTATATAAACGTCCCCATTGGCAGCAAGCTGTTGGGCAAAATCGGGATCGTTCTTTGTCTCCCCGGGGTAGAAACGAACATTCTCTAAAAGGAGAACCTCCCCGGGCTTCAGATTCCTGGATAGGGAGAGAACCTCATCGCCTATACAGTCAGGGGCCATGATAACCTTTTTTCCCAGGAGCTTTTCCAGGTGCCCTGCAAGGGGGGCGAGGGAAAAATCCGCATTCTTTTCACCCTTGGGCCTGCCAAGGTGGCTCATGATGATCAGGGAGCTTCCTTTCTGCTTCAGTATATACTCCAAAGTAGGAAGGGCTGCTTTGATTCTTGTGTCATCGGTAATGACACCCTCCTTCAGGGGGACATTGAAGTCCACCCTGACGAGGGCGCGCTTACCGTTTAGATCCAGATCTTTAACGGTGCGTACAGACATATATATTCCTTTTTAAGCCTTAAACCAGCTTAACAGCCAGATCGACAACCCTGTTACTGTAACCCCATTCGTTGTCGTACCAGGAGAGGATCTTGAAGAACCCCTTACCAATCTTCATGGTACTATCTGCATCAAAAATGGAAGAGTAAGGATTCTGGACGATGTCCATGGATACAATGGGATCTTCAGTGTACTGGAGTATTCCCTTCATGGGACCCTCTGCAGCCTTCTTCATGGCAGCATTGAGCTCTTCTACCGAAGGATCTTTTTCAAGTTTGACGGTAAGATCCACAATCGATCCGGTTGGGGTGGGAACCCGCATGGCCATACCGTTGAGTTTTCCCTTGAGCTCGGGGATAACAAGTGCCACAGCCTTTGCCGCACCGGTGCTGGTGGGGATGATGGAGAGAGTTGCTGCTCTTGCCCTGCGGAGATCGGCATGGGGCGCATCATGAATATTCTGGTCCGATGTGTAGGCATGAATAGTGGTCATCAAGCCCTCGGTAATCTTGAACTCATCATTGAGAACCTTTGCAACCGGGGCAAGACAGTTGGTGGTGCAGGAAGCGTTCGAAACAGCCTGATCACCAGCTTCAAGATCCTCATCGTTAACACCAAGAACAATGGTTCTATCCACCTGGTCTTTAGCTGGAACGGTAAGAATGACTTTCTTTGCTCCCGCTTCAATGTGATCCTTGTATCCGCCCTTGGGGCCGGAGGCAGTTCGGAAGATGCCGGTAGATTCGACAGCTACATCAACACCAAGCTCCTTCCAGGGAAGGCTTTTTGGTTCCCTTACTGCAAGAACCTTGATCTTTTTGCCATTTACCGTGATGGCATCATCTTCAGCCTTGATCTCGTACTTGGAGACTCCATAGATTGAATCATATTTAAGCAAATGAGCCAGGGTTTTTGCATCGGTTATGTCGTTGATGGCGACGATATCGATTTCACTTCTCTCAAAAGCGGCGCGGAATACGCTCCGTCCGATTCTTCCAAATCCATTAATTGCCAGTTTCATCTAATCCTCCTGAAAAAAAATATAAACAGTTGAAATAAAAACAGTTGCTTCTAGACTATACGGAAAAGGGATTTTTCTGTCAATGAATCAGCCTACCTGATCAGCAATTCGAAATGTGAGACGACCACGATTAGTGGCCGTCAAAAAAAACCCAAAAAAGGAAAGGAATTCGAAATGTGGCAAGGAAGGAAGTAGAAATTTGATGCAAAACCCATGATTTCTGCGCAGTATCGCCGCTTCGGCGCTAACGAGCACGAATCATGGGTTTTGCAATCAAGGTTTCAGTTTCTATTTTGCCACATTTCGAATTCCTGCTACCTGATACCGAGTAGCATTTGATAGATATCTGAATATCGGGGGCCTTCCTGAGGAATACGCCTCTCTGTTTCACCTTTTCTCTCCCCTTCCCCTTCCCCTTGCGAGTGCTCTTCCTTCTTTGTATATACAACCCAATCGCCGGGGGTAATAAGGTCATAAAAACCCGCAGCTTCAACAACTCCTTCACTTACCAGTTCATCTGTCTCGCTAATAGTTATTGTTCCAGCCTTTTTATCGGGATCAAACAGAAGGGCGAGAGAGCCCCTGGAGAGCTGAAGCATATTCCTGGGGATGATTATAAGCTCGTCATCCGCTTCTATTCCATCAATACGGCCCAGGTCGATCAGGGCGCTGGAAAAGGTGTACTTTACAACCCTTCCCAGGTGAGGGAGAGATTCAGCAACCCGGTCTGCCCAAATGCCGACTGCACTGCTGATCCTTTCGTTCCCCGTCCGATAGAACTGTTCCCGTTTTATCAAAGCACCGGTGACTCCACTGTAGAGTTCCGAAGTGAGGGTGAAGCTCCGTTCATCCTCGGTAAAGGAGAGAATGGCAAAGTAGTGGGCATCGCTGTTTCGTGCCCGGCCGTAGGCGGAGGCAAAGGAGAGAACCTCCCCCGAATCAGGAACGAAAAGATGTTCATTACCGTGCATAATGTGGGAGCAGAAAGTGGCAAGAGCATCATTTGATAGGGAGTGAATCATGGAACTCTCCGGCGCTGAGATGTAGACCGGAATTCGGTATCGAAAGCGATCATGATCAAATTGGTCAACTTTCCAACGGCGGGAAACAGAAGCAGAGAGCTCATGACGATAGATCTCAATCAAGTCATGTATCTCTGTTCCCACTTTCTCCTTATCGGAAATCACTTCCAGGATAGAGAGCTGTTTATCCGGGAACCCCTTCAGAAGCCAAAGCTTTGCGTAAAGGGTTCGTGCGCTTATCGAATCGGGATCGATCTGCAGCGCCCTTCTTACATGATCCATACTCTCCTGCAGTCGGTTCCTCTCCAGGAGATTATCAGCCAAATCAAGATGATAGCGAAGCACCCGGTCAATGGAATCGGCATATTGCAAACGTTTCTCTTCATCCAGGTTTGTGAGAAGATGCTCATAGCTTATTCTACTGATTTCATCCTCAGGCTTGATTCTCAAAACTGCCTCAAAGGCTTTTACTGCCCCGTCAGGGTTTCCGGTTTTCATGTATGCGGCGCCCTGAATGTAGAAGGAGAGATAGTCATCGGGCAGGAGAATTGAAGATGGGCTCTTATTGATCCTTTGAAGAAGCTCTGTATAGTTCCCTTGCAGGGCAAGAAGATCCGCATAGAGCAAAAGCGCCTCTCTACTGTCCGGGGATATCCGCATGGCAATATCACAGTGATAGGCTGCTTTTTCCCACTCCTCTCGGCGGATGTAGTGTCTGGCGGCAGTCATGTGGACATCGAAGGATTCCGGGTAGAGCTCCAGGGCCTTGACGATGGCTCTCTCTGAGGGCTCTTCCAAATCCAGGGCATCCTGTACTGTGGCGGAGGAGAGAAGAGCGGTTCTGTTGAGGGGATCAACAGCTAAGGCTCGTTCGTACCATAGCAGGGCTCCCCGCAGGCTTCCTCTTGCTATCTCCAGCTCCCCCATGGCTCGGTATAAATCGGTGTTGTAGGGCTCCTTTTTGAGGAGGAGATCAAATACCGTGGCAGCTTCATCGAACCGGCCCAGGGATGTAAGAATTCTGGCCCGGAGAATCTGGATAGAAGCGTTTGTCCTATCCATTTTTAGTGCAGTCTCTGCGTAGAGCAGAGCTTCTTCAGGGGCATCTGAACGGAAGCGAAGTTCGGCGAGGCGCAGGTAGGGTTCCCGGTACTGTGAATTCTCCCGCAATGCGGCCTTGTACAGTTCCGTGGCAAGCTCGTTATTGCCCCTCTCCTCCGCCTCAATAGCCTCTCCATATAGCGTAATAGCCTTTGACTGGGCGAAAGCCACCGACGAGATCAGGAAAAGGAGGAGAAGGAGAAATTGAAAAGGTAATGATACGTTAATGTTGAGCCAAATGCGCTTTTTCACGATTTATAACCTTTACCGTTTTGATCTTATGGCCATCCATCTCCTGTACAATAAACTCAAGATGATCATAGGTGACCTTTTCATATTTCACCGGAATCTTCCCAAAGAGGTCAAACACGAAGCCCCCCAGGGTATCAAAATCGGACTCGGGAAGGGTCAGCTTGATCTGTTCATTCAAGTCCTCAATATCTACCCGGGCATCACAAAGGTAGATACCGGCGCCAAGCTCCAGAATATCCTCTTCTTCATTATCAAACTCGTCTTGAATATCTCCCACAATCTCTTCAATGATATCTTCCAGGCAGACAATTCCGGAAACTCCGCCATATTCGTCTACCGCTACTGCAATATGGACCTTTCTTCGCCTAAACTCTTTGAGCAGGGTGTCCAGTTTTTTACTTTCCGGTACAAAATAGGGCTTCCGGGCAATGGTTCCGATATCGATTTCCTCCCCCCGCATAAATACAGGAAGCATATCCTTGACATAGAGAATACCGGTTACATTATCTATGGTATCTTTATATACCGGATAGCGGGAGTATCCGTGTTCGATAAGGGCTTCGAGAATATTGCTCTTTGGAGCCTCATTGCTGAGGAACTCCACATCGATCCGGGGGACCATCACCTCTTTAACCGTTGTCTCCGAGAGGGTTACAATTCCCTTTATCATATCCTGCTCTTCGAAGTTCAGATTTCTATACTCCTCTTCATCGTTTTGCCGATTTTTCCCGAAAAGGAGAGTGAATAAACCGTTTCGTTTCAAAACAGGGGGACCTCCGAAAAGGTGTGTAAGAGCTGTTCCTGAAGGGTCAGCATGGGCTCCTCCGGCTGGTTGCTAGGATGATTGTATCCGGAAAGGTGGAGTACTCCGTGGATGATTAACCGTTTAAGCTCCTCTTCTTCCGGGACAGAAAAGGTTTCGGCCTGTCTTGAAAGGGTCTCCAGGGAGATGATGATATCTCCTGCGTAGATGAGCCCGTCGGGAGAGGGGGGAATAAAGCCGCTTTCGTCACTATCAGCCGATTCAATCTGGGAAAAAGTGAGCACATCGGTGGGACTATCGATATCTCGCCACCTTCTATTTAGCTCCTGGATAGTATTGTCGTTACAAAGAATTACAGAAAGCTCCCAGTTTTTTATATCAAGGGCCCGCAACAGGGCAGTGGTAAAAGAGGGAAGATTCGATACCCACGACGGTGGTTCTACCTCTTTGGTTTCTACATCAATTTTATTCATTTGTCTTGTTATTTCCTTCCTCCATCTTGGGATATTCTATTCGAGAATGGAACTGTCCTGCAAGTATCTGAACAAAGCTTTGTTTAATCTTCTCCAGATCGGAAAAGGTAAGATCGCTGTTCATTAGTTGCCTGTTGGTGAGGCGATCCATAATTCTACTCCAGATATACTTTTCAAGCTTTGCAATGGTCGGCTTTTTCAAGGTTCTGGTTGATGCCTCAATGGTGTCTGCCAGCATCACAATGGCACTCTCCCTGCTGGTTGGCGGCCGTCCATTGTAGGAGTACTCTTCGGGGTTAACCTTGCCGTTTTCCCCCTCCCCCTTCCTTGCTTCCATGTAGAAATATTCTATAAGACCGTTTCCATGGTGCTGCCCTACGATGTCTACAACTTCCTGGGGCAGTTTCAGTTCCTTCGCCTTCTCTATCCCCAATTTGACATGGCTTTTGATCACCGCCACCGAGAGGCTCGGTTTTAGTTCATCGTGCTTATTACTGCCGGTCTGGTTTTCGATAAAATAGCCGGGCTGTTCAATCTTTCCGATATCGTGGTAGAGAGCTCCTACCCGGGCGAGGAGATGTCTCGCTCCAATTGCCCGGGCTGCTGATTCTGACATGCTTGCCACACTCATGGAATGGTTGTAGGTGCCCGGTGCGGTAATCAGAAGACGATCAAATAAGGGAGTGGAGGTGTCGGACAATTCAATGAGTCGAAAAACAGTAGGAGCGTTGGTAACGTGTTCCAGAATGGGAAGAAAGACCAGATTGAGCATAGTAGAGATAAAAGCGTTTACCGTTACAATAGCCATAGAAAAGAGGATCCAGGAAAACTCCTGCTGCATAATCAGCCCGATGATGATAACCAGCAAACAATGAACTGCGGTAATTAATAAGGACCCACGAACCAGATCAATTCGCTTTTCCGAAAAGATTATTACCTGAATACCGATCAGCCCTGAAGCCATGATGAAGAGAAGGTCTGCCTTCCCGAATGAAGCTAGGGGGAAAAGGGAAAATGCTGAAAGGAGGATAAGCAGAAAAGCGGTACGCCTTCCAATCATACTTGTAATAATCATAGCCAAAAGGGCTGTAGGAAGAAAAAAGGAGCGTAATGGGGTGATTCCTGAGCCTATAAGGGGTATCAGCAGAGCCGCATAGAGATAGAAGAGTAACCAGGAAGAGAGAAGAATGATGTTGTTTTGCAGACTCCTCATCTGCTTGTTCAGATGGGGGTATAAGAGTTTCCACCCTAAAAAGAAGAGGAGGAGCAGATGAAGGAAACTACCAAGCACTCTGAAGTGGTTTGTACGGCCTGATTCAGAGGAAATAGCATCAATTTTCTGGCTGATCTCCTTGGTGATTAACTCTCCCTGTCCAACAACCTGTTCTCCCTTCTCTATTCTTTTTGTAACCGGTGATACTGCTGCGGCAGCTTCTTTTTTAGCTTCTTCGGTCAGCAGGGGATCAAAAACTGCATTGCTTTCGCAGATCAAGGATGTGATAGAGGAGATAAAAGATAATTTTTCCTTCTCCAGAGTAAGGGGAGAAAGGGCTTCTTCTACAAAGAAGGGGATATCATTTTTGGTAAGTCCCTCTTCAAGGGGGAGCTGGATCACCTCTTTTTCTGGTCCAGCGAAGCGGTGGAGCAGGAGTTGTTGCACTCCCTGTAGCTCTTCCTGTTTGAACAGCCCTCGTTTCATCACCTCCCGCACCATCTCTTCGATGAGGGGGACAAGCTCAATAACCTGCTCTCCCCTTTCAGTGAAGAAAAACTGCAGTGCCGGGCTCAACTCCCTGCCGAAAAGGGATTGAATATCCTGAAGAAAGGCTTCATCAAAATCATTTCCGTAACTGAAAAGGAGTTCGGAAAACCGGTTGAAGCGTTTGATCACAGTGAGTGTTGTGCTCCGTTTCATCAGAAATATTGAGGCGGTGTTCTCTCTTGCTTCTTCCCGTAATAGATCGGTTCTCTCCGGAAGCTCATAGGAGAGCGCTTTTCCTGCGGTGAGGGTTCGTTCAGCAATCATCCCGCTTTCCATTCCTGCATAGGATGGACCGGAGAAGGCTCCCGGAACCTGGGGGGATAAAAGGGTGATGATCACTGCAGCCAGAAAGCTGGAGACCAAGGCAAGAAGTGGAAGCCTTGTTTTGATAGAGAACACTTTGCCTTTTTTCATGGTGCTTTTTTCTCTTGACTCTCGTAGGCATCTACGATTCTACGAACCAGCCTGTTTCTGACCACATCGCCGGAATTGAAATAGCAAAAATCTATTTCATCAATCTCCGACAGAACAGTTTTGGCATGGATGAGCCCGGATTGGGACTTTTTGGGTAAATCAATTTGCGTGATATCCCCGGTAATGATCGCTTTGGAGTTTTCACCAATCCGGGTAAGGAACATCTTCATCTGTTCCCTGGTGCTGTTTTGGGCTTCATCAAGGATGATATAGCTATCTGATAAACTTCGTCCCCGCATGTAGGCAAGTGGAGCAACCTCAATGATCCTGCTCTCCTCAAGCTTGTTCAGGATATTGAAGGGAATCAGGCGATCTATAGCATCATAGAGGGGACGCAAATAGGGGCTTATTTTTTGGCTAAGGTCTCCGGGGAGGAAGCCAAGGCTTTCTCCTGCCTCCACCACAGGCCGGGTCAATATCAGCCTTTTCTTCTTTCGCTCCAGGATCTCCTTGAGAGCATGGGCCACTGCCAGAAAGGTTTTTCCCGTCCCGGCAGGTCCAATTCCAAACACAATATCCCGGGCGTACATGGAATCAATGTATTGTGCCTGATTGTAGTTCCGGGGGAAGATTTTCAGGCTACTGGGGATGGCAATGTGGAGTTCACTGAGCAGATCGGTCTTCTTTTCACCGTTTTCCAGCAAGGAGCTGAATAGCGATTCGATAAGCTGGGGCGTGAGGGTTTGTCCCGCCTTGCGATGCTCCTTCATCTTACCAATCAGGATACCAAAGAGATCCCTTGAATCCCGGTTCTCTGTTTCGAGAATAATCTCATTTCCCCGGGCCACCACCCGACCACCAAGGAGCGTCTCTATCCCCTTTAGATTCTCATCCTGGGGGCCGCAGATATCCCTTAACAGATGGGAATCTTCAAGAACAATGGTAAAAGATTCAGACAAAAAGTATCCTCCTTGGGCAGTGTAGCTATCGTAACAGGTGCTGGTCAAGGTCACCATTCCATCTCTTCCTCACGATATGTCACTTTTTTCCGTATTTCCGGTATGGGTCTCCACTGCAGGAAGATGGAAAACTCCGGAACCCATTGGTAGTAGGGAATGCCGCTATCATTATGCTTTAACTTTGGTTTTCCTTCATAAACCACATTAAGATCCCAATCATCCATTGCATGTATCGCCTTGATTGATATTGATTCCAGGTTAAAGTTTGAACTGAGTCGGTCGTTAGGGTTGGAAAAGTTGAATGATTTGAGAAGATCCTCCAGGAGGGAGGCGGGTTGACCGTTGGTAAAAGCTGGGAAATAGGTGTAGGTACGGTTGTTTGAGGATTTTACAGCCAGCTCCAGATCAAGAAATCGGGCAATCCATAGATCGAGACTAAGCTCGAAGGCAAAGCGGTTTTCTGTGTATCTGATCAGATGCATTTCCCAGAAGGTATCAAGGCTGATATTCAGGTCTACCCGCTGTTTCCAGAATGAGTCGGGAGCAAATTCCCAAAGAAAACCGGTTTTCACCTTCGTTGGTCTAAAATAGTAGACATCTTCAACTTTTTCCCACCCCGATGCGCCAGCACCAATAGTATAGTTATACTCCCGGCTTGCCAGAAAATCTGCATAAAAGGGGAAAATCTTGATCTTCCCGCTATACTCCTGAAGTGAATAATCTTCCAAAGAGAGCATAAGGTGGTGGGATGTACTCAGGGTGTTCTTGAAGAAGGATAGGGTAAGCTGACTGGAGAATGTGTCATCGCTCTTGCTATCCATTCCAAGGTAGAGTTTTTCTTTGAAACTCAACCATGAAAAGGGCTTTACGGTAAGTTCAGTGATAAATGGATCAAGAAGCCACTGCAGATTCTCCTGATAGATACTCTCCTTCATTGTAAGGGAAAGGTAGTTATTCTTGCTGGTATAGCTAAACTCATACCGCTCATCCAGGGGCGGGAGAAACATCTTGCTGTTGAGCTGATGGCTGATGTTTCCGGAATCAAAGGATATCAATCCCTGAAGGTAGTGTGTCTGTACCGAATCTTTATCCCAGGAGAGTGGGATATGGGAAAAGGTTTCGTTATCCGGCAGCTGGTAGGCTCCTTCAAGCAGTTTTCCCTGGGCCCCATAGGTGAAACCACTCTTTTCCCAGGCAGATAATCCCAGAAAGGGATAGATCTGCAGCGTATATTGATCCGAGATGCTGTATTTTCGACTGGCCAGGTCGGAACTCTTTCCATAATCATCTGATAGATCTTCCGATTCCCGAATATGCTTCTGATAGCTGCCGTTGAAAGTGAGACTGTTTTTTATAATAAGAAGACCATTTGCAATATCGGCAGTGTAATCGGCGGAACCACTCCCCTTTATGTGTCGAATATGATAATCGGGGCTGTAGGCAACTGTATCAACGGTATCTACCCCTGCTGAGTTGTAGATACTCCGGCTGGTGATGTGGGGTTTGATGGAAAGCAGCAGGGAGTTTGAAAAAAATGAAGAGGGTTTTTCTGTCTTTCTTTGTTCATCTCCGGAAAGAATTGGTGGGGGGATAAAGCTGCCGTCGCCAGAACTCTTGGGATCACTCCCCTCATTCCCCTCTTCCCGCTCATCCCCTTGTTGGAAAGAGTCGTTTTGCCAGGAGCCCGGAGGATCCAGGGGGATTTGAATCTTTTTATCCCTTTTTGTTGTGTCAAAGAGCTTCATGTTCAGGGAGAAAGAGAGGTCCGGACCAATAAGGTATTCCGGATAGTACCAGGAAAGGGGGAACTCATCCACTCCGAAAGAGTCTCTGGAGGCGAGGGAACCTTTTAAGCGCAGATAAGGAAGAGAAAAACTGATGCGATTATCCCTGTCCAGGTAGATGCTCTTCTTTGTTTTGAGTACCAGCTCCGGGACAAGGTTTTTCGAGGGATTAAGACCTGTATCCAAAACGGTATCTGGATCGATAAACTCCTTCCATTGCATCCCCTCCTTGCGGGGATAGAAGAGGGAGCGAACCGTCGGATCAGAATATAAGGGAAGAGTAATGGTGCTGCTGAAATAGGAGCCCAGGGCTATCTCGCTTTTCAGGTCCAGATAGAAACGAAAGGGAAACTGGAATGAAAACAGCTCGGGTTTCTGCCACACCGGAGAGTTGATACCGGAGGCGGGATTGAGAAAAGAGTACCCAAAGGTACCCAAATCATACACCTCTCTGGTAAAAGCGATACCGGTACTCAGAGTGCTTTTTTCCCACTCCCCCTCCAAAGCGACATGGGCTCCCAGGAGATGGTAGTAATCGGCCAGGATCTTCAGATAGCCTTTTTCCGGTTTTTCTCCTTCCGGCAACTCTTCCCGGCGAAGAAAGAGGCCATCCCGAACCATGGTGTACTGGTCAGTATCATCTTCCAGATACTGGAGGATCGAGAGGCCTCCGCTTCTCGCCTCATCGGAAGTACCTTTTATATAGCTGGTTGACTGTACAAAGTAGCCTTTCATTTCGTTCATTCCGAAACTGGGATGAAAGAGAAAGGTGTCTGAAGGCATAAAGAAGAAGGGTAAGGGGATGAGAGGAACCCGGCCCATGTAGAGAAAGGCGTTCTTTACAGCCCACTCTCCGGGGCGCAGGATACTGATCTGTTCTGCTTGGATGCTGTAGTAGGGATCGGGATCTTTACTGGAGCTGATAAGCCCCTTTACCAGGAGTACGCTCCCATCTTCGAATCGTTGAATCCTTTCACCCTGGTAGTGAAAGTCGATAGATTTATCATCCGCCTTCTGGGTTTTTCTACTTTCACCGTCGAAAAAGAGACCCGTCAGATCATCAATATTAAAAACCAGACTCTTTCCCCGGAAGGTTTCGCTGGAACCCTTCTGTTCAAGTATATATTCAACATTGCCTTTTGCGGTGAGGATCGACTTTTCCCGATTGAAAAATAGATAGTCGGCTCTAATATGGTGGACCGAAGTCCCCTCCTTCTCGGAGAACTGCAAGGCCACATTTCCACTTAATTCAAAATACCGCTCCTCTTTTTGTGATGATAGATATGAGGCCAGATCGTTTGCACTATCAATTACGATGGTTCGGGCAGAGTCGGGGAAGAGGGGAAAAACAAGGGTAATCAGCATCAACGCTGATAGAAGATGTCGTCCCCGATCTATGGACACTAAGCTATCTCTCCCGGAGTATTTCTTTCAAATAGTGACCTGTATAACTCTTGGTATTGGAAGCTACAGCTTCCGGTGTTCCCGACACAATGATCTCGCCGCCCCCTTCACCCCCCTCCGGGCCCAGGTCGATGATGTGATCAAGCTGTTTGATGACATCAAGATTGTGTTCAATGAGCAGTACGGTATTCCCCAATTCAACCAGCTGATGAAGCACCTCCATCAACTTTTTTACATCCACAAAGTGAAGCCCCGTAGTAGGTTCATCCAGGAGGTAGAAGGTCTTTCCTGTACTCCGTTTCGACAATTCCAGACTTAGCTTTACCCGTTGAGCCTCCCCTCCGGAGAGGGTAAGGGCTGACTGCCCCAGCTTGATATAGTCAAGGCCCACCGCATGGAGGGTGTCCAGCCGCCTCTTTACCGGTGGAATATGGGTAAAGAACTCCCTCGCCTCTTCCACGGTCATCTCAAGTACATCGTGGATGTTTTTCCCTTTGTATCGAACATCCAGGGTCTCCCGGTTAAACCGTTTTCCGTTACACACATCGCAGGTGATATAGACATCGGGCAAAAAGTGCATCTCGATTTTGATCGTTCCATCTCCCTGACAATGTTCACACCGGCCTCCCTTCACATTGAAAGAAAAACGCCCCGGTTTATACCCCCGGGATTTTGCGTCCGGCAGGGAAGCGAAAAGCTCTCTGATGGGAGTGAAAAGACCTACATAGGTAGCGGGGTTACTTCTTGGTGTTCTTCCGATTGGGCTCTGATCAATATTGATGATCTTATCAATATGCTCCAGGCCAAGAATTTTATCATAGGCGCCTTCGGGTAAATGGCTTTTTCCTATCCGATTGGATATGGCCGGGTGAAGGATCTCTTCAATCAGAGTGGATTTTCCCGATCCACTTACTCCGGTAACCCCAATCATCTTTCCAAGGGGAAAATGGACATCAAGATTTTTTAGATTATGCTCTTTTGCCCCTTTGAGGAAGATCTCATTACCGTTACCCTGCCGACGTTGCTCCGGAAGGGCAATAGTCTCCTTACCGGATAAAAACCTTCCGGTAATGCTAGCTGGATTGGATTCAATCTCCTCCAGGGTCCCTTTGGCAATCACATACCCGCCATGGACCCCCGCTCCGGGGCCAAGGTCTACCAGGTAGTCTGCAGTTCTCAGGGTCTGCTCGTCATGTTCAACCACCACCAGGGTATTTCCAATATCCCGTAGATGTTTAAGGGTGCCAATAAGGCGGTCGTTATCCCGTTGATGCAATCCGATGGTGGGCTCATCCAGGATGTAGAGCACCCCTACCAGACTTGAACCTATCTGGGTAGCCAGGCGAATCCGTTGAGCTTCCCCCCCGGAAAGGGTGCTGGCCCTTCTCTCCAGAGTGAGGTATTCCAGGCCGACACTCTTCATAAACCGAAGCCGGTCATTAATCTCTTTCATGATCTGACTGCTGATCTTCTTTTCCGTATCATCCAGGGGGAGGGTTGCAAAAAAGGTGATGGAATCATTCACCGAGAAGGATGAAACTTCAAAAATCGACTTCTCCCCTATCCGTACTGACAAAGCTTCCGGTTTGAGCCGCTTACCGTGACAGGCGGGACATTTCCGCTGGCCCATAAAGCTTTCCAACCACTGTTTGATCCCATCCGAACTTGTCTCCAGATAGCGCCGTTTCAGGTCGTTGAGCACTCCCCGAAACTGGGTAGAGTATTCGAATTTACCCGTTTTCTTCTTATTCACATAGGTAACATCGATATCTTCATCGCTGCCGTGAAGAATAATGGAATAGATCTTTTTGGGGAGCTTGTTTAAGGGGGTGTCCAGGGAAAAATTGTAGTGGGCAGCCAGGGATTCAAACCAGCTGCGATGCCAGGCAGAGTCGGGATTTGAAGTGGCAATTCCCCCCTGATTAAAGGATAGCGAGGAGTCGGGAATGACCAGTTTTTCATCAAATTCCAGGGTCATCCCGATACCTGAACAGACAGGACAAGCTCCATAGGGATTGTTAAAACTGAAAAGCCGGGGCTGCAACTCAGGCATGCTGAACCCGCAGCTGTGACAGGCACTCTTCCGGGAAAAGAAATGCTCCAGCTCCTCCCCGGTACTGCTTTGCTCTACAACCAGGATGTTCCCATCGGCAAGCTCAAGGGCGGTCTCCACATCTTCTGCGAGACGCTTACGGATATCCTGGGATATTTTTACCCGGGAGACAACAACCTCTATGGTGTGCTTCTTTTTTTTCTCCAGTGTTATATCCTCATCCAGGGAGAGGATCTCTCCGTCCACCCGTACCCGGACAAAGCCCGCTTTAACCGCATCTTCCAGTACCTTCTGATGCTCCCCCTTTTTTCCCCGGATGATGGGGGCAAGAAGCATCAACTTGCTCTTTT